>DADI01000062.1:6075-31036 GCA_002494975.1 Euryarchaeota archaeon UBA556
ACATCTTCGATTCTAGTTATTTGAACACCCGCTCTAGTAAGGGCACGTATAGCCGAAGTTGCACCAGGTGCGTTATGATTTCGATTTCCACCTGCTCCTCTATATTTTACAATAACTTGATCAAAATCTTTCTCAGCCAACATTTCTGCGATTCTCTCAGCAGCACGAGTCGAAGCGAATTGTCCACCCGAATCACTACCGCCCTTAGTTACCATACCACCAGAAACCTTGCAAATAGTTTCAGCTCCAGTTAAGTCGGTAGCAGTAATTAGTACATTGTTACTTGTACTGAAAATATGTAAAATAGCTTTATGTCCCATCAGTTACCCTCCTTAGGAATTGTTTCTTCGATTTTAGGAGCTTCTTCAGCATCCTTCTTGATTTTTTCAACGAAATCCTCAGTAGCAGCCTTAGGGGCTCCAACTTCTTCAGGCTCTTCATCGGTGACCATAGTTAGTCTTAATTTTTCCATTTCTAATCTGAAGGGGTGGTTGGGGTCATTGTAAACTGAGTTGGAAGAATAATTCAAATTTTCTTCTTCATGCTTTCTAATATGATAACCGGGAACAGTCATTTTTTGTTCTCCTATGGAGATGTGACCATGGACAATCATATTTCTTGCCGCTCGCATGGACGGTGCCAATCCTCTGTAGTAGACTACAGATTGTAATCTTCTAGAAAGCATATGCTCAACATTTATTTGCAGAACGTCGTCTATATTTGCGCCTTCTACAAGCAAACCTTGCCTACATAATGAATTAACTAAATCTGTTTTCTCTCTGGCAAAATGCCCTTCAGAAGTATCTACTCTTCCAATTAGCTTCATTGCTTGGTTTCTGTGTCTACGAAGTGAAGATTTCTCTCTCCAAATCTCTTTCATTCCTCCAACTTTTTTCAAGCCATATTTTTCTTTCAAAGCGTGCTCTTCATCAATACGTGCCTGTTTCCACGGATGAGTAGGTGTCTGTGTTTTTGATCGTGCAAATTTAGGATCTCCCATAATCTCACCTCACTTCTTCCTCTGCACACCGAGTGCAGTACCACTTCTTCCATTACTTCGAAGTCTCTGGCCACGAACTTTGTGCCCACTTCTATGCCTTAAGCCACGATATGTTTTCATACCAGCTAGGCGTGAAATATCATCGTCACGAGTCATTTTAACATCCATTGCTACAAGATGAGCATCCTCGTTTGATTCTAAATCTCTTTGGCGATTAACTAACCACCATGGGACATTAGTCGCGTATCCATCAATAGTCTCTCTAAGTCTGTTTTGTTCATCATCTTCTAGATGACCTCCGAGCTTTGTTCCATCGATGTTTGCTAGTCTGCATAGTTGCTGAGATGTACGAACTCCTATGCCTTTAACCGATGCAAGTCCTATTGCTATTGGTTTCAATCCATCTATGTCGCTGTCAGCCATTCTGATAATATAGGAGAAGTCATCTCCAATCTCTTGTTTTTCTTTACTCATTCTACGGTCCTCCCGTGTTCACTGTTTCCAGTGGCCTTTACGGCATCCTCGCGACTTACCTGCCCTATTTCAACCCACCCGCTGGATTTAGATAGCGTTTTTTCATTTTTTTTTATGATTCTTTACAGATAATATACAACTTATGACTGCCAGTACCACGTTCCAAATCAACATCAATCATGAAAGCTTTCGACCCATCTACATCTCGAAGCGCTTTATCTAGACGACGTTGAAGAGTCGGTTGTGTTTCAGGATCCAACGAGCACCTAAGAGTTATTTTTCCAATATTATTCCTTGAAGCAGCACTAGCCACTTGATCAATAGAGTGTAATTCAGGTGGTGTAAGTCTATGTTGAGTAATTTCCCCAGTGCTCACTACAAAACCTTCTATTTCATCATCTTCATTCAAAGGATCTGTATGTATTAGTATAGGTCTTCTTCCTTTTAGTCTAAGCCATGAATGACCACAGTTTGGTTTCAAAGCCTTACTTAGCCATTTTTCTTGTAGTCCGCTCTGTATCAAAGCAGGATCTATTATTGAAATATAAGCTCCAAATGGTGGTGGTTTATTCAGACTTTCAATTTTAGAAGAAGAGCTACTTCCCTCTATCTTAGCTAAGATATTCTTCGAACCCATCCTTATACATCTTCTATCTTCTTTTGAAGAAATTGCACCTATCCAGAGAGATAACCTATCTATCCGACCTCCCCCTTGGCTCAACCATTCCCAAGTTTTTGGGGATCCTGGAAAAATAGTTTCAACAATAGCCTCGACCATCATTTGTTGTTCAGGTCCTAATCTTGGCGATAGGTCTAACAAAACAGCAGGCCCCCTAGGTCCCGTTTGTAAATATTCATTCCAAGAATTAAGAACTGATTTTAGCGGAGGTTTCATTTCATCGATATGATGATTTTGTGCATCTCTTGGCCTTGCCGGATCTAGATGTAACATTGCAATAGGTGGATGAGCCCTTGTACCCGATTTTCTCAAACTATTCCAATAAGCAGTAATGGCTCCTTCCGCATCACTCCCGTCTCCAATAATAACTCGGTCTAATGTTCTCTGTATTTGATCTCCATCAGAAGCTATATGCATATTCGCAGAACATAGAACAGCGATATTTCCGTCTAGTTCGATACCCAGAGCGGGTCTTTTCAATTCTGTAGCTAGTGCAATTAGCTGTGCACCAGAACCTGCAGCAGCGTCTAAAATCACTCCTGCTGGTAAGTCAGAGGCTTCAATTTGTTTCGCCCTTGCCATTGATATCGCCCAAGGAGTTGACAGCCTTCGCATATCCTCAGTCATGTGTAGTAGAGGCTCTCCTTTCCTTGCAGATTTCGGAGCATTGCGTTTCCCTGCCTCATCAGCGATGTTTTTTGACGGTATTAATGCCGTATGTTTGTTATTTTCGGACATGCAATCATCTCTCTAATACTATGTGTTAAACGCTCTATCAATCTTAACTTCAAATCTTAACCAGGTATTTTCTAGTTCATGACCTTCACTATTGCCATATGCAATAGGAGGAGGTAATAATACGGTATGTGTCGTTCCAGTATCCTGTACGAATCCTCTATCTTCAGCAATATCTAGTCCAATAACCGCCCAGCCAAATCCTTTGATATATCTGGAATCATCACCCCCCTGAACTGGTAAATCTCCTTCATCTAATTGTTCTCCAGTATCTGCGTCCCAGAGTACGTAGTGAACCTGAATATTATCGCCATCACTTATGTGCAAAGGTCTCTCATCAGGGCCTTTAAATAAATGAACATCTAAATTAATCATAGAAATTGGATTAAATTCGACATGGGTTGCTGTAATTTTGATATCTTTTTCTGTAACCTCTTCAGTCAACGATATTTCAATAATCTCTGTGCTATTACCTTCTAGACCATTCAATAATAGATTTGAACTTCCCTCATTAGTAAACTCCACGCCTCCACCTATTATTTCAAGAATTAAGTCGATTGTTGTATTTCCTCTATTATACACCACAATACTTGCCCTATCACCATTTCCTTGATGTTCCCAATCACACTTTAATTCTCCAGGATAAAGAAAATAATCATCTTGTCCGGCTAATGATTCAGGCCACTCCCAATCATCCAATCTCGAATCACAAGTATCGAACAACAAATCAAGTTCCCATGACCATCTACCTTCATTTTTTAGATCAGCCTCAGTTACTCCGGTAGGAGGAAATAATTCTTCTAAATCGTCTTGAAATTGAAATGCTGCTACAGCTAACCATACTGATGATAAAATAATCATGAAGATAGTAGCTAATGAAAGTATAATCATAGTTCGGGGGACGGTCATTTCGTTCAACCCGATAGGTATAGGAGGATGTTCAATTTCCTCCGATGTATCGGCTATCCAAGACCTCGTCACAGTACTTTGTCGGGCCCGCCCATCATCAAGGTTAGCATATATCGTTAGTAAAAAAAACATACATATTATAGTATAAAATTACTCTTAGTACGACGAAAATCATTAATTTAATTAATCTTTTACAATTTCATCTTCATTCGAGAGCGATAGCCACGCAACAAGTCCCAATTCTACTGCTAAAACAATTAATGAAATTAGTAATGTTGTTGGTTCAAGCATTTTTGCACCCAGTATCATCAAAGAAGCTAATATGGCAATAATAAGATCAAATAAGCCCAAGATTCGTAAAATTCTCCTTAGTTGCATAATTCCAATAATCCAAACAGTAGTTGACAGGCTTATTAGAACAATTGGAAGATAAAGAGTTGTAAAAGCCCCTGTCAATAATAATCCGGAGTAGAGTAGTAGGTGCGAATCCGTCACCAAAGTCATTGTCCATGCTTCTTTCTTGAAAGGTACAGTCAATATACATAGAATTAGTAAAATCCCTCCTAAGATTAATGTGAGTTCATCAATAATTCCTTTGAGTGAATCAATCCAATTAGATAAGGAAACCATTGAGAGCAATATCGTGGGCATCACTAGTCCAAATTCAACCGTTTGTTGATTCTTGATGGTATGATATATTACTAATATTAATGCTAGAAAACCTGCTGGCCCGGTAGAGATGAAAACTATTGCCAAAGCCCTCAGAGAATTATTAGTGGTAGGTTCTCTTTTTTTCTCTAATTTTTTAGTTTCTATCCATGCAATAATAATTATTGATAAAATAAGTAGTATTTCTAAAATAGTCCATGGCAAAATCCATTCTATCTGGTCTCCTTTTGTAGGATTAACTGTAAATGGTGCCGGCAAGGATTCATACAGAATAGTTCCAACAATCCTTCCTATTAATATTGGAATAATAAACCAATCAATCGCAATTAGTATTCTATCTAAGAGATTTCTTTGATTGATTAATGAAATAATACAAAATGACATTACTAGTAAAACCATTATCGCCATATCTAGTAACTCTAAATTACTGCTACCTGCTGCCAAATGCCCTGAAACTTGAATTAATATGATGCCACCTATTGAGATTGCGATAGGCATTTCAATACCTAAAAAATGAGGTAGTTCCAATTCAAGATTTTTTGTACGTTCTCGCGCGACTAGTACCAATATTGAGATAAAAATCCCAGTGCTTAGTAGAACTAAATGATTTGTCCCTCCAATGAAACTAATGATTGCAGAACTTACTATAACTAATCCAAGAACTAAGATTATTATTACTGGTTTATGAGTAGCATCGGTAAGATATAAGTCTTCAATATTCTCTGTTTCTTCCATTTCTCTTCTCTTCTTTCTTTTATTCTTTAATTCTACTAATTGAGGATTAAAACCAGTGACATTTCCTATTGATATATTTTTCTCAATTGATTCTTCTTTTGCTAATTCTTTCAATGAATTTTTCTTTGTAATACTTTTTATTTCCCTTCTTACTTCTCCATTGCCAACTAGCCAAATTGTACTAACTGCAAACATGGCTAAGGCAATTATAATTTCATAGAATTCACCTTCTTTGTATACTAGAGCAATGTTAACTGTTAGTAACCAAAGTGATGCTAGAGCAGGGCTCAAAAGTTTCTCCATTTTTGCTGCCTTTGAGAGATATATTATGACCAATATCGCAGTACATAAGATAGAGATTTTGGTAATTCCCAGACTTGGTATTAATTCCGTATCTATGAGTTCATTGGATTTTCTTGCTACTAAACTAATCAACATTGGTACAGCTAATAGTGACATTCCAATTGAATAAATTACTTCATTGGAACCATTATTTCGAATAAGTAGCGCCATTGCAACAATAGAATAAATCACCATGAAGCCTTCTTCAATTCCATATTGCCATTGTAGTATTAATAATCCAGATGAGATAGTTGCCAACATAATTGATGCGTTACCGATTCTCTTCTCTGTAAGTTCTGAAATCATATGGATTATTACAATTAATGTATAAATTCCCAGAAGAGTCAATGCCGTAAACCCTCCAAATTTCGCCATAAAAATAATTGTAGTAATTGGTAACCATAATCCAATACTCCAAAGTTGTAGTAACCCTGAGTCTCTTATTGAAGCAGAAACTTCTGTTACTCCTAGGAATTTTGACGCTAGATTCACTCCATTTTTTCCAAGCTTAAAATTAACTATTCCCATTAATATGGAAGCAATGGCAAAGTAACCAAAGAGTGGAAATGGCTCTAGATGAATAATAGATCCTGGGTCTGTGCCGCTATTCGCCACAATTAGGGTTCTTATTGATTCTTCAAGTATTTCTTCAATAATTACCCATGACCACGGCAAAATTACCGTAACACCCGCCAGAGCGGGAGCCTCTCTTTTTATTGCTAAAATCGCGGTTCCAATATGTATAAATGTTAATGCAGATAATAGTAAAAATCCTCCATCGCCTGCTTGACAATTAGAGATACAGAAATTATCTGAGGGCTCGGCTGGTATCATAATAACAAGTAACATCAATATAGCAACAGAGCCAGTCCATAGCACTCTATCAGTCACTGATTTTTGATCTCTAAGCATTACAAATGCAGTTACTATTATCCCAAGTACTGCAAATAATTCGTAAGAATCAAACGGTAACATTCTCCAAGATTCATTGGTTACTAGAAGAATAGTAAGAAATATTCCTGAAATTAATAAAGGCTGCACTACCCTTTTTGTGCTTACTCCTCTAACTACTAAATAAGAACCACCAAAAGATGAAACTAGAATTGAGATTAAACCAATGGCATATCCCAGTTCTTCACGATTCGCACCTACTGCCATCAGGGCACCAACCATGCCTAAAGAAATAGAAACGCCCCATAATCCAGGTTTACCTAACCCTAATGCCTCGAACGCTTTCGAGAACCAATTTTCATCTCTCGCAAACTTTGCCGCCATACTCGCATTTATTCCAGTTATTATCATAATTAATATGAACAAAAGTAATCGTGTTTCTAATGGAAGGATGGTCAATGAGCCAATACTAAATCCACTAGTTAATGCGTGCATCCCTATCCATAGATTAGTCGATGCTATACCCAAAGCCGCCAAATTTCCGGACTTCCTGTGTATTGCTAATCCATGCACTAGTATAGTTGCAAGTAGAATCATTAATGCTATACCTATTTCTCCGAAACTATAGCCAGTTGCAGAACCGATTACTAATAAAATAAGAGTAGATTGTGCCGCAATGGCATCAGAATTATGTCTGTAAGAGACATAAACATTCAGGCCAACAAGTGCTAGTAAAAACAAACCAAGAGTTTCTATAGTAATGAAATCCCATCTTTGTAGTTCAATAGCCAATCCATATAGGACTTTCATTGAGATTATCACCCACGTGACTCCAAGTAAGTTTAAATTATTCTTGGGAATCCATAATTCACCTAACCAGAACCCAAATAATGCCAGACCAATCAATAAAATAATTGCCAACATTGGATCTAACGCTGTTCCCACAACAATGCCTAGAGCAGAAAATATCACGATCATTGATGCCATTAAAATCCAATTGACTTTTCTTTCACCTTCTTTGGCTAAATTAGTAACAACATCAGTTTCAGGAGATGTTTCGACGGTCCCATCTTTCTTTACAATTCCAGGTAAATTTTCATTATCCTGGGAAAAAGGGTCGAAAATATCTCCAATGGCCTCATCAATTTCATTTTTTCCTGAAACCACGGTCTCTTTAATAGCATCATCTTGAATGAGAATATCTTCTAATTGAATAGAATCACTAATCTTAAATTCTCTTCTTCGAATGATATTGTCATCCGAGTCGTCGGCACTCACAGTCTCCCTGACAGGTGTTTATGACATAATTTAATCCCCGTTAATTATTTGTGATAAAATTTCTATATTTTCTATATCTCTCCGTAATCATTGAAAAGCGACTGACATTGTCAAAGTACATGGAGACGACGTCGAAGGGCCCTTCATCCTCCGAATTTGCCACACCTTTAGCAACACATGGACTCAATCCTAGTGGCGCAGTACACTGGAATTTAGATTGGAAAGAGCTCCATGGCATGGCCGTAGAAAGGGGAGAGGCATCACTCACAACTCACGGAGTATTGCTAGCAACAACAGGTGAGAGAACCGGTCGCTCACCAAATGATCGTTTCATTGTTCAAGAATCAGGTCTAGCTGATGACGTATGGTGGGGTGAAGTGAATAAATCAACTTCTTCAGAGATTTTTGATAGATTACTGGTCAAGGTACAAAATCATCTTGATAGTAGAGATGTCTTATTCGTTAAAGATGCTCATTGTGGAGCAGACCCAAAATATTCTATGCCTGTCCGTTTAATTACAGAGAAAGCATGGCATGCTTCATTTTTCCATAATATGTTTGTGAGAAGTGAGCCCAGTGAACTAGTAAACCATGTGCCCGAATATACCATTCTTCATGCACCGGAACTTATGGCTAATCCTAAAGCCGATGGTACTAATTCAGGAGTGTTTGTAATTCTTGCATTAGATAGAGGTCTCGTAATTATTGGAGGTACTCACTACGCTGGAGAAATCAAAAAAGCGATATTCACAATAATGAATCATATATTACCTGCTAAAGGATTACTTCCTATGCATTGTTCTGCTAATACCGATTATAATCACTCAGCATTATTTTTTGGTCTTTCTGGAACTGGAAAAACCACACTCTCAGCTGACCCTGGAAGGGCATTGATTGGAGATGACGAACATGGTTGGTCTGATGATGGTGTTTTTAATTTCGAAGGCGGATGTTATGCAAAATTAATCGGGCTTTCAAAAGAAGATGAACCCGCTATTTTTGCTACAACTAGGATGCCGGGGTCAGTATTAGAGAATGTTATTCTTGATGCAAATGGCGTACCTAATTTTGAAGATGGGACTTTAACTCAAAATACTAGAGGGTCTTATCCCATTGAATCAATTGAGAATCGTACATTAGATTCAATGGCAGGTCATCCAAAGGATGTTGTTTTCCTGACCTGTGATGCATTTGGCGTTCTTCCTCCACTTTCTCGTTTGACTCCCGAGCAAGCCGCATATCATTTTATTTCGGGATATACTGCTAAAGTTGCAGGTACTGAAATAGGAATAACCGAACCTCAAGCAACATTCTCTACGTGTTTTGGCGCTCCATTTATGCCAAGGCATCCAAGTGTATATGCAGATCTACTTTCTAGCAAGATTCGAGATCATGACGCAAACTGTTGGCTAATCAATACTGGATGGGTAGCAGGTGGATACGGAGAATCTAGTAGGATTCGTATAAAATGGACTCGTGCTCTTCTCAATGCTGCATTAGACGGTTCTTTAGATGATGTAATCTTTGTAGAAGATGAAAGGTTCGGATTCGAAGTGCCCACTACTTGTGAAGGGGTCCCAGACGAGATACTTCAACCAAGAGAGACCTGGTCTGATAAAACTAGATTTGACAATGTAGCGAATTTACTAGCACAAATGTTTATCGAGAATTTCGAACAATATTCTGAGGGCTGTAGTGAAGATGTATTATCTGCATCTCCAAAAGTATTAGACTGAAATAGAAAATTGTCTCAGAGTTTTTGCGTAGCATGCCTTTGAGCATCAACAGCACAGATTGCAGCCATATGTACAACTTCTCTAACGCTATCATCTCTTTGAAGGACGTGTGCTGGTTTTGCTAAACCTTCTAGGATCGGGCCTGTCATTTCTGCTCCAGCCACTCTTTGAAGTAGTTTGTAAGCAATATTTGCTGATGCTAGATTTGGACAAATTAATACGTTTGCCGGGCCTTCAAATTCCATGAATGGATAGTTTTCTTGAATATCCTCAATTAATGCAGTATCTGCTTGCATAGGTCCATCAATAATCAGCCCTGGATCTAATTCTCTAGCCATACTTATTGCTTCTTCTATCCTATCTGTTCTCATTTCTCCACTAGTTCCGAAGTTTGAAAATGAAAGCATTGCAACTTTAGGTTTAACGCCAAATCTTCTAGCAACTTTTGCCGTTTGAACCGCTATTTCTGCTAATGTTCTAGAGTCCGGATAGATATTTATTGTGGCATCGCCAATGAACATTAGTTGTCCATTAACTGTCATCATATACATCCCGACTATCCTGTGAGTGTCAGGTGCCGGTCCAATTGTTTGTAGACAGGGTTTAACAATATCTGGATAATTATGCGAAATCCCTCCAAGATACCCGTCAGCATCTCCCATGTGTACCATCATTGGTCCAAAATAGGTAGTGGTTTTCAGTAATCTAACTGAATCTTCCATGGTTAATCCTTTTCTACCTCTTAATTTATGGAATTCTTTTGCATAATCGCCTCTTCTTCTAGGGTCATATCTCACATCTATAGTTTCACACTTGAATTCAAGCCCTAATTCTTCCTTTACTGCATTAATCCTTTTTGTATGCCCAAGTAAAATCGGCTCACAAATATTCTCGGAAATACATTGTGCAGCAGCCTTGATAATTGTGGGGTGTTCTCCTTCTGCAAATACAATTCTTTTCTTGTCTCTTTTTGCTCTATTAATTACGCGACGCATTATTGAACGTGTCAAACCTAATCGAGATTCAAGTTCTTCTCGATATTTTTCTATATCGAAATCCTTTTTTGTATATTTTGAAATCCCCTCATCCACAGCTGCTTGGGCAACTGCACTAGCTTCCCATATCAAAACTCTAGCGTCGAATGGTTTTGGAATTATATATTCTGGCCCAAATTGAATTTGTTCTCCGTCGTAGGCCGCTGCAACATCATCTGGAACAGGCTCTTTAGCCAATGCAGCAATTGCATGTGTGGCTGCCATTTTCATATTTTCAGTTATTTCAGTTGCTCTAACGTCTAATGCTCCACGGAAGATATATGGGAATCCTAGAACGTTGTTTATTTGATTAGGATAATCAGATCTTCCTGTAGCTACAATAGCATCTTCTCTTACCTGATAAACATCGTCTGGTAATATTTCAGGATCAGGATTTGCTAGTGCGAATATCAATGGTCTAGAAGCCATCGAAGTCACCATTTCTTTACTTACAATCCCTCCTTTTGATAGCCCAAGAAAAACATCCGAATCAATCATTGCTTCCTTGATTCCTCCTTCTCCTATTTCTCTTGCAAATTCATCTTTATACTCATTTAATTCACCATTTTTAGAGCGCTTTTTCGTCAAAATTCCTTTTGAATCAACCATCAATAAATTTTCCTTTCTGACACCTAACCGTATATAATGACGAGCACAAGAAATTGCTGACGCCCCTGCTCCTGAAACTACTACCTTTACTTCCGATATTTCTTTCTCTACTACTTCTAATCCATTCAACAAAGCTGCACCAGAAATTATCGCAGTACCATGCTGATCATCATGCATTACAGGAATATCTAATTCTTCAATCAATCTACGCTCTATTTCAAAACACTCAGGTGCCTTGATATCTTCTAGATTTATGCCTCCGAAAGTCGGAGATATTGCTTTTACGGCCTCAACAAATTCATCGACATTTGTTCGATCTATTTCTATATCAAATACATCAATATCTGCAAATGCTTTGAACAGTAAACCTTTCCCTTCCATTACTGGCTTTCCTGCTAATGCTCCAATATTTCCAAGCCCCAGTACAGCAGTTCCATTACTTATCACCGCCACCAAATTTCCTTTGGAAGTATAGTTGAAAGCGGCATCAGGATTCTTCTCAATTTCTATACAAGGATAAGCGACACCAGGAGAATAAGCCAAAGATAAATCTCTTTGAGTCCCATGAGGTTTAGTTGGCACTACAGTAATTTTTCCAGCAGGCTTGGAAGAGTGGTAATCCAAAGCGTCTTTTCGAAGTTGCTTATCTGTCAAGATTACATCCCCTTTGATTAACCGGCATACCACTCACCTATGATGCTATCCGATATTGGTGATTTATATTATCAGCCCTCTGCACATTCTTTTTCAAAAAGATAGAAATTCTAAATCACCTACGGTGGTAAGAGCATAAAAGGCACATTGAACACACGCTTTGATAATGTATAAAACGACGCGAGTTACATATGCGCTCCACATATCATAGTGTATCTGGTTCGCAAAAAAGGATGGCAATCTTGTTAGTAGCCTTGATGGTTTTACTACCTTGGTCAGCATATTCATCTTCAGAATTAGACGAAAATATTGAATCTAGAAACTCAATTCCCGGCGCTTGGGGGGCAGGGGGGAGTAACGATACTGGATGGATTGAGTTATCTGCGACGGGTGCCAATCCATCTAATGGGACATATGCTTATGGGGATTTATTCCTTGATTTCGCACCAGGCGCGATAATAGATAACATGACTTTTCAAGTTAGAGTAAATGGCTCGGCAGGTGAATCGGCTTACGAACCACAAATCACTTTGTTAGACAGCCAAACTCCTATACTTGATTGGACAGATTTAGGAGGATTCGGAACACAAGACTCCTTCTCTGAGAACCAACCTGGAGTAAATTCCAATGGAGTTTTAGATTCAAGAGTTCAACCTAATTCGGTAAGTGATACGAGCTGGCAACTACCAACGGGAATTTCAATTACAGACATTGTCATTGAAGCTCTCCGTCCTGCTGAACCAAAAGTTTCTTTTTCTCCTTTAGATATCGAAATATATGACAGTGCTGTCAATCCACTTGATGGTCGATTATACATTTTATTAGGTGACGATTTACTACATCTTGATGATCAGACATCAACTCTAATAATCGATATTGAAGAGAATGTCCGAGGAAGAAGCCTCGCGATAGATGAAGGCGGTAATCGTTTGATTATTGGGACATCTAATGGAACGATACTACAACGAAGTCTTTCTGATTCATCTTTAATGGAAACTTTCAATCTTGTTGATGGAGCTACATCAACTTCTCCAATAACTGCTATTACAATCGATGATTATGGTACAATTTGGGCAGTTTCAGGGTGTAATGTTTACTACACCAACGAAGGAAATTGGTCATCATACTATTATTGCCCAGGAGGTGCTGTTAAATCTGCAACAGATGTAGTATCTTACGATGATAATCTGTACATTTCCACTTATCAAGGCCTCCATCTATTAGGATATTCAACTTCTAGCACCCCTAATGGAGCATCAGTATCAGTAGATAGTAATGCATTGTGGAATACAGGTAATTTCTTATCCTCTGATATGATTAACGATCTTCAATTAGTTGGTAATCAATTATTAATAGCAACCGAAAATGCAGGAATAAATCGGCGTAATCTTGTTTCAAGCTCATGGATGGCTACTTGGTCAACAAGTAACTGGTTATCGTCAAATCAAGTGGTTGGATTGGGCCTTACAGAAGGATGGCTATACATACTTGCAGGAAATACTATTCATAATTATGATACTAATGCATTATTCTTTTCTTCTCAGAGGCAATTATCTTCTTTCAATTTGATAGAGAACGGAAATGAAATAATTTCTTGGCCAGATTTCGGGCATTCAAGAAGCCCTGACTCAGGGTTAGTATTGGTTGGAGATGGTTCTGGTGTATTAGGTCGTTTAGTCGGCGAAACAATTGATGGTGTAGAGACATTGGTCAGTAGCCCTTCAATCAATACTATGAATCAAGTAATATATGTTGATGATGGTGAAGATGGTGAGATTTGGGTATCGGGCAGTACAATAATCGATAGGTTCGATGAAGGTACACAAACATGGCTTATGCCCATCGATATCGCTGATTATGTCAACAACCCTGTCGAAATCACATCATTTATCCAAGATACGAATGGATATGTTTGGGTTGGTACAATTAATTCGGGTATACTAAGATTGGATAATACAGACGGTTCCTATATCGGGACGGTTCAAGGACTTGCATCTAATGCAGTCAAGGCCCTTTCTCATGATGCTTTTACCGAAATCTTAGTTGTAGGTCATTTTGAAGATGGGTTGTCTTTTGTCAATACCTCTTCAATGACACTTTCAGATGTGATAACAGAACAAGATGGCTTGGATTCAGATTTCATTAATGATGTTGTAACTAGATATGGCATTGCTTACATCGCAACACCTGACGAAGGAGTAATGAGGATTGATTTACAAGAATTATCTATTCTCTCTTCTTGGAAATCTCTTGGAGCAGACAATTTAGAGGCTGCTCCAATAGCAGTTGATGGAGATATAATTTACTTTGGTCTGACCGGTTTTGGAATATTATTGATTGATAGATACTCCAGCGATATAATAGATATATGGGATGCCGATGGAAGTAGTGGCTTACCTGATAATGACGTACTTGCTCTTCACCTAGATTATTACGGCGGTTTAATTGTTGGAATGGAGGTTCCTAATTCTGGCGGAACATCAAACCAAGCAATGGCTAGATGGGATGGTTCAGATTGGGAATATTTTGAAACAGATGTCCCAGGTGGCAACAATGATCCATGGAAAATCAATGATATCAAGAGTGATGCAGATGGAGTAGTAGCGGCTACTAATCGTGGAGTTTGCACTTGGACAGGTTGGGCAATAATACAAAATAATATTTATGAGTGGGATGAATGCATTTCTCCAATGAATACCTCTGCACGATTTAGTGAGACTTTTTCTATAGAATTAGTGCCTCTCAGCAGCCCTCTTTCTGACAGTTGTTGTACTCGCATCTTAGCAGGCCATAACGAGGGGGCTTCGCTAATAAATCGAGATGTTGGTCTAGAGGTAGTAGAAAGATGGACGGCAGGTGATGATACGCAAAGAGCTAGGGTGGTTAAGGTTCAAGATATATTGTATATTGGTTTTGAGAATACAGGAATAGGAAGATATAATCTCACCAGTCAGCAATGGCTTCAAACATGGGATGGAGATCAAGGATTTATTGATGATGATGATGTAACTGTTCTTATTCCTGGGCATATTGAAGATACAATTTGGGCAGGTGGTGACTTTGGATTAACGCTTATTGACGTAGTGAATAATAATGTGTTAATCGATTGGAATCGTGGTTTTAATTCAGGAGGGCCTACTCTTTCAAATTCTGCACCAGCTCATGTTGTAATAGTTGATGATATACTGCATTATTCAACTCAAAGATCTAATTCTTGGCAACAATCTAATGATGAGATTTTTAGAATTAATTTATCATCTAACTCTAGTGAGTCTACTATTGATGTAGGGCAAGAACTTGGTTGGGATGGGAAAATCCATAGTATTGGGCAAGTTTCTGAAGAACTTTGGATTGGGATAAGACCAAGACAATACTGGAATGAAGGTGACGGCACAATTGCTAGATGGAATCTAACTAACGAAACATGGGAAGAATCTCTTTCTACCATCAGTAGTGTGGAGAGAGTGAACGCTCAATTCCTTGGAGATTGCTTTCCAATAAATGCTTCATCCTGTGAGTTATGGGTTGCTTACGGTGATAATGTTATGAGACGATTTTCAGCACAAACAATGACATTACTTGATGAATGGACGGATATACCCGGCCCAATTCGAGGCATAGTAGAATATCAAGGCGATTATTTGTTTGCTAGTATGGATGGTATTCTTCGCTGGGAACCTAATAATGAAACATGGCTAGATCCATGGGTTGTTAATGATGGATTACCTTCTGATGCAGAAGATGAATTGTACACGATGATTACTGTCGGAGATGATCTTTGGGCAGGAAGTTATTCTGGTGGAGGATTTCAAACAAATTCCCAAATTATCCGTAAAAATGGTACCTCTGGTAATTGGACAACATGGCAAACCGGAAGTGCAGGTATCCCAGATGGTTATACTGCTGACATTGAGGTGTGTGATGACATAGTTCACATAGCAATTGGTGCAGTTAATTGGTGGGGGAATCAAGGAGGGATTGCTCGTTATGATTTGGCCGATCATGACTCGGATGGGACGACTGATGAGTGGATAACTTCGGTACTAACCTCAAATGGTTTGGCAGATAATGATGTTCGAGCCCTTGCGTGTGACGAATCTAATCGTATTATGTATGCTGGATTCGATGAACAAGGAGTAGGCCTCGCTAGGTATAATTACAATACTGATCAATTCTTATCCACACTTACGAATACAGCCGATGGTATTTCTGAAGATAGGATATTTCCAGGAGGCATGTTGCACGATGGTAACGTACTTCTTACAGCACATCAATATGATACTACAGGTGGTATTTCTAGAATAGTAACTTCTGGGTCTTCTACAATTAATGGCCAAATTCTAAGTCCGGGAATGGATGGTTGTTCAATTGTTCGAGCCCCCTCGAGCACCACTCCTGTGTATGCCATAGGGCGCTCTGGCCAAACATCAGGATTGAACAGAGTTGATAGATTAGATTCTACTGGGTTAATTGAAAGTGGATATGATGAATTAGTAGGATTAACAAGTGGGCAGGTTCAAAATATCATATATAATGAAACTAATGTTTGGGTCACATCAAGTCAAGATCGAAATTCATATTATTCATCTTCTATTCTGCAAGGCGAACTAACTAATGGAACTGTAAGATGGGAATTTGGATATAATTTTGAGAACGACATAATTAATGATATATCTCTAGATGGAAATAAATTATGGGTAACTACAGCTGGAAGTGGCCTTTGGAAGGTTGATCTTCTTCAACGTACAAAGGTTCCAACATCACCTGCTCTTCATTCGCAAATGGATGGAATGCATATCGAAGATGACGGCACCATGTATGTTGGATTAATGGGAGAATCTGGGACTTCTGCAGGCTACCAATCTTTTGATATTAATAATGAAAATTGGGGAGCAGGTAGTTTGATTGCTGGATTACCAAGTAATATAGTCAGAGATTTCTTACAATTAGATGGTCATCTTTTAATTGCTACTCATGGAGGTATTGGATTGTATAATATCTCAAGTTCGAGTTTCGATAATCCAATAACAACCTTCAATGGCCTTCCTTCTCCAATTATTGAACATTTAATGATTCTAGATAATCCAATCCAAGGCAATGGCACTATCTTAGTAGGTGGTTTGGTAGGATTAACAATTTTAGAAGATGAAACTTTTACGATACAAAGTACATTAGATTATTCTGATGGTTTGATTGGTAATCGTGTTTCAGGCCTTATGTTTGCAGACTCAGTAACTAGACAGGTTACTGTAGGGAACTCAACTTTCGACCAGTATCACAACGCTTCTGTCTTTATTTCTCATAATGGACAAGGTGCTACAAGACCAGGCGTTGCCGCTTGGGATATTGATACCGATATGCAAAATGGAACTTACTTGATTGATATGATTCCAAGTAATAATGTTCTAACTCTAGAGGCAGATACTTGGGGGGTTCATGTTGCCACAGACATTGCTCCATTAGTTCACTGGAATGGTACAATGATGCAGATGGAATCGGGAACCAGCGCGTCTAATTTACTTTCTTGGCCACCTTATGATATGGTTTCTAACGGAGAACATTTACTGCTTATTGGCTCTGGTGGTTTAGATGCCTTAGAGGTTAACAAAGATCACTCTGTTGTATTATCTGGCTCATTATCTGGATTATCGAGTGGTTACGTTAATTCTAATTCATTATATGTGGTAGGGGAAGATGGTTTACATCACTTCAATGCTCAAACGGGGCAGGAATATCCACGAGAATTCCAGAAGCGTGCTGAACCTTTAATCGTTTTATTCGCAGGTGAACAATGGGATTTGACTGAAACCAGTCATCCGGGGATGTCAACTGTTATGGTCAACTCATCAAGCGGTAGTGATAATCTCGTTTCTAATCCGATATTAATACCAAATGATTCTAATTCAATACCAGGTATATTGCCGATGTACAATGGTGCTCTGACAATTTCTAGCCCAGTATCTAATTCTCCTGTTTGGGCGCGTTCAGTTTCTTTGAATTACACAGGAACATGGGATTTAGCAAGTAGGAACCCAGCCATTGAAGCGGGTTTCCAAACAGCAATTTCTAATGTTGGACCAGGTTCAAATTCTGTTGAATTACATGTTCAAATGCAGTCACCTAAAAATGGTACAATTAGTGTCAGAATGACATATGATTGGGAGAGACTCGAAGTACCTACGATTTTAACATCTTTCTCAAATAGGGACAATGACGGAGGAGGAGTGCTCGAAGCATCCTGGTTACCTTCCGAGGATGCAGCTTGGTACTCTTACAGATTATATGTGTGGGATTCTGCAAGTAACCCGTCATGGGAACCAACTGAACAAGAGTTAGCTGACTTTGCAGGATACATGGAGATTCCATTCTGGTCTCAAACAACTGCTACAATCACCGAAGCGGATCATAATGGGGTAATGTCTCCATTAATTGATGGTAATAAATATCGAGCAGCGATTGTCACCGAGTATCCAGATGGTTCAGTAGGCGAACCAATGTCATGGCCTCTCAATGCGACCCCTATTGATGAAGTTCCATCTCCTCCCGACTGGCTTATGGCCAATCCGATTTCTGGTGGAACCGCAGGGACAATTTATGCAGAATGGGCAGCTTGTAATGAGATGGATGCTGATAAAACAAGGATCTGGGCTGTCGAACAAGAGATTACTAATGCATTAGCATTAACAGATAGTTTTGATATATCTTCAATTTCTGGTAATAATACAGTTCTTCAACTAAATCCAGGATCCACTTATTGGTTTGCGGCGGTATGTGTAGATCAAAGCGGGCAATCTGATTTAATTAATGCCACAGTAATTGGGCCAATAGTCACTGCTGGTGGGCTTGATGATGGGATACCTCCTGCGCGAATTGAAGGAACTACTGCAATAGATGTACCAGATGATGAGGGCGGCCAAATACAAGTAAATTGGATATCTAATGATGAAGATGATTGTACTTTTTACACAATTTATGCTCTACCTGCAACTAGTTGGCAACCTCCAAACAATGTTGATGGTTGGCCAGTTGCCTCTTATGTTTCTGATTGTTCTTCAAATTCAACAATTATTTCTTCATTTGGAGATGCTCAGTTAGTTAATGATATTTCATATTGGGTTGGAGTTGTAGCCTCTGATGATTGGGGTAACGTTAATCTCAACGATGTGCTGGTAATCGA
Organism: Euryarchaeota archaeon UBA556; assembly: GCA_002494975.1. Classification (GTDB taxonomy): domain Archaea; phylum Thermoplasmatota; class Poseidoniia; order Poseidoniales; family Thalassarchaeaceae; genus MGIIb-O2. Next base: position 24,998 of record DADI01000062.1, read on the forward strand.
GGTCACCCCTCAATCAAATAATGGGGGCGTTGGAATACCCCCTGCTCGCGTATCTGGTTTGAGTGCTTATGATCATCCTGATGACGATGGAACAGCAATAGATGTAAATTGGAATCGATCTTTGGTTACTGATTTTTCATTCTACACAGTATGGGTTTCTGACTTCTATCAAGAAGACCTGACTGAATCTTGGTCGATTTGTTCTGAATCTCCAGACTCATGTGGCCTTATTACCATTAATCAACAACAAATTGGCGGAGCATTCCAGTTACAAATGACAGTTTACAAAGCCCACTATGGAAATGAAATATCCATGGAGTCTTCTTCTTCGATAATCCCTGAAATTCCATTATATGTCACTGTAACTACTCATGATATTCATGGTAACGTTTTCTTAAATGATATGCAAAATCAGATGGTTTTAGTAATTCCTTCAGATAATAGCGGCGATGTATTCCCTCCTGCACGAATTGATGCACCTCAACTTTCAGACCGTCCTTTAGATGATGGAGATGGTGTATTCGTAACCTTCCAAGAAAGTGAAGAATCCGATATTTCAGAGTATTGGATTTATGCAGATACTGTCCCATATAGTACTATAGATAATCGTGAACCAGCACTTATCGTAGACAGAGATTTACAGCTTCCACTATTACTTGAGAGTTTTTCGAGTGGTAGTCCATTGGCGCCTAATATTATGTTCTGGGTTAGTGTTGTCCCAGTTGATTCATCAGGTAACTATTGGAGCGAAGGTGTAAAAACATCATCGATTGCTCTAATTAATGAAAATATTCTTGATCCTGGATTGCATATACCTGAGATAGGTGGAATAATTGCTTATTGGGACAGTTCTGGTTCGAGGATACAGATAGAATGGGATAGTAAGAATAACCCAATTATTGACTCCTATTACATATTTATGTCATCAACTCCATTTGAGGATACAAGAGATGCCGATACTTCGCAATTTGTCTCAATAGAATATTCTAGTTATTCTTGGAAATCAGATATTTCTGAGAATATCGATGGTAATGAATACTCGTTAGATAATGAGAATTCATACTGGATTGCAATAGTAGGATTTGATGGAGAAGTACATCGTCTTGCAGTAGATCCTCTTGAAGTTCAACCATGGTCTGAATCTGCATTTGGTAGTGATAATAATGGATTGGATGATTCTGGAGAATCTTGGATAAATCAATTGATTCAAGGTGACATGAATATGGTAATTGCTGTTTTATCGGGAATAATGATTTTAATTGGTGGTGCTTTAGTATTGAAACCTAGAGAGAGAGCGGCTCCTCAACCATGGGAAATGGGAACTTTAGAAGTCGAGCTTGAAGAGCAAATGTTCGATCAAGACTTTGGAATGGACGACGAAGAATCTTTCATCGAGAGTGATGAATCATCTAGTTCAGACAATATTACAACACCTCAGATTGATCCAATAGACTATTCTGAAGTGTCAGTAACTCCTCCATCTAATGACGTAGTTGATGAGTTATTAGGCGAAGAAGAAGATATTGACTTAGATGACCTTAGTGATTTGGCCGATGACTTCGATTTAGATGATTTAGATGATTTAGCGGAAGGTTTGAATGACGCAGATGATGATATTGACACCTCATTTATTGATGATATTCTGTGATATCCATTCAAAGAATTTGAAGTCTTGTAAGCTTACGCGCACTCATGTCGGATGACTCGGACCCACATTGTGAGGCTTGGTCAACAGTCGCTTGGGACGGAAAGAATCATCTTTTAGCCGCGGATCTTCATTTTGATAGATTAGAACGACATGCTATTCGTTTAGGATTTAATATGCCTGAGGATTATAGAGAAAGAATCTTCAAAGAATTGGATATGATTGAATTTTCTGAAACCCCTTTGGTGGGTCACCACCAGCCTCCATATTTAGTTAAAGTAGGGGTGACAAAGAAAGGAGAGGTTTTTCTAATTCCTAGATTCAATCAACCTTGGTCACATATTCTTTCAGCAATAACAGTTTCAGCCCCAAAATGGAATGATAAAATTCGCGGAACTAAACATGGAGATTGGCAACCTTACTTAGATGCGAGAGATATGGCCTTAGAAAACAAAGTAGATATATCTCTTTTAGTTGAAAATGATTCAATCATTGATGGTGACAGATGTATGCCAATTCTTCTTGATTTAGATGGTTTTGCTTATCATCCTAGGGTTGAGGAAGGAGCTTTAGATTCTATCACTTTAGAGCAAATTAAGCAAGGTATGGAGGATGCTGGCATACCTGTAAGGCCGGCGAGAATGACAATCTCTCTTGTATTAAGAGCGAAGGAAATGATAGTTCTAGGAAGTGGTATGGGTGTTCAGTCCTTGGGCATTATAGACGGCAGAAAAATAGGTGAGCCACGTGGTAAATTATACGAAACTGCGATGTCTTGTTGGTTAGAGAAGCTATCTTCATCTTGGCAGTCAATTGAAGATTTGAGTTGATAAAATGATGATTGATTATTTTTCATTACAAACTCATATTCAAAATCCTTTGATTTCATTATTAGAATATTACAGAGAGTCAGAATTGCCAACTCAAGATGAATTATTACTTCAATCATCAGGACCAATAACAGATTTGGCACAGAAATCATTTCTTCCATGTTTAGAAAGTATCCGTATATTATTTTTCGAACCTCATGCCAATAAAGAAAAAAAATCTATCTCTGAACTTAATGGAGATATAAATTTGGGTTTTAATGAGTCTTTAATTATTCTAATTCAAGAATACAAGGAAAGCCGTTGGCATACTATTGAAGAAATCAAGTCGTCATCACTCGAAGATGCAATTAATTTAACTAAAAAATGGGAAATTCCACTCGTTATTGATAGTGAATTAGCAATTGTTCCCGGAGGATTCACTGGTTTATTAGGATATGATCTAAATCGTTGGTCAGTTGATATCAAACTTGAAAATATTCCATTTCCCGGAACTTTACTTGGTGTTCTCTGGAGAGCTGATGCTTGGTGGGTTCATGATAGAGCGTTACAAAAATTAGAATTAATTTCAATTCCCAACCATCATTGGATTAAGGGTGCTCGAGCAAATAAGATAAATCTAAAATCTCCTACTGATAGTTCTAAGTTAGAGTTTTTTGAAGTTCCAGAATCTGAAAGTGATGCATCCCATGCTAACAAAGTAGACCGAATAAAAAATAGTATCCGACAAGGTCACATATACCAATTGAATTATGGGAGGAAATGGGAAGGCGAAATGCCAGACCATCCCTGGTATGCGTTTCAACGTATTCTGGAAACAAATCCATCTCCATTTTCATCTTGGCTGTACCTCCATGATCATGGTTGGAGTATAGCATCTGCAAGTCCTGAAAGGCTTCTTAAAACTGAGAAAGGAATCGTATCAACTCGGCCAATTAAAGGAACCTATCCTAGAGGCAGATCTATTGCAGAGGATAAGAGACTTCAATTAGAAATGTCATCATCTGAGAAGGAAATTGCAGAGCATCTGATGTTAGTCGATTTGAAGAAACATGATTTATCAAAGATTTGCAAACCTGGTTCAGTTCATTGGTCAGATTTTCGTATTGAAGCATTACCAACAGTACAACATTTAGTTAGTGGCGTCACTGGCGAATTGGGCGAAAATATAGATTTTGGAAAAATTATTTCTGCTTTATTCCCAGGTGGTTCAATTACAGGATGTCCAAAAATAGCCTCAATAGCCGCAATTAATACGATAGAAGGCGCACCAAGAAGTGCATGGACCGGGTCCATAGGTCACTTCCATTCATCATCAGGTATTTCTGAGTTCAATATTCTAATACGTACTCTAGAAGCGCATTCTGGTCCTAATAATTGGCATGGTAGAGTTCAGGCAGGGGGAGGTATTGTAATTGGTTCTCAAGCATCTTCTGAGGTAGAAGAAGCACGATGGAAAGCTACGGCGATTACCGATGCAACGTGGGGCTTTAGAACTGGATTTTCAATAGAAGAGTTACCTAAGCGTAAATCAGAAATGTCTCCGATACCGAAAGTATCGGGACCTATTGGTGAACCAAAACCTCAACCAAAAACCTCACTCAAAACAGTAGGTCATATATTGAGAGGTGAAATTCAATCTTCCTTTACCGCTGACATATTATTGATTGATAATTTAGATTCATTCACTGAGAATATTGCTAATTCTTTGGTTAAATTAGGTAAATCAGTTCGCATCGTCGAGGGTCGCCCAAAAGAATTTGTTAACCCGCAAAAGATAGTTAACCGTTGGCTCCAAGATTTTAAGCCCAAATATGTAATTATAGGGCCTGGACCTTCTCGTCCCGAAAAATCAGAAATCACTATGGAAATTGCTCGATTGACAGTAAATGGCAAATTAATAGTCGATAATTATCAGATACCTGTACTTGGGCTATGTTTGGGGCACCAAGCTTTGGGATTGGCAGTCGGATGGGAATTAATTGAATCTCCATTAGATGCAGTACATGGCATTCCATCATTGATTAATCATGATAATAGTGGATTGTATTTGAATTTAGAATCTCCTCTCGTTCTAATGAGGTATAATAGTTTAGTTCTCAATTCAAAAAATGAATTAATGATATGTACGGCATGGGATGAATCAAAAACTCTTGTCATGGGGATTAGACATCCTATTCTGCCAGTATTTGGAATTCAGTATCATCCCGAATCAGTTGGCAGCCCATTTGGTGATAAATTAATATTAAATTTCCTTAACCAGAAACCTATCCTAGTCGAATCAATTTTACATGAAAGTCAAGTTAGAAGACCGTAGCCTTGAATTAGCAATCCATACTGGGAGAGTTTGAACTAACATGGCATACTGTAGGTTGTGTAAGCAAAACTACCCTAATAGTCAGTTCGTAAGTGGTAATGGTCCAAGATATCTTGTTTGTGCAAGATGTGCAATCGAACATGATCTTGCTGAAATTGATGAAGTCCCACAACTCTATTCCGATGAGTTAGTTAAAGCGAGATTCGCACTTTTCGGTCGTCGTTATAGATTATGGTTTGCAATATCTATTGGTTGGACTCTTTACTTTACATTAGGCAACGGAATAGAACTTTGGTCAAATTTATTTTTCATCAGTTTAATTTTAACAACCTTGGCAACTCCAGTTCTACATTTCTTAGGTTCTGCTCGCTTTAATGCAGAATTATCTAAACTTACCCCTTGATTCATTGTCACGAATCCTTGAAATAGGGTATACATACCTCCGTAAGTTAGAGGGAACAGAGGGTTCCCTATGAAAGCCCGCGAGAATGGATAATAAACAAGGAGGAGTTAAATAAATTTTAAGAACGTTCTAAAATCTATAAAATCAGCGCAGTAAAGCGTTTTTTTATTATATTAGACATTTATTTAACTTGCTTCCCTTCAATCCTAATCTCCCGAAAGAAAGTTTACAGAATATTAGGCGTGAGCATTATTCGGAAAGAGAGAACAGCGGGTACTCTACAACTAAATTTTTAAGGAAGTGAAAAGAAAATGAAGAAAACGAAAAATATGAGTATGTTGATTGCACTACTCCTCGTGATAATGGCTGGTTCAGTCGGCGTTCAAGCTGACGGTTCTGATCCACTCGACCCATCAGATGGTGGCGCCGATTGGGACGGAGATGGACTAACCAATGCTGAGGAGCAGGCTGCAGGAACAGACATGAACAATGCAGATACTGACAACGATGGATTACCTGATGGATGGGAAGTAGCTTACGGGCTAAATCCTACATCATCAAGTGATGCGAACGCAGATCCGGATGGCGACGGCTTAACCAACTCTCAGGAGTACGCTGCGGGTACTAACCCGAATTCAGCAGATACTGATGGTGACGGTGTAGCTGACGGCTCGGATGCGTTCCCGAATGATCCTAACGATGGATCTTCATCTGACTCTGATGGAGACGGAATACCTGATGCGTACGACCCTGATTTCCCAGGAAACGACGAAGGTGACGGCGAAGGCGGCGCAGAAGGCGGCGGCGAATCAGAGCAAGAAGGTGAAGGTCAAGGTCAAGGTCAAGG
>DADI01000085.1:0-2332 GCA_002494975.1 Euryarchaeota archaeon UBA556
GTCTTCCCGCTAAAATTTTTGCAATTTTGTTGAAGATATCACCCTCGCCTATACAAAACAAATTGTGGAAATGGTGGTATCAGAAATTATCAAAGTCTCATGATAAGAAAGATTTCAGATTTATGAATTATGGATATATTGATTCAAACCCCCCTTCTTTAGAATCTTTTGACGAACCATATCGTCTTTTTATACAACTATATGAGATGAATATTAGAAATATTGTATTACACAATAAAGAAGTTCTTGAAGTTGGTTCCGGCAGAGGAGGAGGCGCTAGTTGGATTGCCCGATCAATGAACCCCTCATCTTTAATCGGAGTTGACTTTTCTGCTGAGGCAGTTTTACTGTGCAATAAGTGGTATAATAAACAGGATAATCTGAATTTCATTGAAGGTAATGCCGAAGAGTTACCATTTCCGGATTCTAGTTTTGATATTATCTATAATGTCGAATCTTCCCATTGCTACGGAAACATGTCAAAATTCATACATGAGGCATTTCGAGTATTAAGGTCCGGAGGAAATTTTTGTTGGACGGATTTCCGTGATGATAAGACTATGGAACTAACAAATCAATTGTTTTTAGATAGCGGCTTCAAAATAGTTTCCAAAAGAGAAGTAACAAAAGAAGTTCTAGCTGCTCTCGACTCAATTAATGACGCAAAGAAAGAGCGAATAGAAGAGTTAGTCCCGAAAACGATTCGCCGCAGCTTTGAAACATTCGCAGGAATAGAAGGAACACCTGTCTATGAGTCATTTAAAAACCAAAAATTAAAGTATTTCTGCTACCAAATGACAAAATAATTAATATTGTTCCAATACTAATTCTGTTTGCGTAGATGTGATTTCTCCTGGCGCTGCTAGCCACATACGGTCTAGTAAATTTCTCAGCGACACCGTGTCATCTACATGGACAATAGCAACTAAATCTGCATCTCCACTAATTTCGTATATACATTCAACTCCGGCCCATCCCGAATATTCTCCTGCCAAACTCCCTATTTCGACACCAGATCCAACTTTGAGGCGTATTAAAGCAGTTAATCCAATGCCCGCTTCTCTGATTGTGTATCCTCGAATAACTCCGCTATCCTCCATTTTTTTCATCCTAGTTCTTACTGTTCGTTCAGTAACATTAACGTTCTTTGCAATATCTACAAAAGGTGCTCTAGCGGAATCTCTAAGGAATGCTAGAATTGCTCTATCCAAGGAATCTACATCTACCATGTTCATTCCGCAAACAGAACCCTTTTTGATTCTTTTCGTATTTTGAACGTGTTGCATCACCCCATTTTTTCCGTATTCAGGTAAGTAATCGCAACCAAGTTTCGACTATTATGCTAAGTTGCATTGAAATGGGACGCCGACATTTGAGTGTACATGACCGGGGATGAGGCGATAGGCCATCTCCGAGTTCAAGAGTATCTAGATGATGTTTCAAATCTTAATTTGTCAATCTCCAAATCTCAATGGTATAATGTAGATGTCGCAGCCCTACTTGTAAATTGCAAATTGATAAGTCACGATATTGACGAAGCCACTGGGGCTTCGTTACTTTTTTTAGAAAAGAGCGTATTATTATGTTGCCCTAATTCGGGACGAATGCACCATTACCCTAAACATCTCTTGCATTGTTTTATTGACGATAAGAGAAATATGCCAATTGATATAGATGGCGTTATCTTCAAAGCCGAATTGTTTTCAATTTCACCATCCGAAGAACAACTTTGTTGGGAGGAAATATGTCGTTCAGAAATGGAAATTCCAGAAATTCAGAACAAAGTTTCCCGTTGGTTAAGTTGGTTGAATTCATAGTCCAGCAATCGCAACATTCAGAGCATTAGTGCTGTTGGACGTATCAATGAGCGGCATAATTACGGATCTTAAAGCCCGCACTATAATCGACTCAAGAGGCAATCCAACGGTCGAAGTTGATTGTTATGTTGATGGTGCTTTATCTGGTCGTGCAGCAGTTCCTTCGGGCGCAAGTACAGGAAGTCATGAGGCGGTTGAATTACGAGACAATCTAGATAGTTGGATGGGCAATGGAGTAAATCAAGCAGTTGTTAATGTTAATACAAAGATCAAAGATTTGCTGGTTGGACAAGAGGTTTCGAATCAAGAAGTAATTGACACATCTATGTTAACGTTAGATGGGACTGCGAATAAAGCAAATTTAGGCGCGAATGCAATATTGGGAGTTTCTATGGCAGTAATTCGAGCCGCTGCGGCACAAACAAAATCTCCCCTTTGGTCATATATTTCAAAAAATGAAAAAAATAGTTTACCAGTTCCGTTAATGAATATTCTCAACGGAGGAGCCCACGCAG
>DADI01000085.1:2449-3250 GCA_002494975.1 Euryarchaeota archaeon UBA556
GAAAAGGCGGGTTATTCCCCGGGCAGTCAAGTTTCAATAGCATTAGATGTAGCAGCACAAGAATTCTATGATGGCCATAATTATCATATTGATAATAGGGCAATAGATGGAGAAGAGTTAGGTAAATTATATTCTTCTTGGTTAGATAATTACCCAATTGTTTCTTTAGAAGACCCCTTCGGAGAAGATGACTGGGAATCGTGGATTGAATTTACAAAGAGAGAAGGTCATAGGGTGCAAATAGTTGGAGATGACCTGTATGTCACCAATCCATCACGTTTACAAAGAGGAATTGATAATAGTGCATCTAATTCTATACTCATTAAATTGAATCAAATTGGAACAGTTACTGAGACACTGAAGGTTATTGAAATGGCCCGTAAGGCTAATTTCGGAATTATTATTTCCCACAGATCAGGGGAAACTTCAGATGATATAATTGCGGATATATCTGTAGGTACTAATTCAGGGCAAATTAAGACAGGGGCTCCGGCAAGAAGTGATCGAACAGCTAAGTATAACCAATTGCTGAGGATTAGTGAGACTTGCTCTCAATACAGTCGTTTATTCTAAAGATGCAAGAATCAAAGGCAAGACAATGGTTGCATCGGATTCTATTACAAATTTAGGTGTATCAACATCTAATTTTTCCCAACTAATTTTTTCATTTGGAGGGGCTCCCGAGTAACCACCATAAGATGAACTAGATTCCGATATTTGAGCGAACCAAGACCATAAGTCTACATCTATTGCAACATCTTGTCGTAGCATTGGAACAACACAAATTGCGAAGTCTCCAGC
>DADI01000008.1:0-4847 GCA_002494975.1 Euryarchaeota archaeon UBA556
TACTGATTGGATGCCCGCTATTACAATGGTTTTTATTATTTTATTGGCGTTTGCCGGAGACTCTGGAGGAACTCGCCGAAATGAACTTACCAGTTCTATCTCTGAATGCGAGTTTTATGAAGGAGTAATAACTTTTAAAGAATCCGGAAATGGAATTCCGCACACCTTATATGTAGATTCTAATATTGAGGTAGAAATGATATATGTTACCGAGTCTACTTATGATTCGGTTGAAGTAAATGATACTTATTCTGGATTAATCTGTAGTTCCGATAGCGTTTTATTTCAATTTTTCGCATTCCTTTTCGATAATCAACCACAAATAGTTGATCTGCGTGGAAACTAGATCTAGTTTCCTAGTTTTCATTAGCCAAGAACCTAAATGTGCTATCTGCCCCAATCCAGAGGAAGTAAGGAGGGTTTTGAAGCCATAGGCTTTAAAGAAGAATATAAAGGCGGACCGGGAATGTGGGATTACACACTCCAAATGGCGCAAGGCTCTCCGTTGCATCTTTGCCATTACTGCTCACCCGGATTTTAACCGGCGATTCTCTCCACTTGGCCGTCATCGGAGGGTCTGTTTCCCTCGTCTATTGCATACCTTAACCTCACCTAATCGGTTTATTCAGTCACGGTCCTCGCCCACAGTCTTAAGTTGTGGGCTAATTTTGACGTATGGCGACGACCTATTTAATAGTATGCTTGTTACTACGTGTTATCTTGCCGCCTTCATAATAAGTTAATCATTATATAGTCGGTAGGGAAATCTACTGAATACCTAAAGGTGAATATAATGATAGATGCTGTAATTGATTTTGCTATGAACCCAAAAATACTAGCCGGAACTATGTTCCTTCTTGGTCTACACCAGTTTGACTTCCAGAAGGATATCCCAGTGATAGGATTCTTTAGCCGAAGTAACTTCGGTGATATGGATCTTTTTATGGGAATAACCCCGCTAAAGGCTTTGGGGGCTATTGCTCTTATTGACGGATTTTTATTGCTTCGATCTCTATAAATAGAGAATTGAATTGATAGTTTCTGTAATGAAGGTGAACAACCATGAATGCTTTGGAATTTGAAACAACTTGTTCGAGACTCTCGGATAATGTTGCGGAGGGCGTATTGCTTACTGATTCCTTGAAAGCCGCTACTTCTGCACAGCATAACTGTCTAACTCGTATTCACGCCGTATTGATGAAGTGGGGGTCGTCAAACGATGTCCAACCGAAAGAGTAGAACTTCTGATGACGATGTTGCACAAGAGTTCGTGCAAGATCTTTTAGAATTAGTTACCCAGTCGATCGTGGCTAATGAACATACTAATGCTGCCATTATTCGTTTACAAGAACAACAAAAAGTTACTGCAGACGATCTCAAACAATTATTAACTTTAGTTCGAGATGGCAATGGTCGCCCACCTTTAATTTCTCGTTTAGAAGCATTAGAGCGAACTGAACAAGATACTCAAAAGAAAAACGCTATGTCTTGGGAAATCCTTTTGGTTGCTTTACCAGGGATTCTAGCATTTTTATCTACTATGGGTGCAATGTAAGTCTTGAATAAATTGTATTTATTATTCATCATTTAATGCATTCCAAGAATCTTCCCAATCTTTACTCATGGAGTTTACTAATCTCCATCCATTAGGTAAACTCTTAGTATTATTAATAGTAATAGTGACTATATCTCCAGTAAAATTTTCTTTCATCCAAGTGTGGGCTGACTTAACAAGATTCGGATCCACTTCACTACCTACAATTTCTAAGTGGGCTATTAATCCATTTTCACCCTCTGCAGTTATTCGTGTTGTAGGGGGCATTACTTCCATGTTCTGACCTTTAGGATTCATGATACTGTTAGATTATACTTCCTATATAACCTTTCCGGTCTTGAATACAGGAACCTTCATATAGTAAGCCTCCACAATATATACTATGCCTTATCTTGTAGCAGATGAAAGATTGGATATCGAAGGTATCATTCCTCATTTGTCGAAAGCAATTTTAACTCCTGGAACAACTTTGCCAGGAAATATAAATTTTGCAGTTTCTTCATTAGTAAATGAAATTGTAGCGGATCGGGGTGAAAGTTATGCGTTGTATAACACCATATTGGGGGCTTTGGAATGTTCTAAGTTAGAAATATACCGAAGAATGGTTTCACCTTATGAAGATAAAAAGCAAAAACAAAATGGTGATGTTTTTAAATCGGCGTTACCTCTCAGTCAAACGACTTTAAAAGATTTTAATTGAAGTGATAATATGCCCTATGCAGACCCAGAAAAGAAAAAGGCTTACATGGCCAAATATAACAAACAATGGTATTCTCAAAATAAAGGAACCAGGAAATTAGTAGAACGAGCAGTTGACCGTAAGAAGTCACTGCGACAAAGAAAGAAAACTTGGTTGATATCAGCCTTGAGTTCTTGTGACTGTGATACTGAAAATGCAGAAGTTGTCATTAAAGACACCGACCAAAGAATACGTTGGGGTCCTAAAGATGATTCTGGAAATCCAAAAGCAATTTACGATTATTCATGGTCGGAATTACAAACCAACTTACCGAACTTCGAACTTCGATGTAATTGTTAATAATTTTAATGTGAAGCATTAAATAGCAATTCGATATAGTTGATTATATGGATAGTCCTGCAGAAATCGTTGAGATGCAATCTCAACTACCAGTGTATGCTGCCTATACGCCAAATCTTTTACCTTCTACATTTTTTGTAGATGATGACGACTGGCGCGCAGATCCCTCTATGTGGGCTAATGATGACCTTACTCCTGCATTTGTAGAAAATTCCGGATTAGTAGCATCTGATCTGACAAATAATCTTCCAGTAACTGAATCTGAATTCCGAGCCGAAGATGAAAATTATATGGTTTCTAGTGATGCTCATAGACTTGACGAAGGCTCAGCGAACATTCAAAAAATAGTTAGTTCTGATGCATCCATTGATTATCCAGAATGGTGGAAATCTAAACTTACAGTAGCCGCTACAGAAGTTGATCAATTATCTGACTTTTTATCTTTCGTTACTTCTAATAAAACAATGTGGCCTGGATTTTCAGCAGAAAGTTCAGTAGCCGGACCAGAATTTACAGAAGAAGGATATCCGATAATGATAGAAGATATAGCATTTCCTGGATTATCTTATGTATATTATGAATTACGCCCTGGATTTGATGGATCCTCAGAAGAAATCGTTTATATTTTAAATCCTTTTACTGCAGACAGAGAATCTTTAGAAGAAATTAATGCTGCTCTGGACAGTGGTTATTTAGAATTATACAAAGTTATACCAGTCAGTGAAATGGAAAAAGAATTTGCTGCCGAATATCGTCCTGGTTTGATCAAGGCTAAAAAATTAGATTTAATTCCTCCAGCAGAGATCACTGCTGGAAAGTTTTTAGGAATGGGAACTTGTTCTGGATGTAACACTATGGACACGGAAATTTTCCAAGGAGTTCCTTATTCTCTCTGTGAATCTTGTTATGATGAAATGTATTTAGCACCTTGTAGCGTTTGTAATATAGAGGGTGACGTTCACGATATGTATTTAGATGAAGATATGGGCATTGAAGACATATTAATTTGTGATGAGTGCATCGATAACTATGCTAAGTAACTATTTATAGGTAATAACAGCAGAAGCACTAATAGAGTGCTATGAGTATTTCCCAAACTAAAAGTCCTACTTGGGTATCCGTAAACACCCCTCTTGGCCTCACTTACACTACCATTCAGGTCTTGAATACAAACACTGGATTAACTAATGAATCTTTTTATGTTATGGGTAAAAATATCTGGAAGCCCATGGATCTAATAAATATTAATTCCGATACGATCCAGTGTCACGGATTAAAAATAAATATATTAGAGTCAACTACTCCTCCACAATCGATTCAGAAAATCAATGCTATGCAAGAAACTCAAAAAACTTTTTTAAGTTCTATGTTATTTACTGTCCAAGAACAACATGATGTCGAAGCAAATATTGCTGAATTTTGTGTAGTCAATGATATAGATTTTGATTTTTGGGCTAATTATCTATCTGATACTCAAATTATTAGGTGGGCTACCGCCAGCCAAGATAATATTATGTCGGCTCAACAATACTTAAAAATATTCCACAATGATCCGGACGCAGCCCTAAAAATTATGAAAAACTTACGTAATTCTTTCGTAAAGGCACTTCATCATGCTTAATATTAAGTAATTGAAACCCTATAACATATATTAGAGGGAACAGCGGGTTCCCTATGAATGCCAAAAAAACAAGAGAAAAATAATATGAATATAACTCAAATGAAATTTAGAAGAGGACTCCTCGTTGTCTTAACAGCCCTTATGCTTGCCTCAAGTGCAGGTGTGGTAGCGGCTGATGGTTCCGACCCACTCGATCCGAGTGATGGCGGTGCTGATTGGGATAATGATGGTTTAACAAACGCACAAGAACAGTCTGCTGGAACAGACATGAATAATGCAGATACAGATAATGATGGGCTGCCGGATGGGTGGGAACACGCTTACGGATTAAATCCCCTTTCTGCTTCTGATGCTAATGCTGATCCAGATGGTGATGGATTAACTAATTCTCAAGAATACGCTGCCGGAACAAATCCGAATAGTTCGGACACCGATGGTGACGGAATACTTGATAGTCAAGATCCATTCCCTAATGACCCTAATAACGGTGGATCCACCGATTCTGATGGGGACGGAATACCGGACGCTTACGACCCAGATTTCCCTGGCAACGACCAAGGGGATGGAGATGGCGGCACCGAAGGTGGCGGCGAAGGAGAAGGTGAAGGCGAAGGACAAGGACAAGGACAAGG
>DADI01000008.1:4967-17734 GCA_002494975.1 Euryarchaeota archaeon UBA556
CAAGGTCAAGGCCAAGGTCAAAATCAAGGCCAAGGCCAGGGATCACAATCCGGACAAGATGGTCAACAAGGTCAACAAGGTGATGGCCAAGGATCTCAATCTGGACAGGACGGCCAACAAGGTCAAGATAGTCAAGATGGTTCGCAAGGCCAACAGCAAGATAACGGACAAGGCCAACAATCTGGTGGAGAGCAGACCGGTCAGCAGGGTGATCAGTCGGGTCAAGACTTAAATGGAAACAACCAGAATGGACAAAACCAACAGCAACAAGGTCAAACACAAGATGGCGGTCAAGGTCAAGAAGGCCAACAATCCGACCAGCAACAAGGTCAGCAGTTGGACAACCAAAACCAGAACGGTGAAAACGATAATGATGGAGATGGAATACCAGATGATTTGGATTCAGATGATGACAATGATTGTATACCGGACAGCATAGACGATTCTCCAGAAGACCACGATAATGATGGAATCGATGATTCAGACGATTCAGATGATGATGGTGATGGATTAAACGATGACTTAGAAGTATTTGATGGCGATCCGATGACAGATATTTATGATCACGATAACGATAACATTAATGATTGCGTAGACGTAGATATCGACAACGATGGTATCTGGAATTATCAAGATGTAATGCCTAGAGATCACGATAACGATGGAATCGATGATGGAATAGATACTGATGACGATAATGATAATATCTTAGATGTAGATGAATCTGATGGACTCTGGGGATGGTATCGCTACGATCACGACAATGATGGTATTTGGGATATGGCCGACTTAGACGATGATAACGATGGACTTTCTGATTGGTTCGAACAGAACGATGGAATAAGTTCTACCGGACAATTCGATCATGACAATGACGGAATTCCAGATTATCTAGATGATGACGATGATGCCGATGGTATCATTGACGAACTAGAAGCATAAATAATTACGTAAAAAGTTGAGTGGGGTGAGGGATCTCCTCCCTCGCCTCCTCAACACTCCAAAAGTTTTTTATAGTAACGCAACTTATCAAGAACTATGGAGGAAAATCACAATCCTTTCAAAAAGAATTCTAAAGATAAGGGAAAAAATTTAGGATTCGATATAATCCGTCCTGGTCAATCTAATTTTAATATTCCGGTGGCTCCGGCCGCAGACATTCCAGACTGGGTGCATAAACTTTCAAGTGCAAACCCCTCTGAAAAAGCCGAATCAAAGAATCAAGAGATTCTCGAAAATACCTTCAAAAAACTTCAAGAATCCTTATTAAATAATAACTCCAAAAAATACGAACCTTCAAGTAGCAAGCAAGAATAAAATAAATTGGTGATAATTCTTGGCAGTTCGCAGACAAGTTTATGAATGGTTAGTTCAAGATTTAGGTCAATTACCACCTAAACGATTAGATCAATTAACTAGACCGCAATCTATTTTTTACTCTCAAATAGGCAATGCTACTCTTAAAAATCGTCAACGAACCTCAGACGATGAATTTATTGTTATTCAGTATTTCGGATCTACTCCTGGAATTTGGCCGCAAGGGGCTACTGGATTATATGCTACTGGAAATAATTGGGTTCCGGGAGGATACGTTAATTTTATTATCGATACTACTACTTATTTTCAAAATCCAGATGATCTTCCCGGCGTAGGACTTTCTGGAACGGCACAACCATTTCCAATATCTACTAACTATTCTCCTGCATTTGTAGGATCCTGGGATTTAGAAATTCCTCCTGATACTAATTGGGATATAACTTATTTCGTTTCCAATGGTTTTGTAGATCCAGTAGAGGATTTTCCTTTGACCCCCGTTAGGTCATGGGTTACACGAATAGTTTGAATGGAGGTCTTGAATACATGGGTTTAGCGTTTCGTTTGAATACCAGCAACTATCCTTGGTTTCAAAATTTAGAAAATTGGTTAGATGCTTCCGGAGTTGCCGCCGGAACTTTAACTGATGTTAATGCTAATGGAACTCGTTTGAAAGGTTATGGATATGTAGGAGCCCCCGTAAATACTGGACCGACAGTAGATCAAGGAATTTGTATCGCTCCCACAGGAGAATATATTATAAGAGATGGAATTTATATTAATGGAGTTTGGATAGTAGTAGGTTCTTATCGTTGTTATGTTTCTTCGAACGGAGCCGGAGTATTACCTACTCGAGATGGATATGCTTGGGATGGATTTATTTTATTACATCGTGGCTACTCTAATATTAATAGACCCGTAGGAGAAATAACTACTGCTGATTTACCAGACCCTTCTATGTATTCTTTTATTCCTATGAGGATGCCCTTAGATACTTTATCAGATCCCGCTACTCAATGGGATGATCCCGATGTAGGATTATATTCTATTGATTTCATTAGATATAATGGAGAGGCTAACGAAGTATTAGCCACACAAGATGGATTGGCATTTTGGGTAACCGGCCATAGTAACATTGACCCTACTCTATATCCCGCTTATGGATTAGTGCAGCCTCCAAATTCATTAGATACTTGTGCCCATATATCTTCTTGGTATTTTGATCCAGATAATTTATCGGGTCGAACTAATAGAGAAACTCCACTCACTTACACTTTATCTCAACAAGATTCCGGAGTATTTTCATTATATGCGGATTACTTTACTCCTCAAGATCCGACACTATCACAATATTTCTCTCGACCTTATGGAATTGAAAAATATGTTGCCGTTACTACCGATGCCATAAATGGTGTCGCTCCTCCAGATTATTCTTTTATTAATTTTAATAATGGTATGTTGCCCGATGGAACTGGTGGCGGAGCCCCTGGTCCAGATAGAAATGCAGTCAATCGTGGTTATTGGCCGATGAAAGCCTTTGGAGTAAATGCTTTAGGTAGTGATAATCCAGCCATTCTAAATCAAGGTATGGCATACGTTTCAGGAACTGTGGGATTGCTGAATGCGGCTGGCACAGAAATTGAAAACACTTGTCCGATGATGATATCTAGCATTATTACTGGTAATCTTCCTACTGCAGACCCTAGCGCATATTACTTTAATATGAGTCCGGCTCATGCCTGTCCTTTTCAAGCCTATACGGATCCTTTCCGAAAAATTTGGTTTAATGAAATTACTAGAGGGTCACCACCGGCAACACCCCCTTACTATAATTTATTAGGTGCGAACGCTATTTTTACTAATCCTCCCGCTGAAAATATAGATCCACAATTTGCCGCCGTTCAAATAACGCCAATAATTATTGGAGTAAATAATATAGATGTGGCCGGAGTTATTTGTGCGGGCACTTATACTTATTATTCGGTTACTGGTTCGGGAGACATTCCAGTAGCCTTCGTTTGGCAAGTTCGTAGTGGTGGTTGGGAAACTGATACTGGAATACTTTGTCCTACTGATTGGGAAACTATCGGCCGACAATATTCTACTTTTACTATTGCCGAAGAAGATATTGCTTACAATACTACTGGAACAACTTTATGGGATATCGATCATCAAGAAACTGTAGGATATGCTGGCAATTGGCAACGTCTGCCTCCCAACGCTAACAATTCTGGAACTGCTTCTCGATTAGGATTTGGAATTTTTGGTGGCTATTCTGGAGTTACTGGAACTGGAGCCGCTGCGTGGGTTTATGATAGCACCGCTACTTCGGGTGCCGCCACCGTTACTGGATTCAATTGTGAAAGTATTTTAAATGATATTGGATCCGATATTGAAGCCGGAGTTATTGGAGGTGTGGCCGCCGACTTTAATTTAATTTCTTGCCAATGGGACAATGACAGAGATCAATGGTTAATGTTAGGAAGTGATACTACTAATGGAGTTAAAATCATTTCTGCAGATTCTATCTTTTCTACTTTCTTAGATCAGACTGCAAATTTTCAAGGATTCCCGGCTACTTCTACTTCGGCGAATTATACTCCTATTTCTATGAGTAATTCTTTAGACGGTTTCGTATCTTTTGGTCGCACCTCTACGAGTGTGATCGGTTCTCGAAATGGAACTTTAACTACTGCTCCTACTGGAACAGCCAATAGAAACTTAACTAATACTTTGGGAAATTTTATTTATGATCAATCTTTAGGAACTACTCTTCCCGTAGTTAGAATAGATGGAAGCACCGGCAGAAATGCTCAAGTGTGGGTAGATTATATTTTGTTTGATGGAAATGATTCTTTGATTGCTTCAACTTTGAAATCTTGGGGAATTAAAGTTACGGTAGAAAATGTAGAATGGTTCAAGGCTCGTTTGTTAGTCGGAGGAGACATCAAGGCTACTGCCGAAGAAATTGAAAATTGGGTAGAGGCTCAAGGAGCCGAATATCGAGAAATGCTAAAATATAAAGAGCGTCAAGGTAGACTCCGCCGCCGCCGAAAACAAGTTTCTGGATATATGAGAGAAATCGAAGATAAACTTGGACCTATGACTATTGATACTGAACAATTAGCCGATTGGGTTCCTAGAGGAAGTTCCGCTTCACTTCGCAAACGTGAATCTGGTGGAGCATTAATTACGCCCCCACCAACTTCCGTTGAGGCTATGGTAGAACGTGATACTAGAGTAGGTGGCACTCCTTCTGGAAATCAATTGCCTGGAGATATTCCGGCTGAAGAACCCGGAACTCCGGCAGGTTCAGATCTACAAACTATCGCTAGCCCAACGGGTTCTAAGAAAGAGCCTGGAGAGTCTCGAGATCCAGACGAATCATTGGACGAATCCTATGCTGCCGAATCAGAAAAATCTAAATCTGAATCCGACCGGTCTTGAAGACAGAATACTTTAAGTAGTTGTAAATTCAAATAACTAATCCAAGGAGGTATCCTTGTGTCGACATATGAGGAATTTAGACAAATAATTACTTTGCCTTATTCACCCGTTATTTCTACCTATCAGACTGCTACTATACCTTCTGGAATCGAATTACAAGAATTAATGATTTCTCCCGGATCCGATGCCATTACAGATACCTTTTTAACTATTTTAATAGACAATGAAGTCTTATTTTCAGGTAAAATACCTACCTCTGGATTCAAAATAGACATTTTAGATAGCCATAGTTCTGATCAATCACTGCCTTTACCCCGTAGAATGACTATTTTTTCTTCTCCAGAATCAGAATTAGATAATATTTTAGATAAAGGGCAATCATTTCGTCAAATTGGTGACGCTACTGGTGAAATTATATTAAATTTCATCGGAATGTGGAGACATCCCGTCATTCATACTCATTATTCTGAGTATGATCAGAGATTTGGAATAGAATATGCGTAATCTTTAAATAATTAAACTAACTATATTATTACTGGCCTGAAGGTAAGCAATTACCAATGAGGAGTTAAAGACACACTTCTTGCTTTTTCGTGTTTCTTCCTCGTAGGGTGGCCTCCGATGCAATAACATCGGCAACTCCTCCCCTACATTTAAATTAAATTAAATTAAATTAATCTGCAATTCAGATGTATTAAATACTAAGACTTATTAAAGTAATCCATCAAGGTTGACTATTACTATGGCCTCACTAATTTTATTTACTGGAAAAGGAGGGGTGGGTAAAACCACCGTATCTTCTGCTACCGCCTTACACTATGCTAGTCTTGGAAAGAAAACAATTTTAATTTCTACTGATCCTGCTCATAGCACAGACGATACATTAGGAATTACATTAGGCTCCGATAAAATCGTTCCCGTGGCTCCTAATTTTTGGGCTAAAAACATTAATTCTGAAGCCGCCGCATCTAGATTTGCCGAAACTTTGAAACAAGGGATGGAAAAACTTTTTGGAAATTCTATTCCTGGCTTCGATCCTGAAATCTTTTCTGATATGGCTACCTTTCCCGGAATGGATGAATATTTTGCCTTAGATGAAATTCTAAAGTTAGTGCAATCCACTGATTATGATATCGTAGTTTTCGATACCGCTCCTACTGGACACACTTTGAAAGCCTTGAATGCTCCCGCTGCAATTAGAACATTTATTTTGCGTATTCTTCGAATGCGAGCCAAGATTGAATCTATCAAAGGAATTTTTAAGGCTCGAGATAACACCGTTCCAGAACTAATAAATAATTTGGAACAAATTTGTGAAAAGGTAGAGAGATTAACTTATATCTTAAGAAATCCAGAGTTTGTATCCGTAAACTTAGTTAGCATACCTACGGAATCTGGATATCAAGAGTGTGCCCGAACTATAAACTTTTTAGAAAGAATGAATATTCCCATAAATAATATAGTAGTCAACAATATAATGCCTAACTTTGGAAAATCAGAATGGGAAGCCGCTAGCGAACACCCTAGTATTCAATTAGTTAAAAGACATTATGATTCTCAACAACCTCACTTATCTAACTTCAAAAAGTTGTGCCAAGAACATCAATTAAAATTAGTAGGAATGAGTTTGTTACCTTTCGAACCCCGAGCCGAAAAATTAAAAGATTATTCAGACATACTTTTTAGATCACCTTCTAACGGAGGCTTCGACTGGAATCCGAAGCCTATTTTTGATGGCGATAGTTCTGAAGATCTAGTTCGCATGAATTTACCCTACATCGGAAAACTCGAAAAATCAGATTGGAAAAATTTAGGTTCTGATGGAACTAGTCCTGGATATTCTTTTGGTAGTTTTCAATTCGGAAACACTTGGGACGGTATCTATCGAATAGATGAAAGTATTTTGGATCCAAATGCTACTTATATTAAAAGAAAAACTGGAGAACACACAGTTACCTTTAGTAAAGTAAATTAAATAATATAGTAGTCAACAATATAATGCCTAACTTTGGAAAATAAATTTAATTAGTTCAGATACTGATGCCGATGATGCCGATGGATTAATTATCCATAATACTTATATAGGTAATCCCAGTCTACTAGAATCAGTGAAAGTGGTGCACTCACGAACTTCCCCATCCCGCACCAATTAAATTAAATTAAATTAAATTAAATTAAACCCAATTCTACGCCCCCATTATAACTGAGGAAGTAAGGAGGGTCTTTGAGCCTACGGAGATATGATTATGGAAACTGATACTCTATTATTAATTGTGGCTGCACTGGGAACTATTCAAGCAATTCATGGATTGGGTTTTCTATACGTTTTACGTTGGATGCTCTGGAGAAATCAACAGTTGACATTATTATTGACAGAATATTATAGTAAAATAAAACCTGACAAGGAAGACTAATATTATATAGTCGTGATAATTAATAGTAAATATGTCTTTCGGACACGATTTTTTCTCTTATGATTCAATTTTCACTTCAAATGCAGAATCTGCAGTTTTTAATGCAACCGACTTTGATATTCCTAAACAAAACTCTATATTTGGAACTGTTAAGGCAAAGTGGGTAGAGGCAACACAAACATACCATTACAAAGCAGGGTATATGTCGGATTGGGCTGATACAGGCAAATCAAGTGCTTCCCAAGTCAAAGATTCAACGGTTCAAGTAAATATGGGTAATCATGCTAATGGCGACCCAATAGTTCATAGCGTTAAAAGTAAAATAGATGCAGGGCAAGGATTAGAGTTTGACTCACTTTCACCTGCTGACGGTGGTTCTGAAGATCCAAATGAAGATCCAGTTCAAGGTTGCATGGATGAAGAAGCAACTAATTATAATCCAGATGCTACTGAAGATGATAGTAGTTGTAAATATGAAGAAAATGAAGAAGAGATAAATCCTTTATTCTTAGTGGCTGGTGCGGTGTTACTAGTCCTTATTATCAAATAATTATCTTGCATAACAATAAATAGTAGTTTAAGAAAATAATTAATATGACCTTCGGACATGATGTTTTTCAGAGAGGATTTGCTGCGGAAGTTTTGTTTCGTGCATCAGACGATCACGCAGAAATATCTTATCGATCACACAATAAAAGTAAAATTGGTGGTAAAGTAGTTTGTAAAAAAATTACTAGTCCTTATAATGTAACCTATTCTTCTGGAGGTTCAAAGGCTGGAATGAAGGCACAAAATTACCGAACCTTAAAGGCTGCAAAGGCTGCTGCCGAGAAATATGACTTAACAGGAAAATGGGTCTATCTAGGTGATGTATCTCCATCTTTGGATGACTGTAGTGATGATGTCGAAAAAACATGCCCAGAGGGACAAGTTCTTAAATTTAATACTGCGACTGATACCTGGGAATGTGCTCCCGTAGACAATGGTGATGATGTTAGGGGGTGCATGGATTCTGATGCAAATAACTACGACTCAAAAGCGACTGTAGATGACGGCTCTTGTAAGTATGATGAAACTGGTGGGTGCATGGATGAAACAGCAACTAATTATAATCCAGATGCTACTGAAGATGATAGTAGTTGTGAGTATGACGAAGAAGGCAGCGTTCTAAATGGTATATTCTTAGTGGCTGCTGTAGCCGTAATAGGTTCTATGTTTATCTAAGTATTTTACAAAATAATAAATAGTAGTTCAATAAAGTGATTAATATGTTCGGACACAGTGCTTGGGATACTACAGTTAAATATTCCGAGGGGAGATCTTCAAAAAGAATTTCCAAAGGCTATAAAGCAGAAGTTGATGAATCAATCCAACGCCGACCAAAAGCCGGTTCTATGACTGACTGTCAAGTTAGTGAGTGGAGTGCCTGGGAAGTTTCTAATGATGGTTGTATAGAGATTCGCACTCGTAATGTTGTTAGTGAACCTACGTGTGGTGGAAAAGAATGTCCTATATTAGTAGAAGAAAGACCAGTTGGTGCACAAGACTCTGTTTGGGGTTGGAGTGAATGGGCAGCGGATCCAAACGATCCTTGTTTCGAAATCCGAAAAAGAATTATGATATCTCCTGCTACCTGTGGAGGAAATCCAAACGATCCTTTACTAAGTTGAGGGAAAATTATGGATTTTTATGCAGAAGTTGATGAATCAATCCAACGCCGACCTTCTGGAGTTTGTGAAGACACGTCTGAATCTACTTTAGACATTTCTACTATTCTAAAAAGTCCTGTTACTATCGTAGTCGGTCTAGGATTAGTAGGGTTCTTATTATTAGGTTGAGGATAGATTAATATGGAAAAGTGTATTAATTGGAGCGATTGGAAAGAAGATCCACGAGATAATTGTTTTGAAACTAGATCTTGTTTAGAATTTGAGAAAGTAGATGAAGATGATTCACTTTTAAAGAAATTGTTTTTTGCAGAAGCGGATTCGAATTCTTCTACAGTTCCCATAAATAAAAAATACTTTTCTACCGGAGCAATACCATTTGTATTGACAACAACCGCCTTGATCGGTGCATCCGCTTTATTAATCGGTAAAATAAAGTAACTATTAAGTAGGTAAATGCTATATCCTATAATCCATGAGTTCTCCAAACGGCCTCACCTTTGATTGGGATGATGTGGGTCTTGAAGACAAAAAGGTTCAAGATGCTCTCTCATGGCTTAATTTTAATTTTGGCCAAGGAAATGTTTGGTATCGTCTTTCTTCTTCTGGAGATGGACTTCATATTATTATTGCACGAATGATAGTTGATCCAAAAACTTTGAATAGATATATTGAACCGATTCCTATGGCTGCTGAAGATCAAATTAGTTATCGTAAGAAACTGGCCACGGATCCTTGGAATCTAGAATGTCAAGGAAGATTTATTTCCGATGCGGCTCGAAAGTTAGGTGGCCGAAATACTTCTCGTATTTTTATCGTAAAAAATGGAAACATTTCTGGAGATTGGAATTGTTGGATTACTGAAACTATGGTGTAATTATGCCTTCTATTCCAGAACCTGAATATCGTTGGCTTAAAATGATGTTTGAGTATAAAATTCTAATGGGATATAAATATCAAATCGAAGATGAATTACCTACAATAGAAATTGAAGAGATTATGGATGCCGTAGAAAACAATTTAAGGCTTCAAGAATACTCTCCACAGAAGTATTAAATACAAAGAATCACTACTACACATTATGAACCAAGAAGAAACACGATATTGGCCAAGAGTCGGACTATACGTAACTCGGAAGACCGCTAATGAATTTATTTCTCGTATGGGAAATACTGGAAATGTTTTAGATGATGACCTCGAGGAGTTTGTGCAAAATACTACTCCAGATCCTATGTATTTAACTGCAGAGGTTGAAGAATTATTTAATTCTGAATATGAGTCTCAAGATATCACTCCGGACAATAAAGCCATACTAGAATTGATGCAATTCGAGTCGAAGAAAAAGGAATTTATTTTACAACATAAAGGAGATGGTATGACTTTACAAGAAGCCAAAGATGCTTACAAAGTGGAATTGGATAAAAAAGTTTTCAATGCATTGCCAGAATCCTCTCAAAAAAGAGTTTTAGAATTAAAAGAAAAGAATGAAGCAGAAGAAGAATAATTTGGAGTTGATTAATTGAGCGACTTCGACAAGAGACAACGGCCACTACCTTTAACAGAAACTTTAGTTTTTGATATCGTAGATTATTTATTGAAGCATGAAGGTTATGGATATTCTACGCAGATCTCATCTTTTATGGTATCTCATAAACCCAGAAGATATACTTCTAGAGAAGTTGTAGGGATATTAAGAAATAGACCTATGTTTCGTCATGCACAATCCAAAGATAGAAAAGGCGGTATTCGTTGGAGATTAGATTTACTACAATTAGAAAGATACTTAGCCCAAAAAGGTTTCCAAGAAAGAGCCAATGAATTAGGTTTGTATGATAAGATGAGAGAATTAAAATTATCCCAGATCACTAATACGGTAATGGTATTAGAAGAAATGGATACTATGAATATCAATGAAGTTTACGAAAAAATCGCTACTTTGTGGAGTTAAAGTATGGTGGGATTTACTTGGATATCGAAGCATGGCATAAAGAACATAGAGAAGTGTCAGCACTTATTAGAACAGTAACTACTCTACTCAATGTGATCATTTCAGCAGCGGTCGCTGTGAAAGTATTTGATTTAATCTAATTTATCCATTTTTATCCGAAGTATCCCATTCTCTATCCGAATCTATTAAATAGTAAGATGTAATAGGTGGAAGTATGGTATTCTTCATTCGCCGTTATCTAAAAGGAGTTAAGAACTCCGGCACGAATGATATTCTAACTTCTGAAACCGAAATTAATACGGCTATGTTTTTACAGTTGGCCGAAATGACAGGTCCCGGAAAATATATTCTAGGTGAAAGAGGTCCTGGGATCCGTGGATTCAAAAAAATTACTGATACGATCATCACTCCAGTTTCTGAATTAAAAGTTTTTGCAGCCGAAGGTGAAGAACTGGCTTCTGAAACCGTTGAAGCCGAAGAAGCAGTAGAAGCCGAAACTGAAGAAGCAGTAGTGGATTCTGGTTTGGATGCTGAAACTGTATCAAAAGCCTCTGCAGTATCAGAAACTCATCAATCAGATTATCAATCCAATAAGTCTAATCCTCGAATTTCAATGAAATCATCTCGTTCCTTAGAATCTATGAGCGACAGTGAACTTTATGAAACTCTAGAAGCCATGACTAATACTCGTTTAGAAGCCGAAAATTTGGCTTCATTTCAAGCCGATATGAATAATATTATGGGCGAACTTCGTTCTCGTGGATCTATAGGAGCAGTAGATTCGAGTAAAGAAGCAGAAAGTAGTGATAAAGTCGTTATTGGAGCCGGTTTTAGTCCTATGAAAGCATTTGCTATCGGAACAGTAGCCGGTATTGGTATTGGTGTAATCGGCACTATGACTTACTATAAGAGGCAACTCGATGACGTAACTGTAAAGATGTCGGAATTAGAAGCCTCTATTAGAGAGGCAGAGACTACTATTCAATCTCAAGATCGCCGTATACAAAAATCAGAGGAAGACAAAAGCAAGGAAAAAACTAGGAAACCAAAACAAAAAGATCCATTTGATCTAGATTTTCAATTCCTCAGTGACTTTCAAAGAAACCAAGGCGGTTCTCGATTTAGTCCATGAGGTGAAAGTTTGAGTGATGATATAGAAAGTTCGGTTGAAGAAGAAGAAGTCGTAGAGGAAATGTCTCCTCAATTGCTTAAACTACAAAATTTACTAGAGCAGAAGAAAACTCTTAATCGTTACAAAAATATATTAGAGTTAGAGAAAGAAGTTACTCTCAAAAGACAATTTTCTCGATTTATGGGAGTAATTGGAATTGATAATCAATCAGTAATCGAAGATTATTATCCTCGATTTAGAGATACTTTACGAGTAATGGATAAAGAGGAACTAACTACTAAAGAACGATTAATAGAAATAGTAGAATCTGATTTTCTTTTTGATATTATGCGTTTAAAAACTACTAGTCGTGAAAGAGAATTACGTAGAGTAACTAAAGAACTAAGTAGATTTATGCATCAAGCCGCTTTAGACTCTGATGACGAAGATTCCATGTTCGTTCAAAAATTACTTTCTAATGCTTTGCACATGGTAGCCTCCGAAATAGAACCTAAAGAAAATCGTCAACCGAATCAACCTATGTTAGATGCTTGGGTCACGGCTCTACGCCGAGGTATGGAAGAGTATTTAGATGATCTTTGATAGAGTTGAGGTCACTAGATAAGAAGTAATAAATACTAATAGGAGACTAAGGATAGTATGAGCGAGTTTGAAGACACAATTATCAAAGAATCGTCACTAGGTTCTACTCCTGGAAACCCTCGTTCCAATAATAATTCTAATACTTCTGGAGAAAACAAGAGTGATACCAATTCCAAAAGTAATTCTAAGAAAAAGGCAAACAAATCTTTGATAGATTTAATTATGAAAGAGGGAGAAAATGCTTCCACTTTAGCCGACAAATA
>DADI01000052.1:0-4884 GCA_002494975.1 Euryarchaeota archaeon UBA556
GAACCCATCCATTCATCAATCATATCTAGCATATTATTATCATATGGTCTCCTAACCATGTATAGTAACTTTTCATATTCTTCTGGTTTTTGTTGTTCTGAATGATGATGTTTGTAAAATAGTTCAGTCAGTCTATCAAAGAAGGGTTTACATCTTTCTTTATCAAAAGCTAATAGTGCGACATGTTGCATATAATCACCTTAATTTTCAGTTTCCTTTCCATTCACGGTACTGAATCCAATCTTGTTTCATATATTCATTCATTAATTTATCTTCATCTTCTTCAGTAGGTAATACACTCACTAAGTAATCTTGATATTCTTGATCGGTACCTTCAAATTTTTCGCCCCTTATGGTATAGTTTTTT
Source organism: Euryarchaeota archaeon UBA556 (assembly GCA_002494975.1). GTDB lineage: Archaea > Thermoplasmatota > Poseidoniia > Poseidoniales > Thalassarchaeaceae > MGIIb-O2. The sequence goes on from DADI01000052.1 coordinate 368, forward strand.
CCAGCATAATTACCGATTCCTCTATTGAATTTGTCCGATGGAATAAATAATTCAGGTTCACCCTCCTTTCTTGCACTACTAATTCTCCTCATTTCTTCGCGGAGTTCTTGGAAATATAAATCCCTACTTGCTTCATTAAGATGGCCTCTGTCTGCCTCAACATCACTTTCTCTTTCGTCATATCTACCTTTTACTCCGTAAACATAAGCCCATTGTGCACTTGTAGAATCATCGGTTCCAAACAAATCTAATCCGGTACTGATCCATTTGTTCAGATATTTTTGAAGTAATTCGCAGGGTATTACCCCTTGTTTGACGATTCTTCTGAGACCATTTGCTCCGGTTCCAAGATGGAATGATTCTTCTTTTAGCATTGGCCCCATTGAAGCAGCTAGAGGTTTGAATGATGAAGTACTAAGCATTTTTAATTGATATTTCCCATCTCGGTCGATGAAATGCGTAAAGCAAAAGAAATCTAGCCAGTGGTCAATTGGTGCATTAAATGAGCCTAAAATACGAGTGCCATCTTGTGCATTTCTTTCCAGTAATTTAGCAGCCTCTCTTACACCTTGCTCTCCGAAATATGTGCAAAGAAGGTATGCCATTTGCCAACCGTGTCTTTGTTCTTCGCACATTATCCTCATGGCAGATTTCTTGTCATATTCGGTAGGGGCGGTTGCTAAGAGATGATTTTGTTGCTCAACACTAGCGAATTCAGTATCTCCTTGTACACTGACCATGCTGATAATCGCATCTCTAATATTTTGTTGAGGTATTTGCATTCTTCTTTCCCATTTGGGCATTCCTTTGAAATCTCCAAATTCTATTTGGCTTCCTGCAGTGTCCCAATCGAACTTTATGTCGAATCTATAATCACCTAACCAGGATGGATCAAATCCAATTCTGGTTTGCCACTCATTGAAATCTTTTATCCAAGCCTCAAAGTTTGGTGTATATCCTTCTACTATTTCGGTATCTGACATGTAATTGCCGAATCGATATTAGTATATGAATAAATGTACAATTAGCATAGAGTATTATTTGCCTTTGAATCTCGGTGTGCGGCGTTCAACGTAAGATGCAATACCCTCTTTAGCATCTTCAGATTGAAACAAATCTGATTGTAACTCTCGTTCTAGAGCTAGATGATATTCTAATGGTATTTCAATACCACTTTGTACACTGCGCTTAATATTTCCAATTGCTTTAGCGGCTGCGAGTGGAAGAGTAAACTGACCAGCATAATCAATAATATCCATTCTGAATTCATCTAAACTTACACTGTCGTAAATATCGTGGATAAGGTCCATCTCTCTAGCTTCTTCAAAAGAAAATTTCCGGCCGGTAACCATGATTTCCATAGCTCTTGCTTTCCCAACGAGTCGTGCTAGACGAGCAGTCCCTCCAGTACCTGCCAATACTCCTAAGGATACTTCTGGTAATCCAATCTGGAAGTTACCCTTGTGTGCAATTCTGATGTCAGCTGCCATTGCAATTTCAAGTCCTCCTCCTACAGTATGTCCATTTAGAGCCGCAATTACCAATTTAGGGGTTTGTTCAAGACGAGATAGAGTTTCGTTAGCATGTAAGCAAAAGAAGTATTTGTATCTTGGAGAGAGTGTGTTTAGATAATTGATGCTAGCCCCCGCTGAAAAGAATTTTCCACCATGTCCAGTTAGTAAAATCACTGAAACATCTCCGTCAAACCTCGCATTAAGTATTGCATGATCGATATCTTGCCACATTTCACGCGTGTAGGTATTTACCGAGGTTCTTCCTTCTTCTAGCGGTTTTCCATCGGTATCTGAAATAAGCTCGATGATAGCAATACCGTTTTCGGTAACGCCATAATTCACTAGATTGTTGGGCATTGGCTCAAGGTCTGGCCATGAAGTCATGTGACTCGCACTAACAATCCGTTAATGAAAGAAACGGAATAACTCTAATGTTAATTTTGAGCATCAGATTCAGTGAAAGAGAGTTTCCCCCCTCCCTTTCTTATCATATTCCATTGCTCGCCAACTTCTATAGCTCTATTACTTGGTTCCCAAATATCACGCTTCAGTGATTTTCTAAATGGCATGCGATGAACTAGTCTCCCATCGTCTAACTTCTTTTTCCTGAGCATGGATTTTTTTACTATAGGCCATAGTGCTTTTCTTATAATTCCAGGCTGGTATACCCACTTCATAAATTGTAAACCATCGCCTTTTCTTTTCTGATCTCTCATCCAATATTTGGCAACCATTTTAAATCCTCTATCTCCGACTCTATTCATCAGAAATCTATTTATCGCACTAATTTTTATTAAGGGTACAAGCCTATTTTTGACTTCCTTCTCATAATCGCATTCTTCTAGGATTGATTGAGCTGCCAACACACCACTTGTGATTGCATATCTCATTCCAAAACCCCACATAAAATCCTGTAACCCTCCTGCTTCACCAACATAAATTTTATTCTCATGAATATATTTTGTAGGCAAACTGAAGTCACCCTTCCCTCCAACTCTTTTTATTGGCTTTCTATTCAATTCATAATGCTCATCATACCAAGCGATAGTTTCATTGAGATATCTCCCTGATTTTTTTTGTTGTCTCCAAAGACAGGTGCAAATTAGTCCAACTCCATCTATGATGATGAGGTATGAATATGCTCCGGGGGCGAGTTTATCATTTAGCTGGAATGCAACATGATTGGGATGTTCAGTATGAAAAATCTCTCCGAAAGCAATAGCACTCGAATCCTTTGGCCCAGCTGCAATAATATCACAAGTATTCGGGTCGACTTTGGACTCATAATGTATTTCAGCACCAGCAGCAATAGCCATTCGTTTGAATCCTTGATCGATACAATGTTCATCAGTCCCTCTTTCCACAACTCTGAAAGCAGCGCCTTTTGTTTTTGGATTTGTAATTACATCATCCGGGTGTATTAAATCTATTATTTCAAAGGCATTTGATTTGAATTCGTCAGGATTTAAACCCCATTCTCTCATCTCCTCAAAGAAATCAATATCACTGGTCCAATTTTCAATTCCTTGAAAATCTCCATCGAATCTAGCCCCGCTATCTTTACGGATTTCATGGACATGAACTTCCTTTCCGGCTTTAGCAAGGATTGTTGCCGCTGCAAGACCAGATAGTCCTGCTCCAAGGATGTCAATCTTCCCGCCCATGCATTTCCGTATGAGGTCTAATGTTTGAAACGTTTGGTTATTCGCAATCAAAGAGTTCATTCGAGAATTTACTTTCGAGCATATCAAGTCGGGAGTTATGAGGCATGTCTAGTGACAGAATTATTGTTCGTGTAGAGGCAGAAAAACTTGAACCAGAAACTCTACGTTCTCTACTTAATATTGATAACTGTGGAAGTGTAGTTTCTTTTGTGGGTTTGACTCGTGGTAATGATAATGACGTCACCGTAGAGAGACTTGAATTCGATTCTTGGGAAGAAAAATTATCTCCAGTTCTTCAAGAAATATCAGAGTCTTCTATTGATAAATTTAATATTCATTCCGTTGTAATTGCTCACAGAATAGGTATAGTCAAACCCTCCGAACCAATAGTCTGCATTCATGTTGGTTCTAAACACCGAGATTCCGGATTCGAAGCTTGTTCTTGGCTAATTACCGAATTAAAATTACAGGCGCCTTTGTGGAAGAAAGAAGTTAGATCAGATGGTGAGATGTGGAAACAAGGATTGGGTTAGGATTCAAATAATAGTATTCGATTTGTATACATATTCTCCGTTTGTCTGAATAACGAGTACTTCTTCCGAGAGAATGTATGAGTCACGAGGAACTAACCAATTCATGGACAGGAATTGTAGATGTAGGTAGCAAAGAAGCAGTTTTTCGTGAGGCAGTTGCAACAGGGACTCTTCAATTATCTAATGAAGGGATTGTTGCAGTTAGTGGTAAGTCTCCCAAAGGAGATGTCAGGGAGATATCCACAATTGCATCAATACAAGCCGTGAAAGACACGCCTAGGATGCTACCTCATTGCCATTTAATCCCCATAGAAGGTTGTTCGGTCATTTGGAATATTGAGGGGGATAAACTACGATGCACTGTCACAGTAAGGACACATTGGCGAACAGGTGTAGAGATGGAAGCGCTATGCGGAGTTAATGCGGGATTATTGTGTGCATGGGACATGCTCAAATCTATCGAAAAAGATGACAAGGGGCAATATCCGAATTCTCGAATCGATGGTGTCCATGTAGTTAGAAAGAGCAAGGGTGACCAACATCATTGAATGCTGATTGACCTTCGGAGGCAACATGGCAACAGCAGATTTTGAGAAGTACTTCCTTCAAGCAACTGAATCCGCTGCGATTGCAGCCTCTAAATGGATAGGTAAAGGCGATGGTAAAGCTGCTGATGGTGCTGCTGTTGAAGCTATGAGGTCAGTTTTCGACAAAGTACCTTTCAATGGTCGTGTAGCGATAGGGGAAGGCGAGAGGGACGATGCACCTATGTTATGGATAGGTGAGCCATTGGGGTCATTACAAGG
>DADI01000052.1:4891-7016 GCA_002494975.1 Euryarchaeota archaeon UBA556
ATCGCAGTTGATCCTTTAGAGTGTACTAATCATGTTGCTTATGATATGCCTAATGCTATGGCAGTTCTTGCTGCTGCACCCAGAGGTGCACTTTTACATGCTCCAGACTGTTACATGAATAAAATTGCAGGTTCTCCTAAATTAATGGGGGAGATATCTTTGGATGCTTCCACCGCTTACAATATTGAAGCAACTTCTAATGCTTTAGCTAAACCAATCGACAGTCTCAATGTAGTAGTTATGGATCGTCCAAGGCACGAAATTTTAATTAAAGAATTGAGAGAGTTGTCAGTAAATGTAGTTCTAATAGGTGATGGAGATATTGCTGCAGCTCTAAATGCAGCAGATCCTAATTCAGACATTGACTTGTTGATGGGTATTGGGGCTGCTCCAGAGGGAGTAATTACTGCCACTGCATTAAGAGGACTAGGGGCTCCATTTGAAGGGCGTTTAGTTTTCAAGAATGAAGGTCATAGAAGTAGGGCTGAAGAAATGATTGATGGTGACATAGAAAGGCTATGGAAGAGAGATGATTTATGTTCTTCTGAAGACTCATTATTTATTGGAACAGGAGTTTGTCAAGGTCGAACTAAAGGAGTGATTCAGGATGGAAATACATATTCTGTTGAATCTGAAATAATTGATGTTGCTAATGGAATTCATAAGTTTGTAAGTGGGACTCACTCTACTTAATTACAGATTGTTAAAGCGATGCCTTCATTTTCTATAGCCTTCACGTAAGCATGAGGCTATTATATGGATACTCGACTACTTGAGAAAACAGCAAGTGATTTAGTTGCAGCAGGTAAAGGAATTCTTGCAGCGGATGAAAGTAACGGTACGATGTCTAGCCGGCTTGAAGCAGTAGGTGTATCTGCGACCTCAGAAACCAGAAGGTCATATAGGACCAATCTTTTTTCTACTAAGGGGTATGAAGATTCGATTAGCGGTGTTATTCTTTTTGATGAAACTATTAGGCAGGAAATGGACGATGGTCGTTCGGTACCCGAGGCATTATCTGCCATAGGTGTACTCCCTGGGATCAAGGTAGATACTGGTGCTAAAGATTTGGCAAATAATAGTGGCGAAAAAATTACTGAAGGACTTGACGGTTTAAGAGATCGATGCAAAGAATATTTTTCTATGGGTGCTAGATTTGCCAAGTGGCGAGCAGTAATAAAAATCGATGACGGTATGCCAAGTAAGGCCTGTATTTCTACAAATGCTCATGCTCTAGCAAGATACGCATCAATCTGTCAGGAGCAAGGATTAGTCCCCATTATTGAACCTGAGGTTCTGATGGCAGGTAATCACAGCGCCCAAACCTGTTATGATGTAACTGCTGAGATTCTCGACGCTACATTTGAGGAGTGTCGTATTCAAGGAGTACATTTACCAGGTGCTTTATTGAAGCCGAATATGATTATCGCAGGATCCTTTAACTCAAATCAGATAACGCGTGAAGAGGTCGCTAATATGACGGTTGATTGCCTTACTAGGCACGTTCCTCACGAATTACCAGGTATTGTGTTCCTGTCAGGAGGGCAATCGGATGAAGATGCCACTGCGCATTTGAATTTAATGAATTCAATGGATACTCTGCATCCGTGGCAATTATCTTATTCTTACGGGCGGGCTTTGCTTGCAAATGCATTGAAGACTTGGGCCGAGGGAAATCCTGAAAAAAGTCAATCAGTGTTTTTACATCGCGCGAATATGAATAGTCTAGCTCGAACAGGAGATTGGAAAATCGATCTAGAATCAGTTTGATTCAGGGTGACTTATTGTTGATTATCTTGGGCGCCAGGTCTTAGCTGCCAAACGCATATTTCATATCTTCCGGAGAGCGCCCCGCCACGTTTTGTTGTTGCAATTTTCATAATATCTTTGTCTTTAGATAAAACATTGCCCAACTGCTGAGGAGTTGTTCCATGCCTCATGGTTGAGTTTACGTGTTCTAGAATCTCTGTAGTATTCGCTTCACCCTTAGTATCTAGGAATTTTTTAATTTTTTGTCTCAGTCTAGTTGTTCTCATATTCACCTCTCCTTTTTTTCTGGCTGTTCTCTTTCATGATGATTCACCCACTCTTCGGTAGCCCATTCCGACAAAGGTGATTTTTTACC
>DADI01000010.1 GCA_002494975.1 Euryarchaeota archaeon UBA556
TTCCACTTCATTTCCAAATCATTTTCAGCCGGAGTCGCATCCCAATACAATTTATTTTTCAAATGTCTTTTAGCCCATGAAATACTGACTTTTGGATGAAACGCGCAAACTATCAATGCAATAAAGTAGGGCAATTGTCTAATTGGCCATTTTCTGTTAGAATATTTCTTTTTCAGAAGTTTAGAAATATCGCCCCACATCATTTCTCCTGCAACAGTGAGGTATCTTCCCTTATTTTCCCCCATTGTTAGCGCTCTCACATGAGCTTCAGCAACATCTCTCACATCTACTATATTTATCTGCATGGGCAATATTAATGGCAATTCTCTTCTCATAAGCATCATTATTACAGATAACGAACCACTCAAATGCCTCGAAGAAAGTGGAGGTCCAAAGACCATACAAGGGTGGATAGTAATCATTTTTATTTTCTCCGAATCTTCTAGATTATCGTGCCAATCTCTTACAATCATTTCAGCACTATATTTTGCCAAACCGTAAGGATTCTCTTCTAAAGTTGCATCAGAAGCGAATGTTTTAGCCGTAAGAGTCACACCATTTTCCCATTTTTCAGGTCGGATTGCTGCAGTAGATGAGGTATGAACGAATCTTTCAACTGTACCACTTTTCTCAATCGCAGAAATCACATTTTTTGTACCAATAACACTCGGGTCAACAATTTTTGCTTGAGGATTTTTTGATCGAACTATTACAGCAGCAGCAGTATGTATGACATCAGTCGCTCCAGTCATAGCGGAATCCACACTTTTAGAATCGAAAAGATCCATTTCTACAATTTCTAAACTACCAGTCTCTTCAATTTTTAGATTTCTGAGATGTTCGACCCTTTCGGGGTCGTTTACATCTCTGACTGTTGCCCTTACATTTTTTCCTTTAGATAATAGATTGGAAACAACATGGCTTCCGATATATCCACTGGCTCCAGTAACTACTACGAGATCAGCGCCCATACCCTTTCGAAACAGGCCTAGCACTTCGACTTAGCGCACTTACTCTTCCTCTGTTCGGTCATCCTTCTTTGACAACCAACTAGGAGCCCACCAATTTATGTCGCCCATTAATCGCATTGTGGAAGGGACAACCAATGCTCTGACTATACTAGCATCAACGGCAACGCCCAATGCAAGCATAAAACCGAATTGTTTCATCAGGACAACTGAAGAAATTCCGAATGCAGAAAACACAGTTATCATAACTAGAGCTGCGGACGTAATTATTCTCCCACTCTTTTGCAATCCGACTGCTACTGCCTTTGTATTATCCTTAGTTCGCTCCCACTCTTCATGGATTCTTGACAACATCAAAACTTCATAATCCATACTCAATCCAAATAAAATTGCAAAAATCATTACAGGAGTAGTGGGATCAATAGGTTGAGGTGTGAAATTTAGTAATTCTGCCCCATTACCTTCTTGGAAAATCCATACTAATACTCCGAACGAAGCACTGACGGATAATACATTCATTACTAGCGCCTTTAGTGGTAAAACCACCGACCTAACTTGTAAGAAGATAAGGATATAGCTCGAAATCAGAATAAACGCCAAAGCAATTGGCATGTTCTCAGCAACCGCATCCAAAATGTCTTGATTATACGCTGCAATGCCGGCCACATTAACAGTGCTCTGGTTACCGAATTGGTTATTCTTACTTTCAAGAGCCCGAATACTGTTTACAACATTTCTAGAATCTTCACTGGATTGTTCCCCTTCTATACCAACTATTACTAAAATTACGTTATCTCCTACAGAACTTTCAATGTGGTATTTTCTCTGTAAATCTAGAACATATGCGTCTTCAGAAGACAAATTTCCGTCATCAGAATGATCCCAAAACGCAATCACCTCATCCTGACTCATCGACGAATCAAAATGCGCATATGTGTATACATAACTAGTATGTTCGATAGTCATAATTTCTTTTGAAAAATTGTATAAGTTACGAATATGTTCTTCTGAGAAAGGATCGACATTTTCTTCAATTTCAAAAACAATTTGAGCAGTATTCCCAGTATTTTCTGGCCAATAAACATCTGTCAGTTCTAAACCATTTCTCGATTCATCATCTGGGCTCAAAGCCTTGTATGTGGTTATGCCCCAATCCGCTTGAAGAAAAGGAGAACCAGCGATTAGTAAAATCATTACTGCAGGGACCAGTACTGACAAAGGGCGTTTCATTACGCCCTCAGCAATCCATGACCAAAAACCATCATCTTTGTTAGTATCGGTCATTGAGAAAGGAACCCTCAATGAATTTATTCTGTCTCCTAACAAGGATAATATCGCCGGTAAAAGAACTACTGATGAAACCAAAGCAACAAGTGCGGCACATATGCCTCCCCAACCCAGCGATGGTAAGCCAGTGTTTTCGAAAAACAACATACCCATTAATCCAACCATCACAGTCATTGCAGAGAAGAAAATAGCTCTACCCGCAGTTGCACTAGTCATTGCAATTGCCGTTCTATGGTCTCTTCCTCTACGTAACTCCTCCCTGAACCGGTTAACTATGAATAATGAATAATCCACGCTCAACCCAATACCTAATAATGATACAATATTATTTGCATAAATCGTAATGTCATCAAAAATATATGTCAGGCCCGTAACAATACCCACGGCCGCAATCACCGTGTAGATACCAGTTAGAACAGGTAAACCAGCCGCAACAAGACTGCCAAACACGAGTAGTAAGATAAGTAAGGTAAGGGGTGCAGAAATCAATTCAGCTTTGATTAATTCTTCTTCAAGGGTTAAGTCGAATACAACATCAATAGCCAAATTTCCAGTAACCCATTTTTCCATTCCTTCGGGGGCATCTTCTGGTAAATCTAAACTCTCAATAGTTTCCTTTAGCAAAACCTTTGAATCTTCTCTATCTAAGTTAACTTGTACGCGTATTCTAGACCAAGATTCATCAATTGTACTAATTAGATTCGATTTATTTGCCTCATTAGTGAACCACGGGTAATCTATTGAAACATCTTCATTAGTTTGGAACACCCTAACAGTTTCTTCCATTGCCGTTCTAACTTCTGCGGCACTAGAGTTTCCACTTGGGTGATGAAAGAGAACATAAAAAACCTCATAAGAACTTTCATTTTCATCAGAAAAACCCGTTGCGATAGCATCCCATCCATGAACAGATTCCAGATCACCTTCGCCGAATCCTTCGATATATTTAGGTTCCAAAGTGATTAACCCAGCAAGCCCAACTCCTAATAGTAAAGTAGCAATTAATACAACTTTAGCATTATCATAAACAAAACCGCCAATTTTGTAGTATAATCTACCTTGTAAAACAGAGGGATCAGTAGTTCCTTCCATAGCGGCCCGAATTACTTTTGATATTAAAACAACTGGGATGACTGATTATAACAATAATCGATTAACATAGAGACGATACAGAATCAATAATCAAACTTGGTTGCTGAGGCGCCTTTTCAGCATCATCTCTTGTTGCTTCTCCGGATAGAACCAAAATTCCATGCACCCCAGCTCGGTCTGCCATTTCCATATCAGTATACAATCTATC
>DADI01000012.1:0-1204 GCA_002494975.1 Euryarchaeota archaeon UBA556
GGATTCCGTGGTAAAGGATGTCTCTCAATTGTTGACTATCCTGGTTTCCAAACTGCTGAAGTTCCCGATCTAGAAACTTGGTCTAAAGCTCTAAATGCAGGTCAGTATCCTCTTTCAGTCCTTGGATTGTCCGAACGTGCAGCTGAATTGTATGTAGTAGGGATTTATGGAAATACTATGACGACTAACCCCCGTGCTCTTGAAACTGCAGTTGAAGTTTTGAGTAAGGTAACTCCTGAAATGCGTGCAAATATTCTCGAAAGAGGCGAAGAATTTGTCGAGAAGCTCAATGTATTGAAGCATGAATTTCCAAATGATATACATCTAGTCCAAGGTTCAGGTCTTCTTTTATGCGCTGAACTTGATCCAGAGAGATTACCTGTTGTAGGATTTGATTGTGTAGAAGAATGGTGCAGAATAAATGGTCTTGGAGTTATCCATGGTGGTCAAAATGCATTACGTTTCACACCTCATTTTGGTATTACTTCTAAAGAAATAGATTTAGTAATCGATGTTGTTAGAGATTGTTTGATTGCTTTTGCAGAAAAAGAAGTTCTTGCGGCAGTATGATACTTTAGACCCTACTCGCCAAGTTTAGGTGCTGTATGTCGAAGAAGATTGCTCTTCTAGGGGAGGAAGATAATTTCTTTCTCGCATTAAAAGATAGATTGGAGAGAGCAGGTGCTGTATTTACTCATAATTCACATGAGGCAGATATCACTGTAGGTCTAGGCCAATATGCTACAAGTGATTCAGTTGATGTCGCTATAATTGCAGAAAATGATGATCCACGTAGTGGTAATTTAGATCAAATTAAAAATGCAGGTCTTATTATTAGAATCCATGATTTGATGATACCTGAAGGCAGTCAAGGATGGGGTCCAATTGATGTTGAAGATTGGGTAGAGTGGATTAGGGTCGAGTCATTAGACTTGACTCCTGAGATAAAACCTAAGCATTGGGTACATATTCGAGATACTACCGATGCAGTTTCATTATTGGTTATGGCAGATACTGATGCTTTCGCACAAGGAGTGATTGATTTGTGCGGCAGAAGAGCCTGGACTCCTGATGCAGTGATTTCTGAAATAAATTTGCTATGGCATCGATTTACTAATGCTATCACAAATTCTCATACAGTAGAATCACTTTCTGGCATACCAAGTCCGGCAGCTATTCAATACGAAGGAAAAAGGCTCCGACC
>DADI01000012.1:1270-2790 GCA_002494975.1 Euryarchaeota archaeon UBA556
GCCTTGATGGAATTTCTTGCTTACGCTAAATTCCAGTCAGAGCCAGAGTCATAAGACTTAGAGATCGTATTAACGAACTCAGTTGTTCTTATCTGCTTGGACTTTAGCACGAACATCTTGTGCTGTTGCCTTTGCAGCTTGCATAGCCTTACGAACACGGGTGCCAGCAGCGGCGTTACCCTTGTCGTGCTTTGCAGCATCTCCCATAGCTTCTGTTAGTGCATCTATCATTCCTTGTACCATCGATTCAACGGACATAGAAAAGCCGGCATCTATGTCCGTTCTTAGCCATTGTGCCCCTCAATGCTTGTAATCGTCATTATTCAAGTGTTTTAGAAATAGCCGTTTTACGCCTAAAAAGTGATAAAAAGTGCTAATTTCTGAATAAATCAGCGCCTAAAAGGGGCAATAACACACTTGCATCTCCCTCAACTACTACTTGAGGCGCCTCTGGACGTATTTTTCCCCAGGATATAGCTTCTTTGAGCCGAGCACCCGATAACGAACCATCGTGTTCGGGCGCGGTTGTGATTCCTACAGCAGAATCTAGACCATCTCTATATTGATTCCACCAGATCACATGATGTTTGGATATTCCACCCCCAACCATTAGTGCGTGTGATTCTTCAGCTGTCCAAGTTAAATCGGATAATATTTGTTCATCTGCCAAGAAATCAACCATGAAATTAGGATTCTTTTGTCTGTGCATGAAAAGCTGAGCTCCAATCGAGCCATCTGAAAGTCCAGGGATTACCATCGGGATTCTATGTTTTGCAACCCAATAAAGTAATGATGTCTCATCTTGAATTCTATCTCCCATAGCCCAACATAATTCAACGGAACCAAATCCTAACCATGGATTATCTGGAAATTTCTCTTTTCTTTCTGTTTCAATCTCTTCTAACCAAGGTAAGACTCTTTTCTCTAAAATATCTCCATAACATTCGTTTGGAACAATTACATTACCCAATCGATTCAATCCTTCCTCTCCTAATGCGATATCATCAAGACTGAAGTCTCCATGAAAATAGTCTTGATACGTTCTAGCGATATCGTGATCTAAAGTTCCACAAGTTGTAATTATCACATTGAACGACTTACGCTTTATTGCTTCTAAGAAAAATCCTCTAGTTCCCGTTGCACACAAGCAAGCAGGGAAAGAAAGCCAGTTTAGAACTCCTTTTTCATCTGTCTTTTCGATACTCATTTTCAGTATATCTCGCGCATGAGCAAGTTTTGTTGCAGTAAATCCTCCTGCCCTTGACATCTGATTAATTAGTGAGTGTACGTCATCTATTTTTGAGAAGTTATAGTCCTCAACTGGCGCACTAAAATCATCACGTGAGTAGGTAGACACAAGTCTTTCGAAAAACACTTTCGTATTCAATTAGTCGGATTCTCTAATTGATAAATTCGGTCTCTTAATTGTGCTGCCCTTTCGAAATCAAGTCTCGCGGCTGCAGCCTTCATTTCTCTTTCCATCCTATTTATTAGTTTGATTCTGTCATCATTATTTTCGA
>DADI01000012.1:2942-3604 GCA_002494975.1 Euryarchaeota archaeon UBA556
CCAACTCCCTTTCCTGCAACACCTGCCATTAAATCTCCAGTTTCAGAATTCATCACAGGCATCGCTTTTTTTATCGTTTGAGGAGTTATTTGATTTTCTTCATTGTAATTATTTTGTCTTTTCCTTCTCTCAATTGTTTGTTTAATTGATGCTTCCATCGCTGCTGATATTGAATCTGCGTATAGAATGACTCTGCCATTTTGGTTTCTTGATGCCCTACCTATAGTTTGTAGTAGTGAACGTTCATTCCTCAAGAAACCTTCTTTATCTGCATCAAATATAGCCACTAAACTAACTTCAGGAATATCTAATCCTTCTCTTAGAAGATTTATTCCAACTATAATATCGATATGCCCCAATCTGAGTGCTTTGATAATTTCAGTCCTCTCTAGTGTATCAATCTCACTATGTAGATGATGAGCCTTGAATCCGTTACGATTGAGATATTCTGCAACTTCTTCTGCGAACTTAATTGTCATCACAGTAACCAGAACTCGTTCATTCGATTCAATACGTAAGCGAATTTCATCTTCAAGATCTTGAATTTGACCTTCTGTTGGTCTAACTTCAATTACTGGATCTAATAGCCCAGTGGGTCGTATTTCCATTTGTACGACTCCATTAATAGACTGCATAGTCTCTGCAAGAAAGGCTCTTTTCTT
>DADI01000018.1:0-7194 GCA_002494975.1 Euryarchaeota archaeon UBA556
AATGCAGTTCTAGGTACATTCAACATGCTTCCATTGGGGCCTCTAGACGGAAAAAAGATCAAGACTTGGTCTGAGATTATCTTCTATGTTTGGGGAATTATCTGTGTCAGTCTGATTTGGTTTAATTTCAAATATTTAAATGGTTTAATTGGATAATAAAAATAGTCATCAATTGAATAATTGATGTATCGTAGCAGATGAAAATAATTGAACTGACAGGGAGTAAACACAGAGATTGCTACGATACAAAAGAAAATTCTTCTTCAAGTGCATTAACTTTCACCCGTCATGAGTCAGAAATAGCTTCTTATAATAGCAAGAAACATCAAACCGCCATTAATTCCAAAAATTAATTCTGGCAACAATTCAATCTTCGAATTGATAGCTAATATTAGAATTAATATAGATTGAAAACCATATCCTAATAGTGACGAAACAGTCAATTCAAATGATAAATCTTTACTCCCCTTCCCAACTATGAAATCTACAATTTGATCTTGCCAAGAAAACCCGATAAGATATATTTTGTGAAAGAAATCTACATGCTTCTGTTTTTCCCATGGCTGAGCTGTAGGGCAAATTTTTTCATTTACTCTACTCGTAGTATCTCCCGAACCAAGAATTCTTGCACGAACAGAGAAGTGGTTAAACAAAGAATATTGAAATAAAACAGCTAAGATTAGACTACTAGTAAGCAAATAATTCCAGTTTAAGAATTGACTAAACGCATACATTACTAGAATCAATCCTATGGTATCGGCAACAGTATCCCAATATCTTCCAACATGCGAAGGTCTCTTTCTAATTCTCGCTAACTCTCCGTCTATAGCATCAATCACTCCTTTTATTACAAGAACAATACATCCTTCTACAATCATTTCTTCGAGAATTAACCATGCACAAAAAATAGAAACAAATAGATGAAAATGAGTTACCATTAATACACTTACAGGTGTTTTTTCTAATCTTTTAGCGAAGAATCGAGCAATAGGTCGTCCCCAATCAGAAACATCGATAGCACGACTATCTCCGTATTTCCCAGTCGCCATATTTTCACGTCGTTTTGTAAATAAAATCAAACTAATGAATTCAACACTGGCTTTTCATCACAATGGAAGAAAGTCATCAATGCCCACCATGTTATCATATCAAGGCTATTTACTAGATTCGCAACACCAGTATTTTCTTCACCATAGTCTTTACCTGTGGTATCCATCCATGCTTCCATTTCCTCTAGAGTGTCGCAGACTTGGTGATAGCACCAATAACCGTCAACTAATCCCCCGAACCCAATAGTTACAACGTCTAAGTTATCTTGGAAACTAGCATGGTCGCTCCTCGCTGTTGTATCTTCATAAACAATGATTTCAGGTCTATCCATATCTAACCAAACACTAGTTTTCCATGTATCAGCGGAATAGTTAGTACCCACAAGTGTGCCCATTTGTTCTTCCAACCCAAGAGCATCAGAACCTATCCAATTGGAGAGACCAACCATTTCCGGTTGATCTAATCGGTCGTGATTAGGCCCAGGACCAATATAGACTCTCATCGGCCATACTTCGGCATCTTTAGGGTATCCATCCTCATCAATAGCTGGATCTGGATCTCCATGAGGAGCCCCTCCACCTCCTGGCCAATTAACTCCAGCCATATCTAGATTGATGTAGTTAGTAATGGTCACATCAGGATTATCTTCGCCAACATAGTATTCGGTCCAATAATCCGAGCCTCTTTTACCGCCTTCTTCACCCGACCAAAGGCAGAAGACCATAGTCCTTCTACTCTCAAAATCAGCGAGTGCCTTTGCAGTCTCCATAACCATTGAAGTGCCTGCTGTATTATCATATGCCCCCACTCTAGTTCCATATGTTCTTTCACCAATTATGTGAGGGTCAAGAAGTACTCCATTGACAGGAGGAGCGACATCAAAATGAGCTCCAAAAACTAACCATTCATTTTCAACTTCTGTACCCCATTTATACGCACAAATATTGTATGCTTCGGGGTTTTGAGAGCCCGTTATATCTGTAAATTCAAACCTATGGCCAATAACTTCTAAGCCAAAAGAAGACAATTCACTAATTAGGTATTGGGCAGCATCTTCGTAAGCAGGATTTCCTTGTCCCGCCCACCTATCGTAATAACCCTCTTTCCCATCTATAATGTCAAAAGAATCCGTAGGATCAGTCATTTCATACAATCGATTATACACACTTCTACCATCAACAATTCCAGTTGAATGAACTCCACCTTCATCTTTAGACAGAGACATTGGCCTATCGATTGATATGAGCTTGACAATTACCGAACCTCCTGTTTTTGAACTATGATTTACAGTATCGTATGTATTATTCCCAGAAGCTGGAACTCTCTCAATTCCATTATTCGAATTATCTCTATCTCCTCCTCTCTCCAACCAAGTCATCCAAGACTCTCCCTGGTCACGAATCGGCCAGAAATTCCGCCCAAGCTCTCCGATCATAAAAATCATGTTTTCAGTTCTTGGCGGCGCTAATATTGACAACGTATGCGAGTCACCTTTTTCTAAATTAATAATCGTAGAGTTTTGAACATAATCGTTACTATTTTCGATAATTAAGTAGGGAATAAAAACTGACATAGAACTAGAAGCAGATAATTCTACATTCTGAAAAAAACCGCCTTCTAAAGTAGTTATCCCAACTTCCAAGTCTCCTTCGCTTGGATTACTATCTGAAGAGGAAAAACACCCACTAAGAGGTGCAGATAACATCAGAAGAACAAGTAATGTTGCAACATTCGTCCGACCCATGTCATTGTCGAAAAGGATATTATTGTTGAACTAAACGGTCAACAGTTAATTCGCCTCGTCTTTTCCAGCCCACCATTCAGGATCTTTTGACTCATCAGTATTATTGATTAATTCACTACCAGAAACCAGAGGGGCAGTGGTTGTGAATGACGAAGGCCCTTGTGATATTTTCGTAGTTTTTTCCGGAGATTTTAGCGTAAAAGCAAAAATCCCTCCAAGCAGCATGAACAAAACTCCACAACAAGCAAAAAGACCCCCACCAATTGTGGCAAAAAATCCTGTTGCTCCTTCGACGATTTCGTCTCCTAATACCTCCCACATTGGTACAAGATGAACATCAGCATTAGAATTAATTGTATACTCTCCTTTATTGTAATCCCAGAAGCTGATTGTACCCATATGGTACCAACCATCAGGATCATTTTCGTGACCCATTGGCTTGCCTCCCTCTTCGGTACATTCATCATTCTCGTACCAATTCTCTCCAGTGCTATTTTCCATAGTTAAAGTGAATGTATCGCATCGAACATTATCTCTAACCATTACCAGAACATCTTCTGAAAAATCATAATCAGTACTGCCGTCTAAATTATTCCAATTGGAATTCTTTTCTACATCCCATTGACCTACATCTTTGAGTTGACTCCCCCCGCCAATGGCCATAGCTATCCCTGCCAGAGTTATCACCAAGCCAAGTGCCAAGAATATTTTGCTTGCGGGGTGCATGTACCTGCTACGAGGAGGCCGATATTTAATTTAATTCAAATATTCGCAACTTATTTACTCTTTAACAGGGCATGTGTTAATACCAAATGCCCGATAAATGTAACAGTTGCCAGATAACGTATTGAATATCAAAACGCCTGCAATAAAAATAAATGCAAACTCTATAGAAGTTAAATTTTCAAAAGAATAGGCAATAATTAGTAAAAATAAAGCAACAAATAATCTTATTCCACGATCTAATTTACTTTGGTTTAATATTAGCAAATTCATATTTAACTACCTTCTGTATACGCTTCAGGACAAGAAGATTTAATGGTTTTTTTACCGAATGATACAATTATTTACCTCAAAGCGTACCGTATTAGCATAGGTTGACTGTTTTATGAGCGATGTAGTGAGAAGGAAGGAAGCAATTACTCAAGATTTTGAAAAGAAAACGGTAAATGGTTTTGTTGGTTTATTTCTACACATAATTTTTGGATTTTTTAATTTATTCCTACTTATTATTGGAAGTGCACATCCAATCCTCGGTGCAATGTCATTCCTTATTTTATTAATTACCGGGCCTTTATGGCTTTGTTATTGGAATAGTTACGTCACTATTGGTCCAAATACTGCCGTAGCGGTACAGTTCTTTGGTAAATATGCAGGAACTGTGAACGAAGAAGGTTTTCACTTCTTCATGAATCCATTATATAATAAGCAAAAAATTTCTTTACGTATAAGAAATTTTGAATCTGCTAGATTAAAGGTAAATGATGTAAATGCCAACCCTATCGATATCGGAGCGGTCGTAGTTTGGAGAGTATTTGATGCAGCAGAAGCTCTTTTTGAAGTCGACCACTATGATCATTATGTGCAGATTCAAAGTGAAGCGGCGCTTCGTGCAATGGCAACAGCATATCCATATGACATAATTGAAGATAAGGACATAGGGGGAATATCATTATCCAGTCATCAAGAAGAAATTGCTGAATTACTTCAAGCGTCAGTAGAAGATCGTCTGAAGCAAGCAGGCATAGAAGTTCTTGAGGCGAGAATAAGCCATCTTGCTTATTCCCAGGAAATCGCCCAAGCCATGCTCCGTCGCCAGCAAGCTAGCGCAGTAGTGGCAGCAAGAAGCGAAATCGTTAGAGGCGCAGTTGGAATGGTCGAAGAAGCATTAGAGCAACTTAGTGAGAAGAAAATAATCGATCTCGATGAAGATAAAAAAGCAACCATGGTTAGTAATTTACTAGTTGTTCTTTGTTCTGAAACAGATACCACACCTGTAGTTAATACCGGAACAATATATTGATTTTTATTCTGGTGCAGAGGACAGGATTTGAACCTGCGAAGCACTACGCACTGGGACCTCATCCCAGCCCCTTTGACCACTCGGGTACCTCTGCCTTACAATTACCCAAATGCCTTACATATATCAGAATGGCGAAACAGACAGTAAGTATTAGTAAGTATCTAAACCATACTTTTGCGCCAGAGGAACTTCCTCTCCTGTCTTTGCATAATAGTACATTGAGGCTTTATTTACAGCATCACAAGCAGTGAAGAAAAGACTGGATATTGCTATACCTATTACGATTAAGATGAATGCTAATGCTGCGCCAATTTCTCCAAAAACAAAGAGTGGTAAACAAATGACAATAATAGTCAATATTACGATAAAATTAATTATTCCTGTCCCCGCACTAGCAACAATATTTTCACCCCAAGTTTTCGCGAATAACTTTGGACTTTTTTCCATGCTTTCAAACACTCCACTTTTCTCTAGAACAATCATTGGAACGACAAAGAACGTAGTCATCCACCACGCAAACCGAATCAACTCAGCAATTATTCTTCCAATTATGGCCACTATTATATTATCAGAACTTGCCATCCCTTCAAAGAAGCCAATAATTACGCCCACAGTACCTGAAACCAGTCCCCAAGCAAAGATCTGAGGTAGACATTTCATCGCTTGATTAATTCCATAAAAGAAACTCGGATTTCTACCTGTAGTTAATCTCTCATACGCACTGGCAACTATAGCAGCATTCCAAAAAACTGTGATTATAGATACAACGAAATAACTCACAAAAGTACCCACTGCGGCTCCACTTTCTAATCCCTCATCATTTCCAAAGACAAACCCAATCCCTCCAGTGAAAGTCAATATCAATCCAAAGCTTAGAATAGACATTATGGCTGAGAATAATACATAAATTATTAATTCAGGATCAGCCTTTACCACATGAATACCTAGTTTTGTTATCCTCCATCCTCTTCTAAATCGATTCCTAAGCCCAAACACATTTCTATTGGTTCGACGCTGACCCATCAGATTTTCCATATGTATTGATTAATTGATTAACTATTCAACTTTCCGACTATAAAATCTTCAGATCTCTGAGATGATATCATTTATCGCAACTATGCCTTCTTTACTTACAGATGCATACCATCTCGACCAACCAGGATATGTTTTTTCAGAAATTCTAACAAACTCTCCTTTCTCAAAAGATTCAGATATTGTTTTGCAGGGAGGCGCAGGACCAGTCAATTCGATTTTTGCCTCCCCAATTTGAAATTTTGCGCCAACTTTCATCAGATTCCAATCTAGTCCCTGAATAGTGAGGTTTTCTCCAGTAGTTCCAGGTTGAATAGGATGACCTTCTTTTTGTAGAGCCAAGATTCTTTCCATTGAAAATAAACAAACAGCCCTAGTGGGCCCTCCATGATATTGCAAATCATTTTGCTTGTCTCCTTCCACGTTATTTTTCCCGAGAAATACTTGTGAAACAGGAAATTTAGGTACCCCCCCGTCTTTCCTGATATTTATTGAATTCACCATTGCCATAAATTTCACCATTTTAAGACATATTTTCTAGAATATCAAGGGTCTCTTTAACCATTCTTTCTTTATCAAATCTTTTTTCGGTAGTTTCTCTAGCCGCTATTGAAATAGAATTTCGAAGTTTAGAATCGGTCCCCAATTTTCTTATTGAACTAACTAATTCGCCCATATCCCCGGGCTTTATGAATAGCCCATCGAGATCATGTGTAATGACGTCAGCATTGCCTCCAATTTCAGATGAAATAGTTGGAATACCATGAGACATTGCTTCTAATAGGGCTAGAGGCAACCCCTCGTATCTCATAGTTGGAATCAAATATATATCAGCCGCTGCATATATCCTTGCTAATTCATCATCATCAACTCGTCCATGAAAAGTCACTTTATCCTCAACTTCAAGTTTTTGAGCCAGCACTTTCAACTCACCTAGGTAGGCCCCAGTTCCTACAATATCTAGGTGCAAATCTAAATCCTCAATTTGATGCACAGCCATTATTGCTTTTTGAAAACCCTTCTGACGATCAGCCCTCCCCGTACAAAGCATATTCAACGTCCCATTGTTTTCTATAAAATCAGATTTCTTAGGTAATTTTATCCCATTCTCTATAACTCGTACCTTATTCTTTGAAAACAAAGAAAAATCTCTTTTGAGTGTAGGAGATACAAGTATTATTTTTGATGAATTTCTCCTCATAGGAAATTCCCAAAATAGACATCTTCTGAATAAATGCAAAGGGGTCAAAATCATCCAATGCCAATATCGAGGTCTCTTATCTGCCGAAGAAAGAAAAGAAAGTAATTCAGTTCTTAAGGAACCATGGCAAACTACTGCCATGGG
>DADI01000018.1:7258-19341 GCA_002494975.1 Euryarchaeota archaeon UBA556
CTTGATAATTTGGTAGGTTTAGATGGATTGAGATAGTGTACAACATACCCTTCTTTTTTTTCTATCTCTAGATTATCAGGGTGTGAAGTTGTAACTACAGTAACTTGATGGCCCTTAGCAACATATCCTTCACACAAGTCTACACATTGTCTTTGGAAACCACCAAAGCCGTGCGCAAGAGTCGAACGAGTCATCACTAGAATGTGCATGGAATAAACAAATGAAAGGCTTGAGAGTTATAGGTCTATTCTCTACAAGAGTTAGTGTAAACAAATATTTCTCACTATTAGTCAAACGATGAAAGTGAAATAAGATATGGCGGGTGGCAATTATGAGTTGTTACCAATGCCAGAGGTAGATGTATTTCTAATCGGTGCACCTAAAGCAGGCACTACTTGGCTTTCTTATGTCCTCGATCAACATGATGAGATTAATCTTTCAGACCCTAAGGAGCCGAATATAATAGCATCTCACAAAGGTACCTTTATTCGTACGGACGAAGAACCAGATTGGTCTCATTTTGAAAAACATTTTAATGGCCAAGGACTCAAATTGGATGCTTCAGTCCATACTTTTGCCTGCCCACTATCTCCATCAAGAATCCGCAATCATTTACCAAATGCGAAATTTATTCTTTGTTTAAGAGAACCCGTGGCACGTTCGTTTAGTCATTGGAATATGGTTTTGAATACTAAGGAGGCATCTGCAAATAATACCGATTGGAGTACCTTTGAAAAAGCTTGGAAAGACGCGCGTTTATCCGATGATTCTTTGTATGGGTCATCAATGAATAGGTGGTTGAAAGAATTTGATTTAGATAAGTTTGTGATTATAGATAGTGATCGACTAAAATCAAATCCAATTAGTGCTTTAAGAGAAATTGAGAACTTTCTTGAAATCCAAAACCATGAATATAATCTCGATGAATCCAGACATTCTAACAGTGCCGCCTCCCGAAGACCTATCACATTTTTAGGAAAATCAGCCCGAGTAATATTCTCAATTATTCCCGATATAATAAAACTTCCAATTGTTAAAATGTTACAGAAAAGAGATTTCAACATCTATAATTTGCCAATACTAAGTAAGAGAGGAATTTCACATAAATTAGATGATACACATTACAAAATTTGTGGCGAGGAGCTAATTGAAGAATTAGAAATATTACAAAAACTCACAGGTTTCAACGTCGAAATCTGGTGTGATGAGATAAATCGCCGCATATGAATAAAATCACGCTGAATAGCCAAATCTTTCCAATATTGATTTATTCTCTTGTGCAAATACGGACAATTCTTCATTTTGTTTATATGCAAAAGCGCGACTATAATCCACCATCGTTTCTATTTCTCTTAGTAGTTTTTCATCTGTTTCCTTACCGATATAATTCCAAATATCCTTCAAAACAACTGCGGGGCTGGTCAATAAGTCTTCATAGCGTATTTCTAAGACATTCTCATATGACTGAATGACCTTTTTTTCTACATCCATCTGTTCAGCCCAAAATTCTAGTGCATGTGTAAGAGTAGCAGCTCGCTGCCCCTTTCTGATAGGTGACTTGCTACTTCTCCACTTATACATTTTAGTCCATTTTTTGAACCTCCCCTCATCTTCCGTCCAATTTTTTAGACTTCTCGAATGAAGACTTGCGGCAACATCTACTCCATGGCGAACCACATGAATAATTTTCATTTCTGGCCATATGTCCTTCCATATAGGCAACGAGGGGCCATTTCTTGGATCTTTCCAGCCCCATTTAGAATCCATATCAAATAATCCATTTTTTAGATTTCGACCAGAGAATTTTTTACTAGAAGAACTGGCAATTCGTATCCTCAAATATTCCTCAACCTGTTTTCTCGCCGGTGCATAGTCGATTAATTCTTCTAATGCTTTAGGTCTAGCCCAATCCGCTCCTGCATTTTGATAAATCCATTTATTTAATTGAATAAAAAATTTAGATTCATGATCAGTTTGTAAATCTTTACCCATCATAATACCAGATTTATCTAATATGCGCGATACTAGACTAGTCCCACTTCGATGCATACCAATGACTACGAAGGGAGTTTCCATGTTACTCCGTGTTGGTTTCTATGTTAAGTTGTAACGGGTACTCTAGCAAAATTACTAGCATAAAATTACCAAATAATCAAAGACTAATAAAGCATTTACTTCAATAGCAAGTACCATTTCGACAAAATCATGATTGATATCGCTTCACTTGTATTAGGGTCTTTTCAAGATACAATGGTTGCAGCCTTTGGAGGCACTTTTGGTTGGATTATTGGACACATCATAGTTTTACTATTACTGATATCTATCTTGTGGGTCGCACAAAATCGGAATCATATTCTAAATGAATCGGGATGGGGGTATTCAAATCTTCAAGACATATCTGTAATATTAATATTAACTGGAGTTCAATATCTTATTTATGTAAATTTACTTGAATTTCCTGTAGAAGCTTCATTAGGTGTTAGTTTGTTTGTTACAATGTCATTGAGATGGCACATACTTGTTCTTGAATAATGAGGTTTTATTCCTCATATTCTCGCCCTTTTCTTCGATAATAGAAAAATCCTCCGATTATCAATATCAAGATTCCAACAGAGCCAGCAATAACTGGCACCTGATCTTCATTAACCCCCAACTGTTCCAAAACAGAACCATTACCTCCTAATTCAATGCCTAATCCCGATTTCTTTTTATTAATTTTTAAATTTATTTTATTGGTATCGGGGCATGAATTCGGCCTTATTTCGCCCTTTTCAATAATAACTACACAACCTTCCCAATCCTTTTCTAAATCACTTGGAGTTCCTATTCTAAAGTTGCAATTCTCTCCAGAGTCTCCAGCCTCGATTTCTACCTTACAATCTCCATCTATATTTTGAAATCCATTTGGCCACGAAGAGGAGCCCATATTTTTCTCAATTAAATGAATTTGATAGGTTTTATCGCCTTCTTCATTACTTTCACAAATTATTGCCGCCGAAATAGAAATTTCATCCCCTGAATCAAACGTTCCTCCGCCTTGTCCAAACTCTGCTTCGCACGAAAGATATTCGATTATTGTGACAGAAACTTCTTCACTTTCTGAAGTACCAACAGGATATGGCACACCATTCACCTGAGAAATAGTCGCCGTCACATTAGTTAAAACCTCACCTGGAGATTCAGCTAAATCCGATTTAAACACTACTTCAAAATCAGTACTTCCTCCTGCTGCGATAGTCAATGTCCCTGGTGCTGCATTATCTAAAATACCCGAATCCACAGTAATATCAATAGTTTCCGAGAACGCTGAAGGATTTTCTACAATACAGTTTACAATGGCTGTTCTGGTTGAACTTGGCCCCGGGTTAATTTCTACCTGATCTTCACACTCAAGAGTCACCTCCGGAGCAATTTGCGCAGAAGCCGGTGAGATAAAGCCAAACATCATTGCTGAAACTAGCATCATACAAATGACGCTAGCAACTCTCGACATATTACGCCCGAGTCAACGTTCATGAATAGAATTATTGCAAATAAAAATCATTTTTTGATTAAAACTCGATTCAAAGGATTCATGACAGCACTTACTCCCGATTAGAATATGAGCGATGGGGCGGGGCAACCTCCAGTAGTGATAGTTCCCGAACAAACATCAATCACAAGTGGAACTGCGGTTCAAGAGAAATTAATAACTGCGGCTAGAGTTTTTTCTGATTTATTAAAGCCTACATTTGGCCCTAGGGGGCTGGATAAGATGCTTTACAAAACTAACGGGACAACCGCAGTAACTAACGATGGTGCTAAAATAGTAGCTGAGTTGTTAGTGAAACATCCAGCGGCCAAAATGATGGTATCTATGGCTAACACGCAAGAGGAAAACTGTGGCGATGGCGTCACTACAACTATGCTTCTTTGTGGAGCACTTCTCCAAGAAGCCAACCATTTACTAAGAAAAGGACTGCATCCTTTGACATTAGTTGAAGGTTTTAGAAAGTCTCTCGAAGTTGCAGAAGTACAAATGGAGAAAGACTCCCAAGAAATTAATGAGGAGAGATTATTGGGTGTTGCAGAAACAGCACTGACAGGAAAAGGAACAGATGGCGCATTAGATTTGTTCTCATCTATAATAGTGGAAGCACTCACTTCAATTTCTGAAATACAGGAACAACCGAAAGCAGAAAATATTGCTATGTTTAAGTCAAAAAGCGGCAGTATTAATGATTCAAAAATAATATCCGGTGTCGCATTTCGCCGAAGAGTTTTGATGGATAGCCTGCCCAACAACTTGTCCAAAGTAAAGGTGGCCGTAATATCGGGGGATATCAAAATTAGAAAAATGACTAGAACTGCCGAAATTCAAATTACTTCAGCAGATCAGTTAGATGCATTTGTTGACGCTGAGAAACGCCGAAAAAATGCTCTTGGTCAATCCTTAATAGATAGTGGCGCGAAACTTATATTATGTGGAGGAGAAATCGATAGAGACATATTACATCATTTATTTGACGAAAATATTCTTGCAATCGGCGAACTCGATTCTTCAGAAGTCGAGAATGCCGCCGCGGCAACAGGGGCCAAAGTAATAGATTCAATTTTAGATATAGGAATTGAAGATTTAGGTTTTTGTGGAAGTGTTATTTGGGAACGAAATGAAGCTAGTGATATGGTGGAAGACGTAGTTAGAATAGATGGTTGTATTAATCCAGGTTTGGTCACAATTGAAGTTGGCGGAGCGGGTGAAATAGCCACTGAGGAAATAATTCGTGGATTGCATGATGGATTAAGGGCAGTATCTCTGGCAATGAATGATCAAGAAGTATTACCGGGCGGAGGGTCAATACATATCCGAATTGCTCAATCGGTTAGAACCGCTTCAGAATCAGAACCAGGACGCTCAAGACTCGCAATGGATGCATTCGCCAGAGCAATGGAAACAATACCGGGGGCTCTAGTTGAGAATTCGGGCAATGACCCTTTAGATGGAGTACTTGAATTACGTGCAGCAACTAGAAACGAAGAGCATTTTAATGGTATAAATGCTGAAGGACACGTGTCTCTGATCGAAAGAGTATGGCACCCTAGATCAATTATTCAAGAGTCATTACAATCAGCATGCGAAACAAGTATTGGAATGCTTCGTATAGATCAAGTTATTTCATCCCGTGGAGATTGAAAGAACGAGTTACAAACACTTCAAGACTCATGCTTCCACGCATTAATATGACAACACGCCGAGCGTTGCTAAGTGTTTGGGAAAAGTCCGGAATCGTAGAACTTGGAAATGCATTATCCAAAATGGGCTGGGAAATTCTTTCAACAGGCGGAACATCTCGTAAATTAAGAGAAGCTGGAATCCCGGTAATCGATGTAAGTGATGCAACAGGCCATCCGGAATGTTTCGATGGACGTGTCAAAACACTTCATCCCGCTATACATGGAGGAATACTCGTAAGGCGCGATAGAGAAGACGATATGAGTACACTCGCCGAATTAGATTACGCTACAATTGATTTAGTGTGTGTGAATTTGTACCCATTTGAAGCCGTTGCAGCAAAGCAACCACCGGTATCAAATGCTGAATTAATTGAAATGATCGATATAGGGGGGCCAACAATGATACGTTCTGCTGCTAAAAATCATAAAGATGTGTTAGTACTAACGGATGAAAGCCAGTATCAATCGATTATTCAAGCCCTAGAAGACGTAAACGGAAATATTTCTCAAATTAGTTTAGAAACAAAACAACAACTTTCTCTTGCGGCATATCAATGCACAGCAGCATATGATACAGCTGTAAGTAATGAACTAGAAAAGAGATTTATAGGCGGACCAGTACCAAATCGAATTCATATCTCTTCTGAGAAAGGCGTCCCTCTTCGTTATGGTGAAAATCCACATCAGCCGGCTTCATTTTACCCTGCTTCTTCAGCATCGGGCGCTAAAGGTTTGGCTGCAGCTATACAACATGGAGGCAAAGCTCTCTCTTTCAATAATTATCTCGATTTGGATGGTGCGCTAAGAATAGCTCGAGGTTTATTGAGAGATATGGATGAAACACGTAATCATGGATGTGTTGTAATTAAGCATACAAATCCGTGTGGTGCCGCAATTGACTCTTCTCAAAGTAATGCTTGGAAAAATGCATTAGCAAGCGATCCAGAAAGTGCATTTGGATGTGTAGTTGCCTTTACTTCAGAAGTTGAAAAAGAGACTGCTGAATCAATAGGGGGGCATTTCTTAGAATGCATAATTGCACCAGGATATACGCCTGAGGCATTAGAGATCCTTTCTCAGAAGAAAAACAGAAGAATGTTAACAATGTCTGAATTTTTACCGAGAGAAGAAGAAGTTAGAATGCGTCAATTAGATGGTGGTTGGGTAGCGCAAGTACAGGGTCCGCCAAGTATAGACTGGAGCAATGTCAAATGTGTTACAAAAGTAGTTGGCGATGAGGACTTAGTTGCATTGGCTAAATTCGGTTCAACGGTCCTTTCCGAAGTTAAATCTAATTCAATAGTATTGGTTGCTGCTACGGAAACAGGTTTTGCAACCGTTGGAGTCGGCCCGGGGCAAACAAGTCGCGTTGAAGCTGTGCGTATAGCCGCTAGAAGAGCCGGTAGTCGAGCAGTTGGATCTATGATGGTGTCCGATGCGTTTTTCCCATTCCGCGATGGTATCGATACTGCCAATGAAATAGGGGTCACTACCGTTGTACAACCAGGCGGCTCTATGAGGGATCAAGAAAGCATAGATGCGGCAGATGAACATGGGATGTCGATGCTTTTCACCAGTCAGAGATTATTTTTACATTAATCCTCAGAATCTCTTTTTTCTCTTAGGAATTTAACGAGAGAATCTAGATTTTCAAAAAGTATAGTCACTACACTTATGTGTTCACAGTCTTGACAAATGAAACGTTTCCCAGTTTCATAACCCATGTAAGGAACAATACGCGGGCTAAAACAATTAGAACATACTTCTATGTTTTCTAAATCTTTAGGATTAGATTTCATCATTATCACTATTCATTTGATTGTCGGAAAGAACGTATCACATTCAATTTTTTCTGAACACTTGATTCTATAATGCTCAAGAGCTCATTTACATGTGTTGCATTCAATGCTTTTATTTGTGTATCTATAGAGTCAATAATCAACGATGCTAATTTCCAGATAGATTCATCATTAGGGGCCGGAAACATATTTTTAACTTCATTATCAATATCAAATTCATTAATTTCCATTTCATTTATTTCGGCAATATTTTTGATATAAGATATCCACAGCATTAGTAAATTCTTCCATTCAGAAGATTCGACAACTCCTTCTAATTTTGGAATGATTTCTATTAGCCCTCTAACGTAGAGTTTACCAGAAGGGGCGGAATCAACATACTGTTGGACAAGCTCATCGACAGAGGGAAAAATTTCATCAAAAGATTCTGGTTTTAGTGCGGGCTCTATTAGAGATAGAATACGAAAGCGTTTCCCTCCATTAGCGGTATAAAGCAGATTAGTGCCCTGTTCTTGCAGGTCATTAATATCTACTAGGGTACCTACATCATATGGTACCGACCATCCGTTTATTTCAGGCATTGAAAGATTTGACATTACATGGCCATAAGGCAAATCATTGAGTGTAATATCATCTAACATCTGTTTATATCTCGGCTCAAAAACTCTCATTATCATTTGATCTCCCGGTAAGAGAAGTGAATCGAGAGTGAATAGAGGCACAATCATTTGTCCTTCTTTTAGTGAGGGGATGTCGTCTAATTTCAGAACTTCCACATCATACACGCCCCATTTTCCCTCTGGTCGCCAAACTACTAATCACTAAAGCACCAATCAATGTGAGTGCTGAAAAACCGGGTACAGAGTTTTCCTTTACATCATCTTCTTCAGTTGTATTATCTTCAATAACTGGTGCAGGAGTTACGATAATCCTTCCAATCATATTTGCAGATTCATGAGGTTCGCATACGAATTCATATGTTCCATTCATTCCTTTTTCAAATGTGAATGAGTAGTCTACATTCCTCTCCGGCTCCCCTGAGTCAAAAAGATTATTTTCTTCAACTGCATTGTGCGCTAGTAATTCCCCATCCCAAAAAAACCTAACAGTATCTCCTTCAGAAATAGTTACTTCCGCCGGAGAAAAACGTAGATTTGTGCTATCTACTGAGATAATAATTTCATCTTCTTGGGTCGCATTTCCACTCTCTTCAGAAATCACATTTGTCCCTAATAATGAGAACACAATCAATGGAAACACCAGACCCAAGGTGTAAAACTTCACGAACTTCATGATGTTACAGAGTTTGATTAACGTATGAAGTCATGTTTACAGAGTAAATGAATATTCACTCTCTAGTATCGACTTTAACTCCGACGTACCAAAGTCCAATTAGCCCTACGAAAAGTATGGTCAAAGCTCCAAAACCAGGATCTGCTCCATTCCATGATGACATATCATCCCAAACCCCATCGCCTTTTGTCGAGACTAGCCATACGAAATAAGCTGACATGGAAGTCATAGTCATAATCATGAACATCACACCTCTTTTAGCGTGCTTTGGTATTGTTTTACCGGTAGCGTAATAATCAAATATAGCGTTCCCAAAATAAGGATTAGTCAGTGTTTTCCGAAACAATTTCTCACTGGAAAGAGAGAACAGAAAAGCAGCAGGTACAGCCCAAGATACCGTAGGCCAACCTGGTATCCAGATTCCCATTATTGCAAATAAAACAAATAATGAACCAGTACCTATGTATAATTTACTTTTGAAAGGGCTACTAGCGACGCAGTATTTTTCAACCACCTCATCGATAGTTTGTAACCTATCCATAAAACTCCGACCAACCATCTAATCATAAAGGAATATGTCTCAATTTATGCAACAATTCCAAACCGTCAAGGATTATTACTCACTCGGAGATGTATGGGCGTGCCATATACTCGACCTCGTCAGGGATCAATCAGCAGCCCTTTACGTATTGCAGTTTTGATTTCAGGGGGGGGTTCAGGCTTACTCGCCCTACTCAACTATCAGCGCTCCAAACCCGTCACGCATATCACAAAATTAATTATTTCAGATAATGAAAATGCAAAAGGCCTTCAATACGGTAATGATTTTCAGATTTCTACAATGGCGATAAATTTACCCTCCTCTTCTGATAGAATTCAACAACGTATTTTACATGAAGATATTATTCATGAAAGGCTAATTGAATCAAATATTGAACTTATAGTATTGAATGGTTATATGAGGATTTTAACTCCGGAATTTGTGAAGAAATGGAAAGGCCGTTTGATTAATATTCACCCCTCTCTTCTTCCAAAATATCCAGGTGCAAATGCACAAAGAGATGCCTTAGATGATGGTGCTAAAATAACTGGATGTACAGTTCATTTAGTCGACGAAGGCGTAGATACGGGTGAAATTCTTGCCCAATCTGAAGTCCCTATTTTTGATGGTGATACAATTGAAATATTACAAGAAAGAGTGAAAAAAGCAGAGCATTTACTTTACCCGAAGGTCTTAGATGATTATTGTGGTAAGTAATTATTTGGAGATATACTGATTAATTTCATCGAATGTTATTTCTTGGAATTCCCCAGTATTAATATTATAATTTGAAAGCTCCATACTACCTATTCCTAAACGATGTATGGAAATAACATAATTTCCCAATGCACTAAACATTCGTCGGATTTGGCGTTTTTTGCCTTCTTTGATTGTCAACACTGCTATATTTTCATCGGCTAAAGTAATATTAGCTGGTTGAGAAACATATCTTTCATAATAATCATTGTCAGATATTTCAATTTTCACTCCACTTTTAATTTGGGAAATTTCATTTTCCGTAATTCCCAATTCTGTTTCTACAAGGTATTTCTTAGAAATATGATTTTTAGGATTTGTTATTTTATCTACCAATTTCCCATCTGTTGTAACTAATAAAAACCCAGTCGTATCCTCATCTAACCTACCGACAGTGATTAGAGATTCATACACATTAGATGGGACTTTATCTCTAAAAATTTCATATACAGATTTTTTATTCAACTTTTTTTCTTGATCATTCAATCGCGAGCAAATTACTCCTTCCGGTTTATTCAATAAAAAATACACATCATCAGTTGGTAGTGTCAGCACTTTTCCCTTGAAAGTTACAGGTTTTGTATTTGGATTAAATTCAAATTTAATATCTTTTACAGTCGAACCATTAACTGAAACGTCTCCGCTCCATATAGCATTCTTAACTTCATTCTTCGAAGTAAAAATCCCACACTTAGAAAGAAACTGATGTAATCTTATTTTCATATTTCATTCCATAATCAATTCTACTAAGTCACCAACGGATTCGTATAGACTTGGGCCATTTTCAAGATAGTAAACTCCACCAGTTTTACTGCGTGAATCTTCAGGCTGTGAATTATTTCCGTTTGCACAGGTTCCAGTACAACCATCTGCAAAGGCCACATAAACGCGACCATCTCTATCTATGTGTAAATCGTTAAAATCTAGTAAATTTCTATTAGAACCACCTATATCTCGACAATCTCCACTATTCAAACATATACTTCCAATTTGCACAGGATCGTCTGAAACTCTAACAGTATGGAATATTGGTTTTTCATCTAATGCGTTTAAGCTGTAAGTAATATACAAATGATAGTGTACATTATTATTAGCAGTATGAGGATTCCCTGTCCAATTAACCTCATCAATATCCAACTCATCTAATTCACTTACATTTTCACTTCCTAGGTAAGTTATTGCGATACGCCCCGGGTCTCCTGCATCAATTTGAGGAAAAGTCGTCGAAATTACTTCTATTGGACTTATTCTAATACTATCTTGTTCCCAAGATTCCCCAGAATCAGTACTTCTTGACATATATACACCAAAATCAGCCCCAGACCATATATGATATGCATTAGAGTCTGTATCGGTTGCAACTTCGCTATTTTTTCGAGGATTTGGTGTACTTACGTCTTCCCCCATTGTTCGAGTATCCCAAGAGTAACCATTGTCTTTCGAGAAAATTACCGCGGGCGTCTCAACTCTTGGCGTAACGTAAACGGTTCCATCCGGAGCGGTTGTAATTGCTCCATGTAAACCTCCATCATCGGTGGCTAGTCCAAATATCTGACCCCCCAATTCGAAAGTAGCTCCGCCATCAAAACTGGTGAAACAGAAAATTCCTAATCCTTTATTGTAACAAAAATATACTGCCTCGTCATAAATTGGAGACAATGAGCCAGGAATTCCATATCCATCGTCGACCCAAGGCCCTGTTGCGAGTTTAATGTGATCATTCAAAGGAGTAGTCCCTGAATCATGAGGGTTACCCAACCAACTTTCTCCATCATTATCTGACCAACCAATCCAGGTAGATTCTAACCCCATCATATGAATATTAAACACACGATCAGTTACTGGGTCTACCCAGCCGTAAGGGTCACTAGTGAATGGTGCTTGAGTAAAATCTCGCGAATTTTCCCATGTTAAGCCATAGTCACAAGATCTCATAGGTTTTTCTAAAGCTATGAAGAATATACAACCACTCGATGTAATACCGATACTTGGTTCTGGACCGTCTTCTCCTACATCGCTAAAAACAAAACTCATAGGCATGGGTGGAACATCGATTGCAATTCCATCTGGTCCAGTTACAAATATTCCATTTGAAGGCATGATTTCTTCTGAAATAACGCCTTTTTCATCATCTAGTTGAAGGCATCCAGAAAATGCGACTAAACACATCATTAGGCTAACTAGCGGGGCCATCATACGTGTCTTCATGAGGGGTCGTATTCACTAGAATATGTTACTCTTTTCATACCACGAGCAAAGAATGCCGGGGTGTGATTAATAAGGGGTAGGGCAAGTGCCTGCGATTAATGAAGCAAATTACTGTACTGCTAGCCACCCTATTATTAGTATCGACTCCCTTAGCGGGATGTCTCGACGATGCCACCTTGGAAGAATTGATTGATGACATCGTAGGCTGTATGGATGCCGAAGCAAAAAATTATGATGACAATGCTACCACAGAACTTGTAGGAAACTGTATT
>DADI01000033.1 GCA_002494975.1 Euryarchaeota archaeon UBA556
AATACACCAAAGTACTGCACCTGCGGCTATTCCACCAGCCATAGTCATTGCATCAAACGCCCAATCTTCCATAGCTTCTCCACCCATAGATTCAGAGTATGTTACGCCGTTATCATTCAGTTCTGCCATCATTACCAGAGCCAATAGACCACCAACAATTTGCATAGCTAGTTTCAATCCGTTAGCCATCCAAGCATCTGTGTCATCAAGCTCTCCGGTCATCATGTGCATGAAAGTCACTGGTGGCAAAATGTGTGCACCAGCGAAAGCCATCCATGCAACACCAAGTGCTGCGACGCCCATTATTCCGCTCATTCCTATTCCAACTAGTGCGGTCTCAGAAGCCATAGCCTCTCCAGTCCATACGGTATAACCCATAACTAGCCAGGTAACAGCAAAAGCTGCACCCATTTCATTCATCATATCTTTTGTATCCATTGCCATATTTTATTTTCCTCCTACGTTTGTAGGTGCTTTCGCGTTATTCGGAGAGTATATAATAACAGAAGGTAGTAAAACAGTAAAAAACACAGTTTTTAGTGTATTCTTACGTAAGCCGGTGTTCTAAAAAACACCTGATATCTTGAGTCTCACTGAGTGTATTTCACTATACTGATATTTTTTTAGATAATATAGCAATAGTAATAATCATCAACGAATAGCCATTGTCGTTGAATATGGTTGAGCAGGTCGCCCTTGATTTTGATATCCGTGAAAACCTTCTATCAGAATGTGAAGGACTATCTTCACTTATTGAATGGTTAGATACTATTCAACGTCGTCCAGGAATAAAAGAATTAGGGCAGAAATTAGAATCGATTGAAGTTAACATCCCAGCCTTGAAAGATTGTATAGGTTATGCAGAAGACGGCTATCAGAGGAATGTGATTAAGAGAACAGAATTCTATGAATTAGTAGCAATATGCTGGACTCCCGGTCAGTTAACTCCTATTCATGATCATGTAGGTAGTGATTGTGCCTTCAAAATAATAGATGGTGTTTCAACTGAAACAACCTTTAATCTCAACGAGAAGGGATTGGCTTACCCAACTAGTGTTAGAGAATATCATCAAGGCGAGATTTGTGCATCTGATGAACCTGATATCCATAGAGTGACAAATAATTCGGATAATGAATTGATAAATCTCCATGTTTACACTCCTCCATTACACGCTTACAATACGTATGAATCTGCAAATTAATATTCAAATTTCGATACCAACATCGCGTTTGTATTCTCTAAAGACTTCACTGAAAAGTTGAACATCAGATTCAAAAGTTTCAGGCAACAAAGGGCCAAATGAAAACCTGAAGAATCTTGTATATGGTGTTACATAATTTGGGTCTTTCGAGTGAGGTCGAGCCATATCACAGTCAGAAGCGCATAGTATTGCTGCTCCTCGTTTGAACAACCTTTTATTCAATTCTGCACTTGTCATTCCTTCAGGTAATTCGAGCCAATGGTAAAACCCTCCATCTCCGGTATATACTCCTAGGCCCATATCTTTGAATGCATCACCATACCTCTTTCGCTGCCAGTTGTAATGTTCTTCAATCGCTTTTCTAGCCTGCTTTACACGCCCAGGCTCAAGTAGCTTAACTGCATAGAGTTGAGATGGATGGCTAACTCCCCCCATTCCAAAACTAGAGTAGTTGGATAATGTCTCAATATTCTTTTTACTAGCAACAATCCAACCAACACGAATACCTGGAGATTGCAAACCTTTCGTACAAGCGCCTGCAATGAAGACATTGCTATTGTCTAAGTCTTGTACATACTGTATTCCACTTACTGATGGTGAATGAAACATTTCATATGCTTCGTCGAGAAGAATTCCGTTCCCCGGCTCTTCAGCTATCTGAATCAATTCCCTTAATTCATCTCCCCAACGAGTTTGTCCCGATGGATTTTGAGGATTAGATATGATAGGCATAATCCTAGTTTTAGCATTAAGTCCAGCACGATCAAAGTAGGATTGATTACTCGGATGAAAGTTATTCTCTTTGGTGAACGGAACGATCTGAAAACTAGTATTTGTTTGTTCCATTATATCGAGATAAGCGGGCCATTCGATATTACCTATTCTCGCCTGTACATTTTCCTTCAGGAATGCCATTACTGTGTAGATTCCTGGCCTACCTCCGGCAAATACCATGACATTCTCTGGAGCAATATTAGAACCATATTGGGAGTTATAATAGTCTGAAATCGACTCTCTCAACTTTGGATGCCCCCATGCCTTGGGGTAGAATCGATCTTCCCAAGTAACGTCGATACTATCGGGTAGAGATGGACCATTGAAATTCTCTAAAGGCGTAGTTAAAGGAAACCCTTGTGACCAAGGGTGAGTTCCTTCTGTACCCATGAATTTTCCAAAAGAATCTCTGAAGTCATACAGAGTTTCATAGATTCCCATGGGGGGACAGTTGTCTGATAGGAAAGACACCGTCATACTCTCCCGAATGGTTCCAAGCAAATTAGTTTGTTCATTATTAATCTTCAATTACCCTTGCTAATATTAATATGCATAAATGCCTACCGCTAGAATATGAGCCCGTCTAAAAAAACGAATCTTGTTGCATTTTTATTTGTTTTTGGGATGTTAGGAATGTCCTTATCAGCAATACCATTAAATGATGAATCTCTCCAACTAAAAGAAGAAAAAACTAATTTATTGACTCATAATGCTAATGTTTCTTTTGAGGGGTATCAAGAAGACTCGGTCTATTCATATTCGACCTTATCTTCTGGAGGATACAGTCAATGTATAATCACAGAAGATCTTGAAGTTGTTTGTTGGGGCAGTAATGAACAAGGAAAAAGAGGCCTAGGCGGAGCTATCGGTGGGGAGTCAACAACTCCTGAAGGACAGGCAGGACCTTGGTTAGTACAAAATTTAGCTTCCAGAGGAAATATGGTCGAGGTTTCTACTGGCGGATGGTCATCTTGTGCGTTAAATGATATAGGCGAGATTTGGTGCTGGGGTGGGGGAGAATATGGTCAATTAGGCTCTGGTAATGATGTTTGTCAAGAATCTGGAGGTCTTACTTGTTGGTATGCATCAAATCATCCCCCCCTTCAAGTTTCTTTACCTAATGGTAAAACTGCAGTATCATTATCTGATGCAAATCAGGGACATTTCTGCGCGATTTTGAATACTGGAGAAGGTCTATGTTGGGGGTGGCATGGCTATGGTCAATTGGGAGATGGGACAGTATGTACAGGTGGTAGTGAATATTCTTCAGATAATAATCCAAGCCCTGTAGGATGCAATTCTTTCAATGGACGTTACACTCCGGTAATTGTCAGTGAATCAAATTTTCCAACTAACTCCTCATTCATTTCAATTTCAACTGGCTATCAACATACTTGTGGTATCATAGATAATAATGATCTATATTGTTGGGGTAGAAATGACGATGGGCAACTCGGGATAGGTTCTATGGCCGATGTGAATTATCCTTTACCTCAATTTGTAGCTAGTAATGTAATAGCAGTTGGTACTGGAGATGACCATACTTGTGCGTTGTATCAATCTCAAACAGTGAAGTGTTGGGGCGCCAATTTTGATAGTCAACTTGGTACTGGAAATAATTTCTGGTTTAGTTCGCCAACTGCAATAAACCTCAGTGCCAATATTCCAATAATTTCACTAGAAGTTGCCTACAGAAATAGTTGTGTTATATCAGAACAATTAATTCCATATTGCTGGGGTGCTAATTGGTGGGGCCAAACCGGTAATGGAGGTGGTGACTATACTCATCAATCTAATCCACTTGCCATCGGAGTTAATGACGCGTTCATAGACTTTGGTGAGACTCCAAACGTAATTGCAACATCAATAAATGGCAATACACTTTGTATAATTCATGCAGGCCAAAATAACTCTTCAATGAGTCTTGGAGATGTTGTTTGTGGAGGTCAATCATATAGGGGTCAAATGGGAGATGGAAATTGGAATACCTCATGGGGTGATGCGAATTTAAGTCATGTTAATCTTTCATCAGATTCTATAGGTCCTGCCTCATATCAAGGAGCAGGAGGCATTCATATATCCGATAGAGATATAGATTCTGATTCCATAATTGCTATACTAGATAATTTACCCAATGGCTGCCCTGACGGTAGTTATGACTCTAATTATGATGGTTCTTGTGTATCAGCAGATGTAGGACATTATAGCACAAATCTGCTTTATCACTCACAAGTCCCTTGCGATGTAGGGACATATCAACCAAATGTAGGACAAGCAAGTTGCATCGCTTCATCTCCTGGATATTATGTTGATACTAATGGAGCCCAATCTCAACGGGCTTGTCTATTGGGAACCTACCAACCAGATTATTCTCAGGAAAATTGCATAGATGCATCCCCCGGGCATACTCCGAATATAGATTCAACTGATCAGGTCATGTGTTCTAGTGGTTATTTCCAACCTAACGCCGGTCAAGAATTTTGTAACCCCACTACTCCCGGATTTTATGTTCTTAATCCTGGTTCTTTGAATCAGTTTGGCTGTGAACCAGGAACTTACCAACCTAACTTTGCATCTTCTTCATGTATCGAAGCAAGTTTAGGATACTTCGTAGAAAATAGTAATTCCACAAATCAGGAAATTTGTATCTCGGGAACCTATCAACCAGATTATAGTTCAACTTCATGTCTTGACTCAGAGCCAGGATACTATGTTGAAAATGATGGTTCGAGTACACAAACCCCTTGCGGTTTAGGTACATTCAGTACCTCCGT
>DADI01000025.1:0-7412 GCA_002494975.1 Euryarchaeota archaeon UBA556
TGAACGCGTGTCATCGTGACTTGCGTGACATCCTTGTTTCATCAAACCTACGGATTCCTGTAATAGAGACTAAAAGTCAAATAAAGACTTCTGAGTTGAAGGATTCTTGGCATAATCTTTGAGTTGTGACTCATCAAATTTCAGTGCAGATGTAATGCGGCCAAGCGATTTCGCTAGTCGATTGACATAATATTGAGGATCAGGATCTGGTGCTTCACCACCTATTTCATCAACTAACCATGCTTTAACTTCCATTGGACTTGACTTGGAGTTTGTAATTATATAACCAACTTTCATTCCTGGTGTAAATTGCAGTCCGCGACTAATTCTTTCTTTAGCAGCTCTTACATATGGAAGACTGTCAGGATTTGCATATATCTTATCGAAAATCC
Organism: Euryarchaeota archaeon UBA556; assembly: GCA_002494975.1. Classification (GTDB taxonomy): domain Archaea; phylum Thermoplasmatota; class Poseidoniia; order Poseidoniales; family Thalassarchaeaceae; genus MGIIb-O2. Next base: position 393 of record DADI01000025.1, read on the forward strand.
ATTTTCCTGATTTCTTATCCCAACTACCTTTACAACTTCGACTAACAATCAAATCTGAAGTTTCTACATTCCCATGATGGACATCAGTAATTACAGATTTAGCTAAATCTATGGCGCCATCTTCATCACCCTCTAATATTAATTCAAACATTTCAGTCATTGTTTTACTTAGTATAGTAAATGAATCAGTCCTTCTAACTTCGTAACCTCTTATCAATAATTCTTCACGTGGCCAAATAACTCTGCCTACGTATCTTTTCTTAGCGCCATGAGAGAAAAATGCAGATAGTGCTGTTTCGAACTCTAACTCCGCACCTTCTTTGGTAAATTGGTTAGCTAATTGTTTACCAAGTTTGATTGTTTCATCTTTCGCATTTTCCCATGCTAATAATTCAGGCCCTTCAACAGGTTTCTTAGCAGGGGTATTTTCTTCGGTGCGAGTACAAACAAATATAGAATCAGTATCCGAATAAACCACATCATAACCATCTTTCTCTAAGTTAGATATTATTTCAGTAATATTATACCTAGCCCATTCAGTAATACTAGCACCTAATTTCTCATGTGTGAAACGATAAAAACTGGAAGCGAAAACACCGTAAAATGAATTCATTAGAATTTTTACCGCATATTGAAGTTGATCATTTAGAAATGCTTCATCATCGTCACCTTTCTCAATGGCTTGAGCATATGCTTTCTTATATTTATCACGACTATCCATCAATCCTTGAAGTAACAAAGGAACAAGCCCCACTCTATCTTCTTTCGATAAATAACGTGTTTCAGTAACTGGAGAAATAAAATGACTAGGGTCTTTTTCGCCCTCTCGAATTAATGTTGTTGAACAGATATTATTAGAAATCATTATTGAAGGGTACATAGATTTGAAATCAAGAACTGCTACCCAATTTTTGGTACCAGGTTCGACTTCATGGACATAACCACCTGCAATCTGTTCTCTTCTTCCAGTAGCTCTATTTGTTGAGGGAATTGCAACTCCATTTCTATCGGCTAATCTAATGACAAGAGAATCTATCCATTGACTAGTAGTCCCAGTTGACGCTGTTTCAACTGTTGTAGAAGATACGGAAGCTAATGCTTCTTTGCGAGGTATTGACTTTAATTTATCTAAAATATCTAATGGCAGTATTGTATCTCTCACACAATATTCCATAACTTCATCTGGACGATTCGCCCATTCCATATCCATTTGGCTAGCATCAACATCTAGTTTTTGTTTATCATCTTGATCTGGCCATAATAAGTTAGACACATACTTCAGAGACTCTCTTTGCGGACTCAAAGTCTGCCTTGCTTGCCACCAAGCATCCAGAGGGATACGGCCAGGGATTCTCCATACTCGGTTATTTTGTCTTTTAGGAAAAATTCGCCCTGGATATTTACGTGTACCTAATTCATTTGATGTAGCTGGTAAACGCCCCCAACCAAACATTGCAGCTTGATCAGGTAACGAATTTTGACTATTTTCTATCGACCTCTCTTCCATTCTTGGAAGATCGAAATTATCAATATTATAACCCGTAATAAAATCTGGATCTTCGTCTCTAACTAATCTTGTAAGCCCTTCCATAATTTCTCTTTCTGTACCTTTATATTCACGAATTATTCGTTCACCCTTTCTGTCAATAACTGCTGCCGCACATAAAATATTATTGTGTTTTACACTTGTTTCTAAATCATAAGAAAAGGTTACAAAAGGCGTTGGGAAAGGGTCTGCTCTTTCAAGACATGAAATATCACAATGCATTATCAAATCGACTGGATAAAGGCCTGCGCCACCTATTTTTCTTATTTCTTCTGCAGCTAATTCAGAATTCGTTGTTCGAGATACTTCATCAGGTGCACGATTACCAGCCCAAAGTATCTTACCAGAAAAAGAAATATGTGGGCCTAAATCAAAATCCATCAGAAGTTTATGAACAAGAAATATATCCGAACTTGTAACGTCCCATCCATCAGTTGATAATTTTTTTTGTAAAGTGTTATACTGCTTAGGATTCCTAGAAGTGACATTAATTCTCCAATGGGGTCTTTGCTGGCCATTATATAATTTATTTCCTAGTTCAATGGGGTTCCCTAAGACTCTACTATCATTAGTAACTTCATCTAAAGAAAGAGTAGGGTATTTAGAATTACTATTCGTCATAGGATCTGATATCTCGATATAAGGTTTCAATCCATTAACTAGTAACAATATCGAATGTCCTAATTTGGAACGGCACCATAATTCAATTACCGTTTTTTGAGAATCGTTCGGCCAGTCAAGATGACTTCCAGAAATTATGCATGCATCCTCCCTCCATTCCAAAGTACACACCGCAGCCTATCATTAGTGCGTAAGTACCGTCACTTGTGAAGTTCTCCTAGTGCTATTTTGAGTTTGATTGAACACAACCGTTGAAAGCCGTCCCCTCTCCCTATGCATTTGATAGAGGCCTTTACGATGTTAGATGATTCAAAGCCAAGTATTGATTGGGATAGTCTAACATTTAGTTTTACAGAGACCGATAAGATGTTTATTGCTAACTGTAAACAAGGTGAGGAATGGCAAAATGGAATTATGCAGGACTATCAAGACTTGAAAATTTCTCCCGCGGCAGGAGTGATAAATTACGGTCAAGGATTATTTGAAGGCATGAAAGCACGACGGGCAGAAGATGGAAGAGTCCTTTTGTTTAGACCTGAATTTAATGCACGAAGATCGGCTGAAGGTTGCAGAAGATTAGGAATGCCTCCAGTATCTGAAGAAATGTTCCTAAATGCTGTAAGAAAAGTTGTTCATGAAAATATTCGATGGCTACCACCTACAGGAAGAGGAGAGTTATACATACGTCCTTTGATTTTCGGTAGCGGTCCAATTTTGGGTGTTGCTCCAGCGCCAGAGTTTACTTTCTTGATTTACGCCGTACCTGTAGGTCCATACTTCAAGGGAGGTATGAATCCTATCTCATTGAAAGTATCTGATGAATACCATAGAGCTGCTCCTGGAGGCTCAGGTGGAGTGAAAGCAATTGGAAACTATGCACCTGGAATGATGCCTTCTAAAAATGCCAAAGCAGAAGGTTATGCTGAAATTATTTATCTCGATGCTGTAAATCACAAATATGTTGAAGAGGTGGGGGCTGCGAATTTCTTCTGTATTAAAAATAAAGTAATTTATACACCTGAACTTACAGGGACTATACTGCCAGGAATTACGAGGATGTCTACTATCGAATTGGCTAGATCATTAGGTTATGAAGTAAAAGAAACAAAGGTAGATATTGAATTCGCAATGACTGCTGATGAGGCTTTCTGTGCAGGTACGGCGGCCGTGATTTCACCTATTGGCTCAATAGAACATGGAGGTAATATTACAAACTACTCTGATGGTGAGATTGGTGAAATAACGCAAGAACTGTATGCTGCTCTAACTGATATTATGAATGGCCGGGTTGAAGACAAATTCGGATGGACTCCAGAGCTTTGATCATTTACGACCAAATTTCTTCTTTCTTTGACCACCAGTATTTCCTTTGAATGATTTACGCTGGTTCCTAATTTGCTTATCTCCCTTCTTCTGGGATTTTTTATTCGTTGATTCATCAACCTTTGCTTCTTTGAATTGACGACGAAGTCGTAGCCCAATAGATTGCATTACCCCTTCTTTTGATTCCGCTCTGGTTACAGATATCGCTTCTTGAGTAGAAAGAATTAATCTTCCTTCTTTAGAATGAGGGCGAGAAGGGTGACTAGCTTCCAAATCTCTCTTCATTTTAGAAAGTCCTACATCTCGAGCAGCCCAAACTAAAGCATCTAAACTTGGATTTGGAATGGACGCTTCTTTAGGGACTCTTCTTCCTTCGGAACGAGATAATTTGGAATCGAAATACCGGGTCCAAAGCGTCATCTTTGACTTGTCCGCTGTCATGCTATCGCTTACTCCGCGTTATTTGACTAACTTGAGTGCTTCGACTGAATCATTCTTCGATAAGAACGCCGGAAACTACTCCATCCATGCCTGGTCTGCTAGTTACTTTGACTTTACCAAGATCGGTTTGAATGATTGCGCCTTTGGTAACTATATTACGACGTACAAAGTTAAGATTTGCACTGTTCTCAATAACGTTTGAAATTGTAGAACGAGTAGTCTTACCATCCTTTGAGTGGACGTTTACTGTGTGAGCAGAAGTAACTCTGACTGTTTGTGAACCAGCATTCTTTCGGTATTTCTTAGAAGCATCTTCGCTTCCTACAAAAGCATACTGAGTTTCACTAGAAATCTCTGTTCGGCGCTTGCCTCGATAACGGTTTGGTCGCTTCAAGCGTCCGCCTGTCGCCTTGCGTCGAGAGATACCATGCCACTTTGCCATGCAAGTCGCCGACTTGCCACCCTTATTTCAATAGATTGGAATAAACAATGAAAATAAAATTAGTATATTCCATCTAAAATAACTATTTAGATAGTTGATTTTCTGATAGTTTAGCATAAGTATAATTCATAGATGACATCCTCTCAGAACTACTTGTGAGTGAGAAGAGACTTCGTCGGCGAACACCTGTTAGGTTGAAGCAAATACGTAATGAGATTCAAGAAATATCTGAGCGAATAGATGTAAAGTTAGATCTATCAAGTTCGTTCTTAGAGAGAGGACATTTCCAAGAAAGAGACCTCATACTTGTTGATAAAATACCTCTTGCAATGCAAATACAAACTGATTCTGGGAAATTATGGTATCCGACTATTAGAGGGATTTTATCTTGGGGCGCTGAAACGAATTCGGCTTCCGTAGATCATGGTGCTATTCCTTTCTTGATGAATGGAGCAGATTGTATGGGAGCCGGAGTTCACAAAGCGGATTCTCGAATTCAACCCGGGGACCTGATGTGGATTAAAGATCAACAACATGGTAAGCCGTTGGCAATAGGAATGGCGATTGTAAGTGGTACTGAGATGGCAGAAATGACGAAAGGTAAAGCGATTACAACTATTCATTGGGTTGGAGATGAGCTCTGGGAATTAGAAACATGAATCAATAGGATTCATTTGTAAGAATCTCTTGGAACTGTTGTGCACAAACTTATCGCCATTGCTATTGTTATGATTTTAGCATTCAATGTTGCAGCTTCTGAACAAGGAGGATTCAATGAAGAAACTTCCGTTGAAGGAACTGATATCATCTCCATTGACTATCCTCACCAGGCATCTGCTGGAAAGTCGTTTGGAATTAATGTAAAATTAACAGAAGAGGCGCAGAATAATACTACTACTGTAAATTGGATAACTCAAATATGTATTAACTCGGGAATTTGCTATCCTCCAGAAACTAACTCTCTGGAGAACAGTGGAGAGGGAATTTGGAATGGAACAATTATCCCTGGAGATGATGTCACCTATGTTAATTGGAGAATCGACTTAATAGACTCTAATGAAAATACAACAAGAGTGCCTGAAAATGGATTTGGATGGAAAGTGTGGTCTGATTGTTGGTATGATGGGAGTGAATGGGGAGGAAACGATAGTTCATGTCAAGACGATAATGATGACAATGTCCCTGGTTTCATTACACCACTAACTTTGGCAGCAATAGGAACAGCAGGTTTGATGACTCGACGCGACTGAGCGAATTCATGACTGGTACTGCTGAGGTGTCTGGATTTATTGATTTAGAGTTTGATGAGCTATCCAAAGAAGATATGAATAAACAGGCTCTAAATTTTTTTAATTTAATGAATAAAAGAAGGACTACAAGACATTTCTCAGATAAGCATGTACCGCGAGAACTCATAGAATATGCCATAAAAACAGCTGGTACTTCTCCATCGGGAGCCCACTTACAACCATGGACTTTTGTTGCAATTTCAAATAATGATTTGAAGAAGAAGATACGTGAAGCGGCAGAAGAAGAAGAAAGAAAAACATATTCTGAAAGAATGCCGGAATCATGGGCGGAATTATTACGACCTTTAGGCACAGATTATGTTAAAGAACACATAACAGATGCTCCATGGATTATTGTAATTTTTAGGCAAACAAAAAGAGTCCGAAATAATGGCGAAATTGGTCCAACCTATTATTCTCAAGAATCTTGCGGTATTGCAACAGGGCTCTTTATTGCTGCAATACAAAATATGGGACTTACAACACTAACTCACACACCTTCTCCAATGAAATTCTTGAGAGAGTTGCTAGGTCGACCAGAACATGAGCATGCGATGCTCCTAATGCCTGTCGGGTATCCGGCCAGTGATGCTAAAGTTCCTGACTTAGAAAGAAAGAGTATTGATGAAATCTCAGAATGGTTTGATTAAAAAAATCAATCGCTTGTAGAAGGTGTAAAGAAAATTAAAGCGACTCCAGAACCAATTATTAGAAGACCACCTATGATGATTTTAGTGCTCAATACTTCATCGAATAATATTACTCCGTATATGGTTGCAATTATCACTGTAAGATAAGAAAATGCACTAACCCAAGCTGCATTCGCTTGATGATATGCCATTGTTATTCCGACTTGACCACCTCCTGCCCCTACTCCAATTCCTACTAGTGCAGCCGTCATTTCCCAAGTAAGGTTAGATAATTCTGGGGCCGCCTGAATAACTGAACCTAATACGGAAAATGCTGCAAACCAAAATACAACTGTTGAGGGAGAATCTGTTTTTCTTAGATCTCGAACAAAAATATATGCTAAACCTGCAAAGAAACCAGACCCTAGGGCCAACAAAGCATTCGGATCTATACTATCTAAATCTGGTGAAACAATTAATATAATACCTAAAAATGCTGTAATTAATGATATCAGTACTGAAGTAGATACTTTCTCACGGATTATACTTCCTGACAGCAGAGCTACAAATAAAGGTGCAGTATACTGTAGTGTTACCGCTTGACCGATTGGAATTAAAGACAGAGCAGAGAAATACAATATCATAGCAATTAATCCCACTAAACATCGGAGAAACATCTTTCTTGGGTCATTCATTTTTAGACTAATTCCCTGGAATCTAGCAAATATT
>DADI01000025.1:7514-7780 GCA_002494975.1 Euryarchaeota archaeon UBA556
TCCGGACCATCTTTAGCTAGTTCAGATATAGATTCTAGCCCTCGGCCTAGCCCTTTAGATGACATCTAAGTAAGACCCCATCGTTTTTCTAGAACACTTGAAACACCTTGATAATCTTGACCACCGTTACTATTTGGATCATGAAGATGAATAGGGACACCATGACTAGGAGCCTCGGCCAATTTGATATTTCTACGAACAGCTGGATGAATGACAAATTCTGGTAAATGATCTAAAATTTCTGAGGCTACCTGCTGATTTAGAAG
>DADI01000025.1:7934-19104 GCA_002494975.1 Euryarchaeota archaeon UBA556
ATAGTCACTAAACCTAACGAAGGAGGGGTGTCAATTATCACAATATCATAATGTGGTAATAATGGTTGTAAAGCTTCAGTTAATCTTCTTTCTCTACCTAATTGGCGTAACATTTCTTGCTCTAGACCTACTAAACTTCTATCGCCTACAATCATGTGTAATCCTTCGACTGCTGTGGCATGACGTGCTGTAACTGCTGTTTCAGGAGATAGGATAAGATCTCTAGTTGTATGTTGGACTTTGCTTTTATCAACTCCTAAACCAGTAGCACAATTACCCTGAGAGTCCGCATCAACTACCAAAACTCTATGGCCACGTAAGGCTAATTGAGATGCGATATTAATTACAGTAGTTGTTTTTCCAACACCTCCTTTCTGATTAATTACAGTAACTACTCTAGCACGCCCATTGGGAGTTGGAGAGGGGGATGGTAAGTCTAATGGCCTATTTGTTCTTTGAGTAGGAAGAGGATTTAATTCATCAATAGAGGTTTGAATATCTTCTTCCTCTGTAAATTCTACATCAATTATCAATGGGACTTTTTCAACTTCTGGAAGTCGAGTGCCTTCATCTTCGATGGACATACAAGCGCCTTCGGCGCTTAGAAGGGAGTTGAATGTGCCGCTAGAATTCTAACTAATAGGTGCAATTCAATGGTCAGTGAAATTAACCGATAACTTCAGCCCAAGCAAGCATTCTTCCAGTTTGAGCGTCCATTGCGAAATTTACATTATGTTCGCGATTAGAATCCGTCCATTCTCTACTACCTACAACTAAAACTTGTCCTTCTGTTAAATCGCCAGGAAGGAAGGAAAAGAGATCATTATCTTCAGATACTGATAGTCTGTAACCATAGGTTGTACCAACTAAATCATGAGATACTTGTAAATTTTCATATCGATTATCGTCAAGAATTCTATCTTCTAAATTCTTCAACGTATGTGTCGAGGGTATAGCATCTTGATTCCAGGTAATTTCTCCATCATTTCTTCTTTCGTTCTCAAAAGAACATTCATCATTTTGACGAACTATTGCCCATCCTGAGGTTTCATCGGAACGGACCCAAGAGAGATTCCACTCTTCGAAACCGCCATTACTATCTTCATTATACGAATAAATCCCTTGCCAAATATAGCCGTCGGAATCAATTGCAACAGTAATATCACGATTAGAATGATTAGCCCGTAAACAGTTAATTGCATCTTCTAGACTGAAACTTCTAATTTCTGATTCATCCCACATAGCAGTAGACCAATCTTTCTTTGCTGATTCACTTAATTTATCTTCACCTGGCCCCGGACGACTCACATAAGTAGAACCCCAAGAAATTGATTTAGAACCTGAATCTGAGGTTATTTCACTCATTTTCATATTTATTCTCAAGGTCCCTTCAGGTAAAGCTGCATCAGTTGCTGTACTTTCAATAAAGCTACAATCAGACGTACCCTGGTCTTTATCAATCAAAACATCGACTATCTGCTCAACAGGCCAAGGCACCCCATTTTTAACCAAAATATCAATATTCATCCTACCAAGGCATCTTTCAACTTCTGTATGGCTAATTTCAACAGGATAAACCAGGCCGTAACCATCTTTTCTTTGTTCGCTACCAACGGACCATTTCCAATCATTATTCCAATCAGATAGGTCATCAGATGTCATCCCAGATTCTAACTTAATATCTCCAAAAAATTCGTGTAACTCAATAGGAGTGAGAGGGAAGGTCAATAATGTAGCAATACCATCTAAATTACTAAACCCATCTACACCAAAAGTTACGATATTGGCATCTGTTCTAGCGCCATCAATATCTGTAAAAGAAATTGCAGATTCTGATCTTAAAATACTATGTTCTGCTAGTTCATCATAAATATCTGTAGTCATTTCAAGTTGATTACCTGATAGTGACCAACCGAGATTACCACAAACATTGGTATCTCTCCAAGTCTTACCCTCCAAATCAACAGTAAGGCTGTGAGTTACTCTTTGTTGAACTGTCAAATGAGAACGACCATATGCATCTTTCGTAGAAACTGTACCTTGTAAATCGGTTACAGTTTTATCCTCCGGATGTGTAATTTCATCATTATTTCCTTTGATGATTTCAATTGAACCAGTCCCTCCAATATTGACTGTTAATCGATTACATGCATCTTGAATCGCAGTATCAGGTAATGAATCTCTCAATAAAGAAACCATCTCATCACCTTCTAACTCAATCAGTCCGTCACTCAAGGTAAAAGTCATTGAATCCTCGTAATTTAGAGGTCGTGCTTGAAACGACGAATCGGAGGAAAGAAAGTAAAACACACCAGTTCCAACAAGTAAAATAACTACAAATACCGCTGAAATCTGAGGCCAGTATGTTTTCAAAATATCTAATGAAGGAAGTGTGATGGTCAGAGAAGGTTTCTCAATATCTTCATTTGTGCCGATGAACTCTTTCTTAACTTCTGTAAATTCAGTAGAACCCCAAGAATCTTCTTCGTCTAATATCAGAGATTCTCCCACCATTTCATCTACAGAAGGAGCGGGATCTTCAAAAATTTCTGCCTCTAATATTTCTGCCTCCATGACGTCATTTTTAGGAATCTCTTCTGGTGGAATATTGATACTTTCTTTACCATCAACACGTGATATTAAGCGATCTATCGCATCATCAATATCCCTAGGTGAACGAGTTTTTCCTTTAGTTTCAATAACAGGAGATTGAGTTTTATCCATTTCAACTATATCCTCTTCGAGAAATAATTCTTTATCTTCTTGATTTTCAGATGAGTTTTCTAAAATTCTCACGATTAACTCTGCTTTATTACCTGAAATTAATAATTCACTGTTTTTACAGATCTCTCTTAACTCTGAAACCTTCAGTTTGGATAATGAGTCGAAGCTAAAAGACTCGTCGTCGGCCATGGTTAACAGGCTTAGTCGAATAGGTGAGTCTTTCAATACCTTCCTTCTTCTGTGTTACAGAATGGCCAGTAGTGGATAAAAATACGATTTACGGAGGCAAAGAACTCAAGAAGGGATGGAGGGCGCGACAAAATATGGACCCTCGATTGGTAATTCTATCTCGTGGGCCGCAATTATACTCAACTAAACGTATAGCACAAGAGGCTGAAAAGGCAGGTTGGGATGTTAGAATTCTAGATCCTCTCTCACTAACAGTAGTAGTGGATGATAAAGGAGGTAGAATTTTCCATAAAGGATGGCCAATTAAATGCGAGGCAATCATTCCAAGAATTGGATATTCTATTACAGATAGAGGAGTCCCTATAGTACGTCAATTTGAAAGAATGGGAGTTATTGTAATGAACTCTGGTGATGGGATAATAAGAAGTAGAAACAAACTAATCGCATGTCAGATGATGTCTGCAGGAAATATTCCCGTACCCGTAACTGCTCAAATAGTTTCATGGGAAGATACAAACAGAGCAATTAACAGAGTAGGAGGGACACCTTGTGTGGTAAAATCAACTCAAGGGACACATGGAGCAGGGGTCTTTTTAGCGCATACTGACCAACATGCTAGACAATTAGTCTATCAAATGTTAGAAAGAGGGATGAGACCTCTCATTCAAGAATATATCAAAGAGTCTCATGGAAAAGATATACGTGTATTAGTAGTTGGAGGAAAAGTAGTAGCGTGCATGCGTCGAAGAGCAAATGGGGATGAGTTTCGTTCAAATTTTCATCTTGGAGGAAGCGTAGAAAAAGTCGAAATAGGGCCAGAATTTGAGGCTATTGCTATTGAAGCGGCAAACATTTTAGGACTTGAAATAGCAGGTGTAGATTTACTAGAATCAGAAAGAGGGGCTCTTGTTTTGGAAGTTAACTCAAGCCCAGGATTAGAAGGTATTGAGAAAGCATCAGAAAAAAATGTAGCTGGAGCAGTGGCTGAAAGGCTCAATCAATTATTAAAAAGTTCTAATCAAGATGATGGTAATTTGTCTGCTGATTATCGAGACCAAAATAATAGTAAAACTGGTAGTTTTTCAGAATACTAACTTTTGATATCGGCATTTTGAAAATTACGGCATAAAAGGCACACCCTCTGCTAGAATAAGAGAAGCATTCAAGTCCGAGCAGGGAGCCTTGGGCTTGTCCATAAGGGACATGGGATGCGCGTCGTTCGCGACGATGAGGCGAGGGAATTGACTAAACAGAATGAACAGATTGAAGACTCTTGGGTGAGTGAAACACCACAAAATGAGTCTGGTTTAACCAGTAGTGAATTATTAATTCATACAAAAAATCTGCCTCAAAGACTTCAAAGATTAGCATTATTACCTTGGTTCGAATGTTGGAAACAGCAACTACGTACTGAGAAAAAAAGTGAGCATACCATTAGAGCATATATTGTAGCAGCAAAAACATTCACCGTCACATCATTACCTAATGAAGAAAATGAAACATGGGATACCGTACAGAATCTTCATGTCTCTGAGTTATTTACTAGAAGTAATCCAAATAATGGCAGAATTGACTCATGGCTAAATACAATTGGAGAATTACGGCCAGCGACTATTAATGCAAGGATTGCAGCAATTACCCATCTTCTAAAATGGCTAGGATATACGATTCCTGAGTGGATTCAAAGGCCTAGTAGATCAAGATCTTTACCTCGAACTTTAGGAAAAAGTGATTTGCAAAAAGTTAGACTTGCGGCAACTAGATCAGAAGACCCAATAGCATTCCCAATTATCACAATGATGCTGGATACAGGATTAAGATGTTCGGAAATTTGTAATTTAGACTTAGATGACGTAGATTTAGATGATTTGTCGGCCTTAGTAATTGGAGGGAAAGGAGAGAAAGACCGTACTGTTCTTTTCACTAATGCTACATTAAATGCTTTAGAAGCTTGGAGTCCAATAAGAAATACAAGGCTGAAATCTTGTACTAGAAAAGATGATGAAAGATCATTATTCTTTTCCAGTAGAAGTAGAAGATTGAATCCTCGCTCGGTTCAAAAGTTACTTGATCGAATTGCAGATGCTTCGGATATACCAAGAACAAGACTTAGCCCTCACGTCCTAAGGCATTCTTTTGCTACTGGATTATTGGAAAGAGGTGCAGACTTAGTTACAATACAGAGACTTCTAGGACATGCTAACATTTCTACTACGAGAGTCTATTTAGAAATTGGAGACCAAACACTCAGAGAAATTTATCATCGTGCGCAATCATCGCAAGAAAACGATAAAATTGAAAGTAATGATGAGAGCTCTACTGAAGATAAAATTGAAAGTACACCAATTATTGAATGATTATTTACGTGCGGGGTTTTTCTTGTTATCTCTTTTATTGACATTTTCTGGGCCTTGCCATTCTCTATTAGCAGAAGTATCATTTCCCTGATGCCCAGGTAAAGGGCAATGTTTTCCTGCACGGCATCTAGAACAATTATCATTTGGAGGTTTTTCTACTGTCTTTACCAGACGACCATACTTCCTCCTTGGCATGAAAGTAAATTTCATCGACGGGTTTTAGCAGTTCGCATAGAATCTTCACAAATATCTACACATTTATGAGTCGATTTGATGGTTGAGTCATATTACGCATTGTCATGGAAGAAGGTTCTAGTTCGAAAAAACCTCTTGGTTGCGACCCGAATAGTAGTTTGCTATTTGCACAGGTTATTTCAGGAGAACCAAAAATGATTATCGATGAGGAAGGGTTTCTACGTACTACCAATTTGCATAGTAAAAAGAATAAGATTTTTTTGGGAGATGTTGCTAATGTATCTCTGAGATCATTAGGCCCTCATGACCCCCCCAAATTTATTAAAAAACCAGAATATGATGAACAAAAATGGGTCATAGTTTCATCATCCGGTGAACTAAAAATTAAAATTACAAGTGACTCATATTGGGGTTTTGGATTATTTGATAAATGTTTTTACAATGAAATCGAATTAACAGGACCTCTATCATTAAGGGCGAGATGTGTACATGATATTATGGCATCTCTAGGACGAAACCCGTGGGAAGCAAGTAGAATTAAGGTATTTGAAAAGAAGACAAATGCATCAATAAATGAACATGGAAAATGTTGGGAAGAACTCGCTAAATATGCTCGTGATGAGATGGAAGAAGAAATAAAAATAGTAGAAAATGAAGTCAAATCATTAATCGGTACAGAAAAGGGGATAGAGAATATCTTAGAGTCTGCTAAATTTGCAATAGAAGATGCTCGTGCAGCACTCCAAGATAGAAATGCACCTGCAGTTGAAAGAGCATTGGGGAGAGCTATTACTGCGTTAATTGAAGCAAAGCCAGATACAGAAGTAAGATCATCAGAATTAGAATCTATGATTTCTAAAATAGATACTATCGGCTCAACAAATAATGAGGAACAAATAGTTGCATCTGACTTATTAGAAAATCATATTGATTTTGTAGACTTGACATAGTCTGAAAATCATAATCCGAAAGTGCTTCCTAACCAATCAATAACGCCATGGTTGGCCAAGTATATGGTTACAGAAAAGAAAATACAAATGAAGTATATTGTTCCTCTGGAAATTTGAATAGCGTCCTCAGACTCTTCGTCGAAGTAACGAATTAAACCAGCCGCTTGCTGAATTCCACTGCCTTTCTTGTCCTTAGCCATCAACTCGCCGACCTACATGCAGTATTTCAACGCCGCGAATCAATGAATTCAAAGAAATTAGTTAAAATATCTTAAAAAAATGTCTTAATCAAGGGTCTAATGTCTCTATTAAGACACATCCACCATCAAGTTCGACAATACAAGATGCTGCGTCCATTGCTGTTTCTAGACCCATGGTCATTAGAATTTCTCGACGAGCTCCATTGTCTGATTGGAATATTAATCTATGACTCAGGGCATCTAACACTCTCTTATCCACTACTTGCCATATCCACTCATCTCTTTCGACATTAATCAAAGCTTCAACTGGAACCAATGGGCCTTGCTTAGCACCATTCGTCCTAGCTCTTTTCAATAACTCGGCAAGTTTTCTCGATGCCCCGCCTTTATCTGTTCGAATTGGATCTCCTGTTTCTTTCGCTATACGTCTCCTTAATCTCGTCATGTGCATCCCCAAATGCGGAAACTACCGCAACCTCTGAGGGTTTGTTTGAATGTATAACTATTTATGATAATCAAACCTTTGAAAGTGGGTTTTTCTATGTCAAAAATCAATTCCGAGAAGTAAGTTATCAATGATGCCCTTCCGTTTAGTTCATGTTTAATAGGTCGACCGTTGAGATATGAGTTTAGATGAGCGGTCTTGGGAAACCATAGCCTCAGAGAGCGTTCTTCTCAATGCAGTTAGTAACTGGAGAGATGATTCAGACAAGTGGTTGAGCCATTCCATAGAAAGATTATCTGAGACAGTCAGGGTTAATCCTCTTAGAGAGGATAAAGAATGGGTAGAAAATTGGCTTGAAGAAATCGATGCAAAGAAAATAAACTGGTTCACTGGTGTGGGAAGCGCTTGGACTCTACCTTTCGAGAGAGGGAAAGCAGAAGGTGATGTGAAAGTTATACTATCTGCACTCCATGAAACTGGACGCTTAACTAGACAGGAAGCGGTTTCAATGATCCCAGCAATTGCTCTGGATGCACAACCTGGTGATCTCGTGCTCGACATGTGTGCTAGTCCAGGTTCTAAAACTACACAAATCGCAGAGCACCTAAATGAAAAAGGAATTGTAATGGCTAATGAAGTTGTAAATAGTAGGATAAATACATTAGTTGCCAATACTAAAAGACACGGGGCAATCACACCAATAATCGTACATCATGATGGAAGATTCATCCCTAAAGTTCCACAAACTGGATTTGACAAAGTCTTAGTCGATGCACCTTGTACTGGTTCGGCTACAACAAGGAAAAATCCAGATGTTTGGAATAAATGGTTACCTTCGGGAGGGCGGGCCCTTCACAAGTTACAGTTAGAATTACTAACTAGGGCAATAAATCTAACCAAACCTGGTGGTAGGATAGTATACTCTACATGCTCTTTAGATCCAATTGAAAACGAAGCAGTTGTCGCAGAAATATTGAGAAAATTTGACTATTTATCTTTAATTCCAACTTCTAAATTAATAGATAAAGTTCCAGGTAGAGAAGGGATTACTAAATGGCCAAATCTTGATGATAAAGGTTCTATTTCAGATCAGGAACAGGTAGATAGTTCAATGTATCCGCCCTCTGAAAATGAAATTAAAAAACAACTTCCAAAATGTTTGAGAATTTGGAATGATGATGTTGATGCTGGAGGTTTCTTTGTTGCTGTTTTCTCAAAATCATCCAACTATGAAGAAAAAGAGATTGATATTGATAGGGTACTGAATGAGGATCAGATAAAACCAGATGAAATCGGCTTCCCACAACCAATAGATTCAGCCACCTCTGAGATGATAGAAGAGAATCTAGGTTGGAAACAAGAAAATTTGTGGAAAAGAGGTAAGAATATACTTTGGTCTACTACAGAAGCTAAAGAAATTTGGAAATCAGATAGAAGTAAGAGAAGTGGGCGGACATTTATTCCAGGTAATCGCTGGAGGCCTCTAAGAGTTATACATCTTGGATTATTAACTTTAAAATTACAAGAAAATAAGGTGGAAAGAATAGTAGGGAGAGCAGCGACAAAGATAGTTCCAGAAATTGGACTTGGAAAATCAGAAGTTAGTAGCCAAGTAATCGATGAATTACTGATGGGCAAAGAGCCTCCAGCCTATGAAATAAGTTTAGAGTTAAACAAAATAAGAGGAGGGCACATATTAGTTGAAGAAAATCAAGATACATGTTTGCCTGTTTGGATTGGAGGCAGAGTTTCACTAATGATTTCCGAGCAAGAAAGAAGAATCTCAAGAGCCAAGAGAAAATTACCAATTATCTTAGATGAGGAAGAATGAATAAAAACTTAAACAATTGATTAAAAACATGTCTAATTAATTAGCATATGTTCAATAGCCTAACACCTAGAGGATTATTTGAGGTATGTATTTGTTAGATGAAATTGATCGAAAAATAATAAGAGTTCTTGAAAAAGATGCAAGAACTTCATTAAGGAAAATTTCAGAACTTGTTGATGTCTCTCTTGGTACTGTTTCTAATAGAGTGAAGAAAATGGAAAACAATGGAGTCATTATGGGGTATTCAGTTATTCTTAATCCTGATGAAATTGGATGGGAATTAAATGTCGTAATTGGCTTAAGAATTCAAAAAGGCAGATTGATTGAAATTCAAGAAAAAATCGCTAAAGATTCTAGAGTTCATGGAGTATATGACGTAACTGGAGACTTTGATTCGATGGTTATAGCTAGAGCAAAAAATAGAAAGGATCTTGATGATTTATCGAAAAATGTGCTATCAATAGACGGTGTCGAAAGATCTATTACGCATCTTGTTCTTAATACTGTTAAAGAAAAAACTGCCACATTACCAAGTGAATAAATTATAGTTCAGTAATTATTTGTTTGAATATCTCAGAATAAGAGCTTATCGATTCTACTGTACGACACTCAAACTTGAGTTGCTTAGATAAAACTAATCTCAATCGCTCATCCACTCTTGTATCCATTGATTCAAGACGTGTTCTGAAAGACTTCTGAAGGAGGTCTCCAGTTCGATCCCAGTCCATTAATAAGATTATCTTGGGATAACCATCGATGGCTAATTCAGATCCATATTTTTCATAAAGATAAGCAATCATTCTAGAACGATCCCAACCTCTATTGATAGTCTCAATTTGTCCAACGAACCCTATTTCTCTAAGGCTTTTAACATCCTTTATTCCCTCAACTAATACCGGACAAGCAAGACCATTTTCGCTAACATCTCGATTTCTAATTATTGATTCTTTTATAGATTTAGCAGCGCAAATAAATCTTTCTTCGCGGTTATTATGGGACTCTCTTGGAGGCATATTATTCACCTATGAGTTGAAAAATATGTTCATATTTAATATTCTTTATTCTTACGGTTTTTTGTTGAGTCTTATGGCCTTTCTCAATCACCACATTTTTCTTTTTTACAGATGCCCAAGAAGAGATTAACTCTACTAATTCCATATTCGCTTGACCTGAAATAGGTGGAGAAAGAACTGACACTTTCAATCTATCTCGCCATTTATCAACACCGAATATACTTTTTTTACTTGAATTCGGCAACATATGAATAAATATCAATACATCATCGCCCGACTCTACTAACCATCTGTGTGACATTTCTATAATGGCCTGACAATAACTGTTTAGAAATTATTCTAATGAATGGCTCTATGCACTTAGTAAGGCAGACTATGCGCGACATTTAACAAGAGGTTTCACTCGCATTGGAAATGAGATTAGCATGGCTGTGACATCACCTCTCTTCAACGTACTTTGGGACGAGTATATTATTTGGTCATTAATAGTAGGAGTTTTTACCTTTGGATGGTTATATCACCATTCATTCGCATATCGTTCTACTGATGGAGAAAAGCCCCCTAATGTTGACAAAATAAAAGTTGGTGTTTTCCCAAAGCATAATGATGACTTAAGATTGGAAGTAGCATGGACTGTTTTGCCTTTTCTCCTAATAATATATTTGACATATATCTCATGGGCACCATTGGATCATGTTTGGGCAGCACCTGGCTCAGATACTAGAGGAGACGAATGTTTACTGGGCGAATCTTCCAATAATATCTTCTATGCAGATACAGGATTCGTAAACTCTGAATGCTATCACGTTATTGAAATAACCGGGCAACAGTGGTTTTGGTCATTTGATTGTAATCCTGATTTAGATGAAGAATTTACAATGAGAGATTATAATTTAAGTGCTGATTTGTGTGCTGTTTCAAGCCAAATGGTAGAAGGTTATGGGATGCAACCTGTGATTAATCTCAAGGCTGGCGAAACATATCTACTAGTGATGGAATCAGAAGATGTGACACATGCTCCTTGGTTCTTAGAATTAAGCACAAAGGAAGATGTGTTGCAAGGCCAAAAGACAACGATGTGGCTTCCTATGACTGACGTAGGTGATTCATTGATTCTCTGTACAGAATACTGCGGAGATGCACATTCATTGATGGCTGCTGTTGTATCAGTTCATAGTTAGGAGGGAGAAATATGGATAGAGAAAAAATTGTATCTAGAACTTTAGTAATTTTTGTCATTGTACTCTTAGGTATGGTCGCAGTTCC
>DADI01000039.1:0-3587 GCA_002494975.1 Euryarchaeota archaeon UBA556
CTAAAAAATGAAGACAGATTATTTGGAATGGATCCGATTGATACATTTAGAAAATTGGCAGGTAATAGTGATAATGATGCTGCCATACTTTCAGATTTAGAACAAATGGCATCAAATCCATCATTAGAAGAATCATTAATGAAGTGGATTTCAAGAACTCCAATAATGGGTTCTATTTATGCATCAGAGAATGATATCGAATCCGTTCAAAAATATGTTAATTCGCATTTAGCTGCTCACAAATCAATGGGAGAGTCGGCAGCAGAAAGAATGTCAGGATACGGGGTCTCAGATATAGAAAAGGCAAAAGCAAGATTTAATTCAGCACACGAAAGTGCTATCTCATTTCTCATGCCTGAAGGAGAACTTAGTAGAGCGAGAGCAAGTTTGTTGTTTATAGAATCATATAGAGAATTACCACTTTTAGCTTGGCCAAGAAAACTTATTGATGCAGTTGCAGAATTGGAAGAGTCTATGGTGAAATGGAGACATTCGCATGCAAGAATGGTAGAGCGAATCATGGGTAGACGTATTGGGACTGGTGGGACCAGTGGGGTAGATTATCTAGACAAAACTTCTCAATACAGAGTTTTCAAAGACCTATGGGCTGTTCGAACTATCCTAGTAAAATCAGACTCACGACCTGATTTGATAAATCCTAGTTTCTATGGTTTTAACTCAGATAATGTATCATAATAACTAGTTTGCTAATAGCACTATTCAAGACCATAACCTCACTCGAAGAGTTATGTCTAAAGCGGTGATATGTGCTTATGCACGGACACCTCAAGGTAAATTCAGAGGAGCCCTATCGAATTATTCGGCTACAGAACTCGGTTCTAAAGTAGTAAAGAATCTTATGGAAAGAGTGAATTTAGATCCTGAAAGCGGTATAGTCGATCAAGTATATATGGGACAGGTTTTACAAGCTGGTTCTGGACAAGCACCTGCTAGACAAGTTGCAATAAATGCAGGTTTACCATATTCAACACCATGTACTACAATCAACAAAGTTTGTGGCTCTAGCCTCAAGGCAGTTATGATTGCAGCAAGTGATATAATCTCAGGACATGCTAATGTAGTAATAGCTGGAGGCATGGAATCAATGAGTAATGCTCCATATTTCATCCAAAATGTAAACAAAGGAGATAATATTGAATTTAAGTCTCTGAAATCAATAATGACACATGATGGCTTGACAGATGCCTTTGACGGAACGACAATGGGTATGACAGGAGAAATTGTTTCTTCTGAGTTTAATCTTTCTAGAGAACAATCGGATGCATATGCTGTACGTTCACATGCATTAGCAAATGCTGCATGGGAAAATGGTTGGTTAACAAATGAAGTAATTGAAATGGATGAACTTAGTTGTGATCAAGGCATTAGGCCAGGGACAAACATGGATACTTTGACTAAATTAAATGCAGTATTCAAAGAAAATGGACACGTGACAGCAGGTAATGCTAGTCAAGTATCAGATGGAGCATCCGCAGTTCTAGTTTGTTCAGAGAAAATAGCTAAGCAAAAGGGATGGCCTATATTAGTTGAAATCTTGGACTATACTACATCAGGAGTTGAACCAAAAAGAGTTATGGTAGCGCCTGTATCTGCTGTAGAAAATATTCTTCAGAAAAATAATTTAGATATTATGGACATAGATATTATAGAACATAATGAGGCTTTTGCAGCGGCATCTGTGGCTGTACAAATGGCTCTTAAAGTCCCTGAAGATAGATTCAATGTCCATGGAGGAGCAGTTGCCGTAGGGCACCCACTAGGAGCTACTGGAACACGCTGTCTAATGACCACAATTAATGCATTAGAAAGAACTAATGGGAAAAAAGGAATTGTAACGATTTGCCTCGGTGGAGGTAATGCAGTAGCCATGTTAGTAGAAAGAAAAAAATAGTATTTTACTATAATTAACGACTCTAAGGCATCATTTAATCAGTCAATGCCCTTATGTGGGGGTCGCTGGCCGTTCTACATCATGGTCAAGCCAGCAAGAGCACATACCCGCTTTGAAAAAGCACGAATTATTGGCGCTAGAGCACTACAAATTAGTATGGGAGCACCTTTGTTCGTATCAGAAGATGAATTAAGAGATGAATTTTCTGGAGAATTGATCCAACTTTATGGCGTAGATGATGCCAAAGAAAGAGTTGTACTTGACCCTATGAAAATTGCTACTCTCGAATATATAAAACACCGAATACCAATTGATGTTGAACCTCATCTTGATGAATAAAACAAGAATATATCTATGACAATTAGGTCGTGAGATAGTGGGATTCGAAAGAGTCAATATTAGCAAGCTAACTGCTGCGATTATTGGGTTAACAATAATTGTAATAGCAGCGGGTGGAGTAATCCGAATTTATGATGCTGGAGAATCTTGTCCTGACTGGCCGACATGTTTTGGAACATGGGGGTTTGATGTATCAGAAGAAGATCAGCAAGAATGGTTTGAAGAGAATCCT
This sequence comes from Euryarchaeota archaeon UBA556, assembly GCA_002494975.1. Taxonomy (GTDB): domain Archaea; phylum Thermoplasmatota; class Poseidoniia; order Poseidoniales; family Thalassarchaeaceae; genus MGIIb-O2. The sequence continues at coordinate 2,484 of DADI01000039.1, forward strand.
GATGAGATAGACTCCAGGGGTTCTTGGCATACTTATACATCGTTCCAAATCTTCACAGAATGGATTCATAGGCTCTTAGCAGGAACTCTATTAGGACCATTAGTATTATTGAACTGGTGGATAATAAGGAAAGATGAAGAATTGTTAGGAGAGGTAGAACTGGCATCTTTAGTGTCTGTTATTCTAATATTATGGCAAGGTTTCCTGGGATATGTAACTGTAAGAATGGATAACCTACACTGGAGTGTAGCACTTCACTTAAGTTCAGCATTATTATTTTTAATGTCTCTAATATGGATTTGGTTAACAACGGTTAGAGACAAAGAAGAGGTCCCTCCGTGGATTACATTCGACCCTATATTAGCCAAAAAATGGAAGAATCGTGTAGTTTTACTTTCATTAGGAACTTTTGTTAGTTTATTTGTAGGAGTTTTTGTTTCTACTACCCCTGGTGCAAATCAAGGATGCGGAGTATTGGGTTTTCCGAATTCTTGGCCTCTATGTAATAGTTCATTATTAGAAAAAATTACAGATTACGAAGCACAATCACAAATTATTCATAGAATAATAGTTGGTTTAGTAGGCTTAATTCTTGTTTTCACATGTTATATTATTTGGAAAGAAAGTAGAGATGAAGAATATGGTTCATTACTATGTAAGTGGGTTTGGTCAGCTACAATTCTATACTTACTGAATATGGGGTTGGGAGGATTATATGTCCTTTCTGCTAAATTAGAAGGATTTGAAATAACATATTTCGAGTTGCTATCGTTGGTACATCTCATGATTGGATCTTTGACATTTATCATATTAACAACTCTATTATTAGCAGTTAACAGAGTCACACTCTTTGAGAAAAAATATCTAGTACCTGATAATAGCAGTCAATGAGTTTCAAAGACTAGTGACAGTAGGAGCCATTATGTCAGAGACAAGGGCACTAGGAAATACTCTCTTTTCTTTGACAAAACCAAGAGTTGTTGTACTATTGCAGATAACAGCAATGTGCGCTATACTCAGCCACGATTTAATAGAATTAAATACAGTAAATGGCAAAACTTTAGAGAATATGTTTATTGTATTTATTGGAGGATATTTAACCGC
>DADI01000039.1:3637-5534 GCA_002494975.1 Euryarchaeota archaeon UBA556
GTTGGAGAAATATCCCCTAAGGCTGCGTTAACATATGGAATTATAATATCAATAATTGGAACTGTTTGGCTATTAGAAATGGCTAATCAAGTAGCTGCATTTTGGGCACTATTTAGCATACTTTTTTATGTATTCATATACACAATCTGGTTGAAAAGATCAAGTACACAAAATATTGTCATAGGTGGAATTGCAGGTTCAACTCCGCCAGTAATAGGATGGTGTGCTGCAGAAGGAAATTTAGAAATCTCAGTTAGTTCATTCCAAGAATTCATAAATTCAATTTTTGAAATTGGAGGTTATATGCCATGGTTTATGTTTCTATTGATTTTCTTATGGACCCCCCCTCATTTTTGGGCTTTAGCACTATATCGTTCCGAAGAATATGAAAAAGTAGGTGTTCCAATGTTGCCTAACGTTAAGGGTAAAAAAAGAACTTTAGTGGAAATGAAAATTTATGCGATAATCTTGATATTATTGTCATTAACCGCTCCTTTAAGCTATCAAAATATAGATTCTTGGAATGAAATTAACTTCAATATTAATAACTCATTAATTATCTTAAACACGATGTCACTAAGTATTTGGTACGGATTGACTGTTTGGAAAATTGATGTAATGGAAGAATATGATGAAAATGATAGAATGCCATCGGCATCACATTCATTCTTTATATCTCTAAGTTATCTAGCATTTATGTTCATTGCCCTAGTATTATCAAGTATAGGATTTGAAGGATCTTTGATAAGTCTGATGATTATAGTAATTTTAATATCACGTAATATGAAAAGTAAAAAGTAATTTTAAAAATCAAAGAACTTGAATAAAGAAGAATTAGAATCCGATGGATTCAAACACCTAGTAGTTCGTCCACGAATCGTAAGAACGGAGGCATCAGAGATGAAGGAATCAGAACTAATCTATGATTGGAATACCATAGACTATGAAATCAAAAGAATTTCATCTCAACATCCACACGATGTTTGGTTCGATGATGAAACCTTGAGAGATGGTTTACAAAGCCCTAGTGCAAGGAATCCTACTATCAAACAAAAAATAGAATTAATTGATTATATGGAAAAATTAGGTATTCAAAAAGTAGATTTGGGGCTACCTGGGGCAGGACCATTTCACATAGAACATATTGATTCAATGCTATCACACATGACTGAAAATTCCTATGATTTAAGGCCAGGATGTGCTGTTAGAACAGTAGTTAGTGATATTGAACCATTAGTCAACCTTCAAGCAAAATATGAAACACAGATACAGGCAAGTGCTTTCCTTGGAACTAGCCCTATACGCCAGTATACAGAAGGATGGGATATGCAACGAATAATCTCAACAGCAGAAAAAGCAGTAACTTTCGCAGTAGACAATGATATTCCCGTAATGTTTGTTACTGAAGATACTACAAGGAGTAAACCTGAAGAAATTAAGGAAGTTTACACTCGCGCTATTGAATTAGGAGCAGATAGAATTTGTATATGTGACACATGTGGACATGTAACTCCAAACGGAGTCAAGAAATTATTAGCATTCATTCAAGAGGAAGTAATACCCGATTCTGGAGTAAAACGTAGAGACATCGAGGTGAATTGGCATGGGCATCAGGACAGAGGGCTTGGAGTAGCAAATAACTTAGCAGCAGTAGAAGCGGGTGCCGACGTAATACATGGTACGGCATTAGGAGTTGGGGAAAGAGCAGGTAATGCACCATTAGATCAGACGCTTGTCAATCTGAGTTTAATGGGTGTGATAAAAAATGATTTAACTTCACTTAACGAGTATATGCAAAAAGCTCACGAATATATTGAAGTTGCTCTACCAAGAAACTATCCCGTATTTGGTAAAGATGCATTTGAGACAGGTACTGGAGTACACGCCAGTGCGGTTG
>DADI01000042.1 GCA_002494975.1 Euryarchaeota archaeon UBA556
CTCAATTCACCTGTTTTGAATAGTTTAGGTGGTGATTAAATGGTTAGAATAGAAGCGAAATATGAAGGGGAATTACGGTGTACAGCGACACATGTTCCTTCAGGGAAGAAATTGATCACTGATGCCCCTCTGGACAACCATGGAAAGGGGGAGTCATTCTCCCCTACCGATTTGTTGGCAACATCTATGCTAACTTGTATAATGACTATAATTGGCATTAGGGCTGAAAAAAGAGAAATCGATGTAGATGGAATGTTGGGAAGTATTGAAAAAATTATGGCTACAAATCCTCGCCGTATTGGAAAGTTAGAAATTAAGATTAAATTACCTAAAAATTTGAGTTCAGAAAACAGAGAATGGTTGATTAAAGAAGGGTGTGATTGCCCAGTTTGTTTTTCAATTAATCAATCTATGGATGTGAATATTATTTTTGTCGATTAATACTTTATCTGCCCTCGAATGACACGAATAATTCAATTTAAGATTAAACGATTATATATGCTCCATAGAGTCGTCATGAGACATGGCACGTATGTGCCAAGAGTGTGGAAAAATGTTTATACAAATTAAAATAAAAATGGAGATTTTATCATGATGGAGACTATTACGCTTGTATTGCAGTTGGTAATTGCTTGTGTAATATTTTCTGTATGGTTAATAAGACCAAATTGGAAAACACCTTACAGAGCAGGAGATGCCATCAATATCAAAGAGGAATTTGCTGTTTATGGATTACCTGATTGGTCAGTTTATGTTGTTGGAGCGACTAAAATTGCACTGGCTATTGCATTGCTAGCGGGCTACTGGAAAAGTGAATTGGTTGTACCTGCGGCTATTTCTATGGCTATTTTGATGGCAGGTGCTGTATTATGCCACTTGAGAATAAAGGAAGACAGTATATCTAGAGCTGTACCTGCATCATCGATGTTACTAATGTCATTATTTGTTGCATTAATTTAAATCAGTTTGTCTTGTCATTTCTCTCTCGAGAGATATCAAGTTTGTTCGCTACTTCTTCAGTTAAACCCGTGTTCACTCTACCTTCTCTCTCTAATGCAGAGATTGTTGCTAAAACTATACTCTCTGTATCTATTTCAAAAAATCTCCTTAACTGTGATCTATCATCAGAACGACCAAAACCATCGGTACCTAGGACTACATAGTTCCCGCCAACCCAACGTTGAATCATTTCAGGGACTGCTATGATGTAATCTGAAACTGCAATGGTAGTAGTTAAATCACCAAAACATTCGGAAACATAGGATGCTTTTTGTTGATCAGGATAAAGACGATTAATTCTCTGAGATTCAAGACCTTCGCGTCTTAATTCGCCATATGAAGTAACTGACCACACTTCAGAATCGATACCGTAATCTGACAAAATTTGAGAAGCCTCTTTCACATGAGAAAGTATAGGCCCAGAACCTAAGAGTCTAACAGATGGGTTGCCATTATTATTAGATTCAATTATTTTGTATGCACCCTTTATTATTTTTTCATCCACATCGTTAGGTTTAGCAGGTTGTTGTTCATTTTGATTGTATAGCATTATGTAGTGGAAAACATCAAGATTTTGGTTCCACATTTCATCAATACCATGTCTAATAATTGTGGCTAGTTCATACGCATAAGCAGGGTCCCATGATCTACAATACGGAACAGTACTGGCATGTAATAATGAATGACCATCTTGATGTTGAAGCCCTTCACCATTCAGTGTAGTTCGGCCCGCTGTCGCACCCATCAAGAATCCTCTAGCCCTAGCATCTGCAGCCTGCCAAATCTGGTCATTTACGCGCTGGAATCCAAACATAGAATAAAAGATATAGAAAGGCATAGTTGGAGTAGAAGCATGAGAATATGAGGTTGCAGATGCTATCCAAGATGCTATAGAATTAGCCTCAGAAATCCCCTCTTCTAATATTTGACCTGTTATCGATTCTTTATAATTCATAATCATTTTATGATCTACTGGCTTATATTTTTGACCTGATTGAGAGTATATGCCGAATTCACTGAATAAAGGATCCATTCCAAAAGTTCTACCTTCATCGGGAATTATCGGGACTATCTTCTCCCCGATTTCTGACTTCATTAAATTTCTTAATAATCGAACAAATGCCATGGTTGTAGATACTTTCTGACCTTCTGGGGTGCCTTTATCAAACTCAGAATATGTTTTCTCTTCTGGTAAGTCAAAATTAATTTCTAGTGATTTTCTGGAAGGTAGATAACCGCCAAGTTGCTCTCTGCGTTCATGAATATATGCCAGAGCATCAGACTCATCTTCCAATAGATAAAAGGGGTTTTCTTGTAGATTTTCATCAGAAATTGGGATTTGGAGCCGATTCCGATAAGCAATTAAATCATCGAGATTCATTTTCTTCTTCTGATGAGTTGTATTTTTGCCTGCAAAAGATTCAATGCCCCATCCTTTAACAGTATGCGCTAAAATAACTGATGGTTTGTCAGATTCTAAAGCAGCATGATAAGCAGCGTATACCTTCAAAGGATCATGGCCCCCTCGTCGTAAATTAATTATTTCTTCATCGGAAAGATTCCTTCCGAGAGAAACTAATACTTCAGAGCCAGAGAATAATTCATCACGGAATTCAGAAGGAGATAATGTACTCATTCTCTGAAAATCACCATCTGTTATTTCTTCTAATCTGGCAAGTAATATCCCCTCAATATCTTGAGCGAAAAGACGATCCCAGTTTGTATCCCATAGTACTTTGAAAACATCCCAACCAGCTCCTCTATACAATCCTTCCAACTCTTGGATAACTTTCGAGTTTCCTCGAACAGGGCCATCTAACCTCTGAAGGTTACAATTAACTATTGTAATTAGATTATTCAGTTTCTCTCGGCCGGCTACAGCAATTGCTGCAATCGATTCGGGTTCATCCATTTCTCCATCTCCTAGAAATGAATATACAGTACTTTGGGATGTATCTACTAATTCACGATCGGTTAGATATTTCCAAAATCTTGCTTGCATTACTGCTGCTAATGGGCCGAGTCCCATTGAGACAGTGGGGTACTCCCAGAAATCTTTCATTAAACGAGGATGCGGATAGGAAGAAAGACCGTCCAAGAATGCTTCTTGTCTAAAATTAGATAGTTGCTCACGAGTAATTCGACCTTCTAGGAAGGCTCGAGCATATATTCCAGGGCTACCGTGTCCTTGGATGTATAAGGCGTCACCGATTCCATTGGATTCTTTTCCTTTAAACACGTGATTGAAACCTACCTCATATAGGGTAGAAGAAGATGCATAAGTGGATATATGTCCTCCAATACCATCAATTCTTCTATTGGCATCGGAAACTATTAGTGCAGAATTCCAAAGAATAATATTTTGAATTTCTTTCTCAATTTGAAGGTCACCAGGGTATGGGACTTGATTATCCCAAGGTATTGTGTTAACATAAGGAGTTTGAGATGCTGGAGGAATTTGTATACCTAAATCTTGCGCCTCAGAAAGGACTTCATGAAGCAATAGTCTTGCTCTTTCGATACCAGCTGAATC
>DADI01000007.1:0-4056 GCA_002494975.1 Euryarchaeota archaeon UBA556
TCGACCTAAACGAGCACGTAAATCAGAATAATCACTAGACAAAGAAAGGATTGCCATTACTTCGCTCGCAGCTGTAATATCAAATCTATCAGTTCTAACAAGACCATTCATTTTACCACCTAAACCAATTGTCACTTCTCTTAATGAACGATCATTCATATCAATAACTCGTGGCCAGAAAATACGATTTGTATCAATATCTAGTTCATTATCTCTGTGCAAATAATTATCGAGAATGGCAGAACAAAGATTGTGCGCAGATGTTACGGCATGTAAATCTCCTGTGAAATGTAAGTTGATTTGTTCCATAGGAATTACTTGAGAAAAACCACCACCAGCAGCACCTCCTTTAATTCCAAAAACAGGACCCATTGACGGCTCTCTAATTACACAAGAAGCTTTGTGGCCTCGGCGATTTAAACCTTGATTCAAACCTATTGTAGTAACTGTTTTTCCTTCTCCGAATGGGGTCGGATTAACAGAAGTGACAAGAATCAAGAAACCTTGCTTATCGGAGGACTTAGATTTCATAGTATCCCACTTAATTTTAGCAATAGTTGGGCCCTGCATAATCAAGTCATCAGTAGAAAGTCCGAGCTTCGCGGCAATCTCTTCTATAGGCCTAGGTTCTGCCCTGCGGGCGATATCCAAATCACTGTCCATCAGGCTTTCCGGTCGAACTACTCACTTGAAACCTTCATTGCTAACAATTCGTAGGAGGTCATGTGAAGACACCCGCCTATTGGGGCATCTCAGGTTTCCCTATCTCTCATTCTTTGACTCCAAGACTATTCGAAATAGTGGGAAATGCACTTGAGATAGACGAAGTTAGACCTGTGTTTTTAGAAGCAAATAACTCTGAAGAGTTCAAAAGAAATATTGAAGAATTAAATGGTGACTTATGGATATCTATTACCTCACCACTGAAACATATAATAGGAGAATTATTAGGAATATCTGACGAAGGAGAAATTAATTCTATCAATCAACTAATGAGAACCAATGGAGTATGGAATGGGATCAATACTGACGGTTATGGTTTCGTAGAAGCTGCGAAATATATAGGGATAAATCCAAGTAAATCAATTTTAAAAATCAGAGGAGGAGGGTCTACTGCTCGCTCTATTGTTGCAGCATGGTCTGAATCCGGAGGAGAGATTATTCCAATTAATGGAAGAAGAAAATTAGTCTCTGGACCATGGGATATATCTATAATTGAAAATGGAGAAGCAGATATTTCAGTCGATTTAGATGTCAATCCGGGTGGAGAAGAAAGTCAAACAATTAAAGAAAAAATGGATGTTTCAATATCATATAATGAATATTCTAAAATAGATGATTTTGCAGTAATTATGCTTGCATCTCAGCATTTAGAGGCATGGAAACGATTTTTTCTCTATGAGAATATAGAAAAATTACCTAATTTGAGTTACATTTTAGAAAAACTGTTTGATTAGAGCGGGATATTCCCATGTTTCTTAGGTGGCACCCATTCCCTCTTTGTTTTGAGCGGCCTCAATGCTTGTATCAACATTTTTCTAGTATCTGCTGGTTCAATTACATCATCTAACCAGCCATTTTTCGCCGCAACATATGGGTCTCCAAATTTATTTCTATACTCGTCGACAAGTTCAGAATGAGTATCAAATCTATTATCTGATTGCTCCAGTTCACGACGATGAATGATATTCACAGCACCATCTGCGCCCATTACTGCTAATTCACCAGTGGGCCAAGATATATTGTAATCGGAACCAAGGTGTTTGCATGACATAGCTAAGTAAGCACCGCCATATGCTTTCCTAGTCACTACTGTAAGTTTAGGAATTGTTGCTTCAGCATAAGCATAGAGCATCTTAGCACCATGACGAATAATTCCCCCCCATTCTTGAACGGTACCTGGAAGAAAACCTGGCACATCAACAAATGTAATTACAGGTATATTGAATGCATCACAAGTTCTAATGAATCTGGCAGATTTAACAGAGGCATCGATATCTAAACAACCGGCTAATACTTTTGGCTGATTAGCAACAATACCAACCGACTGCCCATCAAGGCGGGCAAAGCCAACTAAAATATTATCAGCATAAGAAGGAAATAGCTCTAAAAATCGTTGTTCATCGACGACTTCTCTTATTACTTCCAACATATCATAGGGTTTGTTGGAGTCAGATGGAACTATCTTCTCTAATTTCTTACATCTACGGTCCCATGGATCGCCTGAATTAACATTAAATGATTCGGCTAAAGTATGGTCTGGTAAGTAACCTAGTATTTCTGCTGCAATATTTATTGCATCGTGTTCATCATCAGCAACTAAGCACGCAACTCCACTACGGCTTGCATGAGACTCAGCACCACCAAGTGTTTGTTCATCGATTTCTCCACTAATAACCTCTGGAATGAAATACGGACTGCGCATAAACATCTGCCCATGCTCCGAACCAAGTATGACAAAATCAGACAAACCAGCCGCCAAGGCACTGACTCCTGAAACAGTGCCAAGAACTAGCGAAATTATCGGTATGCGGCCAGAACATGCTACGAGAATATCAAGTAATTCTCCTGTAGCACCTAAAGCGGGAACTCCTTCGTAAGCACGTTGACCATCACCATCCCAAATACCTACAATAGGCAACTGAGATTTTTCCGCGAATTCTGCTATCTTTGCTATTTTTTTAGCATGCATCTCACCCATTGTCCCTTCGAATATTGAATAATCCTGAGCAAAACACACTATTCTTCGGCCGTCAAGCATACCGTGTCCAGCAACTACTCCATCACCAAAAGGACGATGAAGGTGTAAATTATGGTCACCGGAACGATGCTGAACAAAAGCATCAATCTCAACAAATGAGTCCGAGTCAATTAAAGCATGAATCCTTTCTCTAGCAGTCATTCGACCAGATTTTCTTAGATTTTGTACCGATATCCTATCGCCGGGACTATTTGCAAGTTGACGAAAATTATCCAAATTATCACTCGGCGATACCCGCGTCATAACGTTCCGAACTAACAGACGGTTATTGACAGAGTCGGCTTGAACTTTAATCAAGATTGAGAGTCATACGGATTTTCACCGCACAGATCTTGTTCCCATCCTGAGGCCACATAATCACTTCCATTACCAACTGAAAGAAGATGATGTAACTTGACTAAACCAGAACTTGGAGGGCAAAGTGACCCATGTCCTATTATCCCCATTTCTTGCTGAATACGCCCTTTGGAATAAACATCCAAATGAACTGGCCCATGAATCGTTTGAGTAGTTAGCACCGCTACCCCCCCTGATTTACAGTAATCTTCTACTGTAAATCTTAGTTTGGTGTTTTCAGGACTATCGTCCTCAGGGTCCTGTATAGGTAAATGCCCAAGACCTGTGCCATGGAAATACAGAGCATCGTAACCTGAATCAATTGCCGCCTGGACTAAGTCTGAATGTAAGTGAGGCCCAGCGGAAAATTCTGCAATACGAATTGACTCATCAAAATAAGTCGGAGATTCTGTTTCAATCCTAGCATCATGAGCCCTTGATTCAAATAATTCGATTGTTGCTGAACCCTTATTCACAAGAACATGAGCAAGGGGATTTTGATTTATAGATTTGAAAGCACCTCTTCTTGAAGAATGATATTTACGAGAAGCACAACCGGGGAGAACTGCGCAACGACCATCGGAAGAATCTGCATGAAGTACAACTACTGAAGAGTCGCCATAACCGCTAGGTTTAGGCCCATTAGCGGCCCAATGAACTGCCGCTATAAGATTCTCAGCAGCATCAGATGAACCTCTGTCAGGAGATCGTTGAGAACCTGTTAGAACTATTCTTCCCGGGGGTCTACCACCTTGGCCTGCCCAACCGTAAGACATTGCTGCAGCGGTGTAATGTAATGTATCGGTACCATGAGTAATGACAACTCCTACTGCATCTTCTGAGAACGCTTCCTCAGTAGCCTTCAACATACGATTCCAATGACGTGGGCGAATATCATCAGACCACATATTACCTAATTTCACAACATGAATTCGGGCAATTGAACGGAGTTCGGGAAC
>DADI01000007.1:4212-6497 GCA_002494975.1 Euryarchaeota archaeon UBA556
AACCACGATTTCAGGATAAGAAATATTGTAACCATTTACTAACTTCATAGTTACTAATTTAGGCCCTGCTGGAGGCAATGCAAGGCCTTCATGTGAAGCCTCTCCAGCCCAAGTCTTCACTACCAAACGAACAGCGGTTCCCGCCTCAGGCCAATCTACCACGATGGCTGTGGAATACTGCCACCACATCAAACACACGCTCTGGAAGACTCGCTGAAGACTTCTTGGTTAGTTATCATCACGAGCCATCATGGATGGGCAGACCGCCTTGCTAGCAGCGGTAATGGCAGGAGTTGTTGCGACAACTGTAACCGTACTTATTGAGAAATATGGAGGGGTTTTGGGAGGAATTCTAGGAACTATACCAACCACAATTATTCCTGCTGCTATAGGAATGGGATCAGAAGGTGGAGATGATTCATTGATTCTTAGTCTGGCGATAGTTCCGGCAGGAATGTTAATCAATGCAATATTTCTTTCAACTTGGGCGATTCTACCTAGTAAACTACCGAAAACATGGAACTCAAATAAAAGGCTCATTGTAACCAGTATATGCTCACTATTAGTATGGACGAGTACAGGTATATTCGCAATTAAAACAGTAGATTTAGCTATCGATAAAAATTACTCTGCCTATCAAATAGCAATTACAGGATTTGTATTGGTTGGAACACTTGGAGCTATTATGTGCTGGAATCTGAAACCTGCACCAAAAGGAAATAATCAAGTCAGTAAGAAAATCCTTGTTTCCAGAGGTTTTGTAGCTGCCACTGCTATAGGTGTTGCAGTTATAATTTCAGGATTAGGAATGCCTCTAATTGCAGGTCTAGCATCAGTATTCCCTGCAATATTTCTTACAAGTATGGTAGCATTATGGATTGCTCAAGGACCGTCGGTTCCTCTAGGCGCAGCAGGCCCCATGATGATGGGAGGCGCGTCAGTTGCTGCATACTCAATTATAGCGATGTGGTCAATGATTGAATATGGTTTGATAGTCGGTTCTGCAATAGCTTGGATAGGTTCAATAATTCTGTGGTCTATTCCCTCATTTGCTTATGTAAATTGGAGATCGAAAATTCAGAAATTCGATGCCTCCACATGAAAATAACTGAATACGGATTCATCTGAGTCAACACAATGGTTGCTGCGCCTATCATAGATTCTGATATTTGTAAAGCACATACTTTACCATCAAGATACTACACAGAAGAATCCCTATTTTCAGATATTCTCTCTAGACTTTCTAATTCATTTCACTTTGCAGCACATGTAAGTCAACTTAATGAGAATAGTATCATACCTTTACCTCAATTAGAAAATATTCTCGGAGAAGCATTAATATTAACTAAAGATGAACAGATAAGATGTCTATCAAATGTATGTACGCACAGAGGTATGCTAATTGCTACAAAGCCTTGTGATCTGAAGTCTCTCAAATGTGGATATCATGGGAGGACATTTGGATTAGATGGATGCATGAGGAATATGCCAGAATTTACAGATGTCGAAAACTTCCCCACCGACTCTGATAATCTAAGAGAGTTCAATATTAAAAAATGGAATGGAATAATATTCTTAGGTGGAGAACAATTTTATGATGCTGTAATAAATGAAATGCAAAATAGAATTGGGTGGATGAATATTGAATCTTTTGAATATGATGAATCAAGGCATAGGTCTTATGACATTAATGCTAATTGGGCACTTTACGTAGATAATTATCTCGAAGGTTTTCATATTCCATTTGTGCATGGAGACTTACACAGTGTGCTTGATTATGACTCATATAGCACAGAATTATTCGAAGGAGGTGTTTTGCAAATAGGTATTGCTAACGAAGGAGAGGCATGTTTCGATTTACCAGAATCATCACCTGACTTTGGGAAAAAAATAGCTGCTTACTATTATTGGATATATCCTGGTTTGATGTTAAACTTTTATCCATGGGGTCTATCAGTAAATGTTGTGAGTCCAATCTCTGTCGATAGAACAAGAATAGTTTATCATGGCTTTGTAGGTGAAAAATCAATGCTCGGAAAAGGCGCTGGAGGAGATTTAGATAAAGTAGAAGCAGAAGACCAAGAGATTGTTGAAGCTACACAAAGAGGAGTTTCTTCGAAATCTTATGAAAGAGGAAGATATTCACCATCTAAAGAAAAAGGAGTCCATCATTTCCACCGGATATTAACTAACTCTTCAGACAATGATTTTTAGTGCTGAACCGTTTCGAGGAAATGATGAATGCCACTAAAAGAACTCTTATAGCGATATTAATAGTGACATCA
>DADI01000051.1 GCA_002494975.1 Euryarchaeota archaeon UBA556
CTGCTGATCATAATGAAGATGGAGTTTTAGAAATAGATGAATTTTTGTTAGGTGTAGAGGAATTAGAATTCGATTAGTGAATGAACAAGCGTTTAATTGAAGGTATGTATGTTACTCGGAGAATAACGGAAGTGACCATATGGCAATATCTAGTCGAGTTAAAAAAGTCACAACTCATACTCTCCAAGAGATGAAAAGAGAGGGTGAAAAAATCACTATGTTGACATCATACGATTATTCATTAGCGCGACTTGTTGATGCCGCTGGTATCGATGTAATTTTAGTTGGTGATTCTGCTTCTAATGTGATGGCCGGTAATGAAACAACAGTCCCAATTACTTTGGAACATATGATCTACCATGCTCAATGTGTAATCAATGGAGTAGATAGGGCATTAGTAGTGGTTGATATGCCATTTGGGACATACCAAGGCGATTCTAAAACTGCACTTGATTCAGCAATTCGAATTATGAAAGAATCAGGAGGTCATGCTGTTAAATTAGAAGGTGGTTCTGAGGTAGTAGAATCTGTAAAACGTATCCAACAGGCTGGAATTCCAGTCATGGGTCACCTTGGATTAACTCCTCAATCAATATACAAGTTTGGAACTTATACGGTAAGAGCAAGAGAACAAGATGAAGCAGATAAATTACTTGAAGATGCCAAGGCATTACAAGAGGCTGGTTGCTTCTCGATAGTTTTCGAAAAGATACCTGCAGAATTAGCTAAAGAAGTCAGTGAAGCCCTAACAATACCTACTATTGGAATAGGGGCAGGAGTCGACTGTGACGGTCAAGTTTTAGTCCTTCATGATATGCTTGGTATTACAAAAGACTTCAGCCCAAGATTCCTAAGGAGATATGCCGATTTAGGCGAAACTATAGACGGAGCAGTCAAGCAGTACATCGAAGATGTACGAGATAAAGAGTTCCCAAGTGCTGATGAAGGTTACTAGTTTTTATCATTCATCACTCCAAAACTTCAAGGACAGCCGCCTGCATAGATGAGATTGCTATGAGCGAACTTTGGGTCGAGCGACATCGTCCGCGTACTGTTGGTGATATCAAAGGTCAGCGTGCGGTAGTTGAGAGACTGAAAGCATATGCTCAGAAACGTACTTTTCCGCATCTGCTATTTGCAGGTCCTCCTGGAACGGGTAAAACTACTGCTGCAATTGCCCTAGCAAGGGATGTATTTGGAGAGGGATATCGTACTAATATGCTCGAAATGAATGCTAGTGATGAAAGAAAATTAGAGTCTATTAGAACTAAAGTAAAATCCTTCGCTAGAACTGCACCTGTGCCTGGAACCACATTCAAAGTTATCTTTCTTGATGAAGCAGATGCATTAACTCCCGATGCTCAGGGTGCTCTGAGGAGAATAATGGAACAATATGCCGAAACTTGTAGATTCATCCTTTCTTGTAATTACTCTTCAAAAATCATCGAGCCGATACAATCACGATGTGCTGTATTTCGTTTCCGTCCACTAGCTGAAGATCAAGTTAGAGAAATGATAGTTAATGTGGCTTCAGGAGAAAATATTGAATTACATCCAGAGGCGGCAGATGCGATTGTCCATGTTTCTTTAGGAGATTTAAGAAAGGCAATTACCTCTTTACAAGTCGCGGCTTCCTTAGATACTAATGTGACTCGTGAACTAATCTATGAAACTACAGCGACCGCGCCTCCTGAAGAATTACATGGTTATTTTTTAGCATGTCAACAAGATGGTTTTCAACCTGCTCGACGAAGATTAAGGGAACTTCTCGATAGATTTGGTTTAGCCGGAACCGATTTAGTGAATCAGTTACATAGAGAACTGGGCAGTGTGTCATTTTTTGACGAATCGCAGAAACTCAAAGTTACCGAAGTGATGGCTGAAACCGATTTTAGAATGGTTGAAGGTGGTGGTGAATCACTACAATTAGACGCCATGACTGCAAAGATTTGTTCCCAAATCAAAGAACAGTAGTTTGTGCAATTGAAATTGTGTAAACTAATTCAGATGTATTTACCCAAGGTTTTCCTTGTTCAACCATTGTAATCTCTAGAGTATATTCCCCAGGTCCGAGAGTCCCTAGATCCCATGCCATCCCCACATCACTCTCATGTTGTCCTATTTTGCTACCTCTAGTCCAGTTGGTTACTGAATCAAACATTTCTTTTTCTTCAGTATGTGAAATAGCAGTTCCATTAGCTAATTCTTGTAACATTTCTCCTCGATAATATATCGCTGCGTTTATCTGAACAGTTTTTGCATTTACATTGTCTCTTACTGCCATTCCCAAAACTACATCCACAGTATCTTGATTCAAATCTATAGTATAGATGCCATTCTTCCAAGTTGTATCTTCAATACCTTCAGTTTGTTCTATGTCTATCCCTCCTGCCAATGTAGGTGGAGCAATATCTGCAAGTGGTGGATTAGACAATATGAAGGACAATGCTAGCCAAGTAAAAATGAACAAGAAAATACCTCTGAACCAGTTCCCATTAGTATATAATTCATTATATTTAGTAGGTAAAATAATCTTGTGGAGTGGAATTATTGTTGCGGATAATAATAATGGTAACAGGTACAATAATGGCCCTGGCCCCTCAATTCTTGGCATTAACAAATAACGAATACCTGCAGCCACTGCAACTCCGTAAATTATTACAAGCCACATTGAATAAGCATCTGCTAATTCTTTTATTGAATGCATTAATGGATCAAAAGGTTCAATCTTTTTCGAGGTAGGTTTTCCTCCATCTCTTTCGCCATTTGACTTACGTTTACGATCGTTGTAAGCGCTTGCACGCAAGGCAGTGTCTACGTCAACCACGTGTTGCCGATGATGAACTATACATCAAGGATGCGGGTAGATAAGGTTCCTTGAAAACCTCTTTTGGAGGACGTTATACTCAAATGGTGGTTGTTACTCGAGCGACTTACTGCCGGGGTGGCGTAGTTGGTAGCGCGTCGGACTCATAGGGTAATTTTGTGTGGAAATTTAATTTCTGCTGAAACTAGTCATGAGCGCAACAGCCTGCTTTGAGTGTCTGAGACATCCGAAGGTCGCGGGTTCAAGTCCCGCTCCCGGCACCATCATTTCCAAATAGTTCAACCGTTACAGTGTAACATTATGTATGA
>DADI01000065.1:0-875 GCA_002494975.1 Euryarchaeota archaeon UBA556
GGCAAGGATTTCAATTGAAGTAGAGCTCTGTTAACATGATTTTCGATTAATTGTTCAGAATATTCGAAAGAACCTGCGGTTGAAAGTAGCGATACTAACTCATTCCAACGATCATCTGAGAAATTTTGTAATACGTCAGCTAATTGTTCACGTTCGACCCCATGTAGCATAGTTAATGCATGAATGATTGGAAGCGTCATTTTACCTTCATGTACATCGCCACCCTTGGGTTTACCCATGTTTTCATCACCTGTCAAATCTAGTAAGTCATCTACGAGTTGGAATGCTCTGCCTACTTCCCAACCAAATTCTTCAAGAGAATTTACTACCTCATCCGAAGCACCAGCAACAATTGCAGCACAAGCACATGCAGTAGCAAAAGGCCCAGCTGTTTTTCCATCGATAATTGAATAATAATCTTCAGGTGTTGTTGCTAGGTTTCCAATGTGTTCATGCTGTAACAACTCACCAGATGCTATGTTAGCACAGGTATCTGCCATTTTCTCAACAATTTTAGCCTCATATTTTCCACCTAAACCGAATCCAAGTACAAATAAATAATCCCCTCCAATAATTCCATGTGCTAGACCATGAGATGCATGCAGAGTAGGTTTACCTCTCCTAGTCTTTGAAAAGTCATAGATATCATCATGCACTAAAGTTGCAGTATGAATTAGTTCCGCGGCAAGAGCTAGGTCCATGACTTCCGATATCTCTTCACCACCTGCTGATTCAAAGGCTAACATCGTAAGAACAGGACGGTATCTCTTCCCTCCTGCGAGTAATACCTCACGAGCTAAAGTCATAGCAGGTGCCTGAGTACTGGCCATCTTTTCTTGCACAAAATCTTCCAAGGCTTCTTCAACAATATTTCT
>DADI01000065.1:935-3374 GCA_002494975.1 Euryarchaeota archaeon UBA556
GGTTTGAGTACGGTACGTGCTCCCTCCCATGAGGTGGACGCGATTATGGAAAGAATACAATTTGGAACCCTATCTATATCATCATGCCCCGTTAACCAATATATGGAGAAGTTTTTTGAATCTAGTGAGGCACCTGATGCTCAGATAGAAACTAAAAAGCAAGAATCTTTTATCCAAGCATTAGAAAATCTTCAGAATGGTGACTTAGACTTACTCGCGATGCCAGCGAGACTCCTACATGGCAAACAAATGGAAATGTATGAGGCAGATTGCCAAGTACATGGAGCAAGAACTCCTAGAACACCGAATATGGTATTAGTTTCGGAAAATAAAATTCAATATCAGCCAAAATCTGCTATAATCTTGTGTGAATCAAAGCTGATTAGGAGGCAGCTAAGAAGATCACGTGGAGGAATGAGAGTTTTATCACCAACCGCATTTATAGAAATTGAAAAGAGGGATGAGTCATTAGGAAATGAATTAGAAAGGTATTCATGGATGGAAAAGCTACGTCAAAATAACGAAATAGATGGCTATATAATTCCAAGAGTCATTTATTCTACATTAAACATCAGTGAAAGAAGACATACCCTACTTCCTGACCCTCAAAATAGAGGAGATGACCACTTTTTACCAACCGCATATTCAGATTTAGTTGTGCTAGTGGGTAGGAGAAATTATCCTAATAAAAATGCTAAATTATTTTCAGAAATTGAAGGAGAGACTGTTTGGAAAATCCAGAATCATTTCATCGGAGAAATGGACGAGAATCAATTAAATGGCATAGGCATTCTTACTAGACATCGTAAAATGAGCACTCTGATGAAACAGGCAGAAGAACATAAAGACTTGACTATGGAACAGGCCTTTCATGATTTAGAAGGCGAAGCAAACACAAATGAAGTACTAGTTGAATTTAGAATTGAAACGATTTCAAATGATGGGAAAAGAACAATTGCGGTAGATAGAGTAATTCCATATTCAGGTTATGAAATAGCAATGATTGCAACTGAAAAAGACTGGAGAAGAGTGATTGAGAGTTCAAAAATTACAGGAATTGATTTTTTTAACAATTAATTACGGCTTTCAGATTTAACTACCAAAATACATGCTGAATCATTAATTCGTACGCAATTAATATCATGCAGAATAATTCTCGACCATACAGGGGGGATAGATTTTGCAGGTTGACCAAGTACTACTGGATGACCTATACCGATCACGTCTGATGTCATTGAGACAAAAAGCTGAAGAAATTAAACTTAGTAAATCTGGCTCAGTAGAGGTACTTAGAGCGAGATTGATTCAATATCAAATTCTTACTGATACGGATTTATCTTGGGACGGAATTCAGTCTATGCCACATAAACAAATCGGTGAAGTTCTGAAAATATTTGGAATCAAATCATCGGGCTCACATAAAGAGAGAAGACAGAGATTATGGTTACATCTGAATTTCGATTCAAGAAGAATGACAATTGAAAGATTGGCTGAACTAGATAGAGATAAATTACATGTCATGTGCCAACATCTGGAACTACCATTAACAGGAAATAGAACCATATTGATGGGAAGGGTTGCAGGAGTATTAACAAGCCAATTTAACGCATGGGGAAGAATAAAAAGAAGTCTAAGGAGAAATGGTATTCCAAATGTCACTAATAATCTAAATGATATTTCGGAATTAAATGAACAAATAATATCAGTGGAAATTCCGAATTTAAATCTAAGACAAGATGTTGAAATAAATATTGCATCTAGTGCTGCACTGGAAGATGCACATGATTCACTATTAATGGGCTTTGAGAATTCAGACTTTACAACTCAAGGAGATATCTTAACCATACAAGCAAGAATTGAAGATTTGGACCGAATGATAAGTACCATCATTAGAAGTCATGAAGGGTTTTGGGGAGAAAAGGAGAGCGATTTACTCCTCAGACTCGCAACAAGGAGAGGATGGCCACTGTCTAATGATAAAGTAAGAGAGAAATTAGTATTGGTAGCAACTAATATTGCAGAAATTAAAGGTGCGAAAATGAAATCATCAACAGAAATTGACCTAAGTGATTCGGGGACAATAGACAGAGTAAGAAATAAGTTGTCAAAAATAGATAATTTACTCGCTGAAAGAAAAAAAAGTTAGTCGAGAATTTGGAAAAATCCAAACCTAGGCTCAATGATTTGACACTTTATGTCCCTTAAGTCTTCAATGGCATCCTCAGAGGATTCTCTCGAAAATCCTGCTTCAGTACAAGCAAGGACAATCGAGTCATATGGAATACCATTAACATCAGATGAATTTCTAACTACATTTAGGATTAAATCTTCGACGTCACCTTGAGGCTCCGAGTTAGGTTTTTCTGGCTCAGAGACACTAGATGAGGAGGGACCTAAATCACCATCAGATTGGGGACTCTCAGAGGATGCCATCATAGT
>DADI01000061.1:0-4911 GCA_002494975.1 Euryarchaeota archaeon UBA556
ACTACAGGAGTTGAGCCACAATTTTCTCTAGTACAATATAAGACACTAGCCGGTGGAGGATCACTTAGGATTATCAACAAAGGCGTAACTATGGCTCTTAAGAGATTAGGCTATTCTGATAAACAGACGAAGAATATTGAAGAATTCGTAATGGGAACAAAAACTTTGAATGGCTGCCCCCATCTATCTATAGAAAAATTAGATGCGTTTGGATTTTCTAAAGCACAGATTAAGAATATTGAAACTAAATTACCTGATGTGTTTGATATAAGATCTGCCTTTTCACCGAGCATACTTGGTAAGGAATTATGTATGGGCGCACTTGGAATGAGTCAGGACGAATTTAACGATGATTTCTTCGATGTACTTGGTTCTCTAGGACTATCCTCCGAACAAATAAATGAGGCAAATGACTATGTTCTAGGAAGAGGAACTATCGAAGGCGCCCCTGGCCTAAAGGATGAACACTTGGCAGTTTTCGATTGTGCAACACCAGGTGGGAAATATGGTGTTCGCTCTATTGATTGGCCAGCGCACGTACACATGATGGCCGCGGCACAACCGTTCATTTCTGGAGCTATCTCTAAAACAATTAATATGCCTTCGAATTCAACTGTATCGGAAATTAAAGAGGCTTATGATTTAAGTTTCTCAACTATGATAAAAGCGTGTGCAGTTTATAGAGATGGCTCGAAGCTATCTCAGCCATTAATGAATCAATTAGTTGATTCAAGTGCTCTACAAGAAGAAGATAATGAAGAAGTGGTCATAGTGCAGAAAATGGTTGAACAGGTTGTTGAAGCTTTACCTCTTCCTGAAGTAAAAGCTCAACCCCTTGCAGAATCGATGGTGCATGACTATATCGCTTCAAGGAGGCCTTTGCCAGATAATTGTGAAGGAGGCAGGATGAAGGCTAAAGTAGGTGGGCACACCGTATATCTAAATCATAGTTCTTACGAAGATGGAAGGCTCGGAGAAATTATGTTAACTACATCGAAAGAAGGTGCTGCATGGCGATCTATGCTGAACCAATTTGCAATCGCTGTATCTCTAGGACTTCAACATGGAGTGCCGTTAGATGCGTTTGTTAACTCGTTCACGTTCCAAAAATTCGAACCTAGTGGCATGGTTATGGGCGGAAGTGGCCGTGTAAAAATGTCATCTAGTATAGTCGATTATATATTCAGAGAATTAGCGATAAGATATCTTGGTAGGCATGATTTAGCTCACGTTTCACAAGAAGATTTAGACCCATATTCAATAAGTAGACCTGAAATTACTGAAGATGGTGTAGTCCGAAACAAAGGAGAAATCAGAGAGGTACAACAAACTCTTGGTGCTTTTGAAAAGGTAGAAGATTCTGCTACTAAAACGAGAAGAGTTGCAAGAGAAAATGGCTTTACAGGAGATGTCTGCACTGACTGCGGGAGCAGCCAAATGGTTCGTAATGGGACCTGTTTGAAGTGTAACGCATGTGGCGCGACTACTGGTTGTTCTTGATCAAAGAACCAAGTTTTTTGTTTCTGAAGTTTATTCTATTAAATAATTCATCATGTGAATCTGGACTTAAGTCGAAGATATTTGAAGATATTTTTACAAACGATTGTTGATTTATTTTTGCTAATTCAATTAGCATACCAGATAATTTCGATTTCGACTCAGAATTACATGATACCCATGCAATAGGGATCAAACTATCATCATCATCTGGATTCATAGAAAGATAATGCCTAATTCCTGATTCTATCAGCCTCTGAATCATTCTAGTATCTTCATTCTGAAAAATTGTCTTTGCCAGTGAAATAAAAGTATATTTTTCTAAACGAGCTAGGGTACCTAAATAACTTGTAGAGAGGACTCTTGTATCAGAATCTTTGTCATTGAGTAACTTTTCTAATAGTATTTGAGTGAATTTATAATCTTCAGAGCCTATTCTTGACAAATTAGAGGCTAGATTTCTTCTCAATAAAATCTGTTCACTATTACATATCTCAAATAATATTTCTTTAGACTCTTCAGAGTGGTGTGGAAATAGTAAAATTGCTGACATCACTAAATTTTCAGATGCATGTTCATTGCTATCTAATACTAGATTTTGTAATCTTGCAGGGATATTTAGTAGATTAGAAATATGCCCCCCTACAGATAATCTTTCAAGCCAATATGGTAATACCGTTCGATGATCTATCTCGTATAATTCTACTATGTCTAAAATTGAATTTGCTGCCAGAACCCCGCTAGGGTGAGCTATTTCTTCGGCGAAATTGCCTCCAGTTTCCCCATTCCAAGAAATATGATGGGGGCCGGTTGATTTGATTGAAAGGTTCCCTGGTTGACGTGCAATTATTATTGAATTGAATAGTGGGAAGCACTGGGCTTCTGTAATCTCACTGCCTCTCAAAATTAAGCCTATAAATACACTAATAGCAAGATACCAACGATCTGTATCGGGAGAATTTTCATCCAGTGCTGAATAAAACCAATCTTTTATTTGAAGTATCAAGATCTGTTCTGCAATCATTTCAGAATGTTTCGTTAACCATTTTTCGCGTTCTCTATCTGGATCTATATGCCGTTTTACAAAATCTGGTTCCTCTTTTTCAATTACTTGTTCTAAACGATAAAGAAATCCGGCTGTATCAACTGAAGATATTCCCAAGGCTTGCTGGATTATTTTTGATAACTCTGTAGGAGGTCTCGCAGGAAAATCTGGAAACTCTAGAGGAGGGTTTGGTAGAGGGAGGAAATCAAATGATAGACTAATTGATTCAATCAAAAGATTGTTGCAAATTTCCCTAACGAGGGCCTTTGCCTCTCGTCGTGCCATTATGTCACCGAATTATATTTCAAGTTCGATATTCAGATTTTGAATTAATTCCTTGTATCTATTTCTGATTGTTACTTCGGTTACTCCGGCAACCTCTGCTACTTCTCTTTGGGTTCTACGTTTACCGCATAAAACACTAGCAATGTAAATAATTGAGGCAGCGATACCGGTTGGTCCTCGACCACTGGTTAATTCTTTTTCTTGGGCTGCGGCAATTAATTCATATGCTTTTGATTGTACTTCAGCATCTAGATCGAGACCGGAACAAAATCTTGGAATATAATCTTCAGGCTTAGTTGGAGGTATCTTCATTTTTAATTCGCGGACCATGAAACGATATGTTCTACCTATTTCTTTTCTACCTGTACGACTTGCTTCGCCTATCTCATCTAATGTTCTCGGATTTTGACATTGTCTGCATGCGGCATACAATGAAGCAGCGGCTACACCTTCAATTGAACGACCACGAATCAGTCTAGCTTCAACTGCTTTCTTGTAATTAACAGCAGCAGACTCTCGAATCGACTTAGGTAAATCTAGACGGCTTGCCATCCTATCTAGCTCTGCTAGAGCCATTGCAAGGTTTCTCTCAGTTGCATTGCTAACTCTTGATCTTTTTTGCCATTTTCTCATTCGATAAAACTGTGATCTGTAACGTGATGAAATTGATTTACCTGAATAATCTTTATTTTGCCAATCAATATCTGTCGAGAGACCTTTGTCGTGTAGCATTACAGTCATTGGGGCCCCTGTACGTGCCCTCTGATCTCCTTGTTCTGGACTGAAAACACGCCATTCTGCGCCTTGATCGATTACTTTGTCTTCAAGCACCAACCCACAGTCTTCACAAACGACCTCTCCGCGAGATTCGTCTCGATTTAGATTACGGCTTCCACATTCGTCACATTTTACGGTGTCTTCTACAAGATAATCTGCCATCCCATCACATCCTCTTTCCTAGGAAAGGTAAAATATCCCGAATGACGATGTTATTTAAGGTTAACATATTGATGAAGAATTAAAAAGTTGTTAAAATATAATTTTCTTGGAAGTAAAAAATTGAGAATGGTGATATATTAGCTGAGTTTGGCAGGTATGTTTGGGGAGTTATGCATGAGTGAAGAAAGGTGGCCAACATCGAAAATTTCTCTAAATTCCCAGAAGAGAGTATTATTTTTGACAAAAGACCTGCGACTTATACAAAGGCAATTGTATGAAGGATTAAATCTGAGAATGGAGGATTTAACTATTGATGATTTATTGGATGACATCAATACAGATGTCATGACGCCAGCATGGGTCTGTTTTGATTATGACCCAGCTAAAATCGCAGAAAATGCATATGCAGGGTTATTACACGAGGGGAGGCGTGTTTTTGAGTCGCGGGCACTAATAGATGGAGGGTTTGAGGTAATAGTCTCTGGACATAGAAAAGGAACGGGCTCCAGTAGAGAAACGGCCCCTCAATGTGAAAAATGGTCTGGGATAAAAATTGTTATTGCGGCATCATTTGCGCCTATACATGAAAGAAATAATATTAATCTTGGCCAATTAATGGGCGATCATGATATATTAAAAAGATTACAAAATGGAGAAAGTATCGACCTACATGAGTTTACAGAGAAATACGACCCCGTAACTAAATTAATATTAGAAAAGGGTGGGATCTTTCCTTTTGCAAAAGAATTAAAATCTAATAAAATAAAACTTCCAGAGGTTAACAAAATACCACATCCAATGACAATTGCAGAAAAAATAATTTCTAATAAATTAATCTCCAAAGATAAAGGCAGGGGATATCTGAAACCAGGAGATGCTGTTCTAGCATCTGTAGATGGAGGCTATTCTCATGAATTCACTACAGCCCAAGTTCATGAATTTTTGAAAATAGAGTATGGAGATAATTATTCAATACCAAATCCGCCAAAATTCGCAGTATTCGAAGACCATTTGTTATATGCGACTGGCGTGCCTAGATTTGGAAAATTTAAAGACAAAATTCAAACACTGAGAGATTTACAAAATACATTTCAGAAACATACTGGAGTTAGAGACTATTCGGCAGTGAATGGAGTTTCTCCAGG
>DADI01000061.1:5054-14970 GCA_002494975.1 Euryarchaeota archaeon UBA556
CCTGGTTGCACAGCAAAAGATGTAATATTACATATTTTATGGAAATATGCGGCTAATTCTGAAACATTAGATCGTAGTATGGAATTCGGTGGCCCGGGCCTCTCTAGCCTTTCAATGGATGAAAGAGCGACTTTGTGTAATATGGCTACAGAATGCAGTGCTAAAACTGGTATTTGCGACCCGGATGATTTGACGATTGAATGGTTAATGAAAAGAAGACAAGGTTTGACCAGGGAAGAAATCTATAATTCATTTGTTTTTGCCGATAAGGATGCAAAATATGATGGAGGCATACATGACATTAACTTAGATGATATTCAACCCATGGTGGCTCATCCGGGAGATCCAGATAAGGGGATACCGTCGGACCCTACAAATGGAGCTTATATCAAAGATTTAGGAGTAGTTAATATCGATATAGCCTATGCAGGGTCTTGTACTGCTGGTAAAGATGATGATTTCGCATACTATGCTAAAGTTACAAAAGCGGCCCTTGATGCTGGATTAAAAGTAGCAGATGGAGTAGAATGTTATATTCAATTTGGTTCAAAAACAGTTAAAGATCTATCTGAAAAAAATGGATGGACGGACATGTTCGAAAAGGCTGGAATTAAATTAATCGATCCCGGTTGTGGTGCATGTATTGGCGCTGGCCCTGGCGTCAGCGACAATGATGAACAAGTTTCAATCTCTGCTATAAATCGTAATTTCCAAGGTAGATCGGGGCCGGGGAAACTATACCTTGCAAGTCCTCTAACTGTTATGGCCAGCGCCTTTACTGGACAAATTACAGCATGGGATCCTGAGTTATTTTCTTAATGCCAATATTCCCATAACTGCTGCTGCGAACCATGCTACTTCCAAAATTAAGAATGCCCACTCTGAAATGAGATATGCCCTTATTGCTAGAAGCCCAGAACCAGATGCCATCAGAATAAGGTATGTTGGAGCCTTGCTCTCTAAAATATCTCTTGTCTCTAAAAAAAAAGCACTCAAAATAAGTATCATTCCGAAGTAGGCAACTATCTCACCATGTGCAAAATCAACTATCTGCTCTATCATGACGATGCTATAATCATCAAAAATATAGTCTTTCGTCCTAATTCTAAGCGCATCCTTCAATAGCCCAAGGAGTTCGGCATCGTTCATCACAAGTTGGCCCCAGGTCATTAGGACATGGGAGGACCAAGTGGAGAGATTGAAATGGTAGATGCACGCGATATTTCTAGTAAACAAAAACAAATTGCCGTGAGTGAGTTTTTTGAGAAAAACAAACACTTCTTAGGATTTGATTCTCTACAAAGATCATTAATCACAGCGGTTAAAGAAGCTGTTGACAATTCATTAGATGCTTGTGAAGAAGCAAGAATCCTTCCTGAAATAAATGTTGAAATTAACAGACTAAAGGGTGACGATATAGAATTAATTTCGCAAGATAATGGCCCAGGTATTCCGCGGGATGCTATAGAAAATGTATTCGGTAAATTTTTGTTGGGCTCTAGATTTCATGCAATAAGGCAAACTAGAGGGCAACAAGGTATAGGAATTACTGGTGTAGTGATGTATTCTCAATTAACTACAGGGGCTAAAACACGAGTGATATCAAAGATAAAAAACGATTCGTCGGCTGTTTTTGTGGAGTTGGGGCTAGATACTAGGAAGAATAAAGCTATCAAATCTAAAGAAAGGCGCGAAATTTGGATAGATCAAAATACTGGGGAAGAAGTGGTTCATGGATTGAAAATTGCAACTATAATGAAAGCAAAATATCAACGTGGAAAACAGTCTGTATTCCAATATCTAAGAATGACGTCGATAGTTAATCCGCATGCGACAATTTCCCTCACTGTCAAAGATAGAGATGGTGAAATAATAGAGGAAGCAAGGTGGATTAGAACAAGTGAAAGGTTACCGAGAGTTGTAGAAGAAATAAAACCGCATCCTCACGGGATTCAATTAGGGACTTTGCAACGAATGTTGAGGGAATCTGAAGAGAAAAGAATGACTTCATTTCTTAGGCATAATTTCTCAGGAGTAAGCATGAGGGCCGCTAAAGAACTATTGTCGTCATCTGAAATAGAAGAAGTTAGAAATCCTAAAAGAATTAGTTCTGAAGATGCCAAAAAACTAGTTGATGCTTTTCAGAAAATAAAACTCTTACCCCCACCAACAGATTGTTTATCGCCAATAGATGATTTATTGATTAAAAAAGGCTTGTCGAAAGCTATTGATTCAAGATTCGCATCTACAGTTACAAGGTTACCTACAGTTAGTCAAGGAAACCCATTTCAAATTGAAGTAGGTCTTGTTTTTGGAGGAGATTTGTCCGCAGAAGGACCCATCGAAGTACTAAGATTTGCCAATAGAGTTCCTCTAATGTATCAACAAGGAGGATGTGCATTAACCAAAGCAATTGAGTCTATTAATTGGAAGCAATATGGACTAGATCACCCAGGTGGAAAGGGCTTACCTAAAGGTGCGGCGGCAGTATTGATACATTTGGCCTCAACTAATGTTCAATTTACTAGTGAGGCGAAAGAAGCTGTCTCAGATAATGAAGAAGTTTCTGCTGAAATTAGGAAAGGTCTTTTGGAAGTAGGGAGAGGTTTGAAAAATCATCTAAAGAAAAATACTCAAAGAAAGAAGGCGAGAGAGAAATTCGAATTGGTTAATGTTATATTACCTGAAATCGCAAAGAAAACCTCGAAGATATTAGGGAGGGAAGAACCAGATCTGGCTCCCGTGATAACTCAAATCATGAATGCGGTGTTCTGTGAAGAAGAGTTAGGGTGGGACAAAGAGAAAAAACTGGCTACTTGTTCAATTAAAATTTTCAATTATACTGCTAGGGCCAGAGCGTATACAATACTGCTTAAATGGCCAGAAAGTGATATGGTTTCAATTGTAGAAAATTCAAATGGAGGAAGAAAAGAGGCGAGAGGAATCTGGGCTTGGCGTTTGGATACTTTGAATCCTGGTACATCAACAACTATTCGTATAGCGCTTTCAGGACTTAGTAAAGGTGACTGGACAGATACAGATGTGTTTTTCAGAGGTAACGGGGATATCATTGGAGCTACGAAAATAGATGAGAAAATACTAGAAGAAATTCGTAAGACTGAGGCATTGAGTGCCGTACGAAAAGAAATCCATGAAGTAAATAATATTCCTTATGATATTACTGAAGAAAAGGTTGCACAAGTAATTACTGATAGTGATGCCGATCTAGAAAAAATAGATATTTTTAGCAAATTTGAGGAGGAAGAAGTATGAGTAAGATTGGTCAAAGAAAGTCAAAAATGGAAGTTAAAGAGGCTTTGAAAGGAATAGCGGCAGAGATGCATAATAAGATGGAAAGGGGAGTCCCTCCATCTATGACTTTACCAGTTAGAGCGAAAACAAATATTGGTTTTGATAATAAATTAGGAGTCTATAAATATGGTAAGAAAAAGAGCACAAGAGATGCAACTAGTTTAGGTTCGGCCAGACAATTACTACGTTCTTTGCATGTCACTGAATTTATTGAACAAATGATTGACTCTGGTAAATCTTCTACCTTAAGAGAGATGTACTACATCAGTGAAGGGTGGGGGCACGGTAAATTTGGTTCGCAAAATGAAAGTAATAATTTAGCTGAAGATTTGGAAATTGTTACAAAATGCCTACGAGAAGATTTCAAACTAAGACCGGAAGAAGATGGTGCTAGAATAATTGGTAACGTCACCTTTGAAGAAAGAAACCGAAAGGGAGATTGGATGAGGATAAATTGTAGAGACGATGTGGGTGATTCAGGATATGGGGTGCCATATAATGTTGAGTCAGAAAAATTGACCTTGATAGATGAAGATGTTGATTTTATAATGGCTATCGAAACAGGAGGGATGTTCGACAGACTTGTAGAAAATGGATTCGATGAAGAAGCTAGATGTGCCCTAATTCACCTAAAGGGTCAGCCAGCAAGATCTACAAGAAGAATCATGAAAAGAATGAGTCAAGAGTGGAATAAACCAATACTTGTATTCGCTGATTGTGACCCTTGGTCATTTAGAATATTTGCAAGTATTGCATATGGGGCTATTAAAACTGCTCATATTTCGGAATATCTAGCAACAAAAGAAGCAACATATTTAGGAATTACAGCTGATGATATTTTGGCATATGATTTACCTAGTGATGAATTGACTAAGCAAGACTTAGGCGCATTAGACTCAGAATTAACTGACCCTAGATTTAATACTGGATATTGGAAAGATCAAATAAATTTAATGAAAGAAATTGGTAAAAAGGCAGAACAGCAATCTCTCGCCAAATATGGACTTGATTTCGTAACTGATACTTATCTTCCAGAGAAATTGGCTGATATCGGTTTAGCCTATTGATAGCCAAATGTGAAATGATAATACCCGTTGCTTCTAATTATGGAGGCGCGTGCAAAACTGTGGATTAAGCGATTGACTGCTATTTCCTTAGTTCTAATTTTAGTATTTGTAGCCTCTTATTGGAAATCAACTGAGAATATCATTGATAAAATGGATATAGATAATGAAGAAAATTATATTATTAAATTAGAAGCTGGAGAGCAAGGAAATGTAGATTTATCTACAATTGGATACTATATGGCTCTCAGAATAGATGGTAACGATTCGTCTCCTGAACTAAAATTAACTGACATAGGAGGAGTAGAAATAGAAGGGCAAAAACCAGGCTTAATTGAGTCCATCAATAAGAGACCTGACTCTCAGGGAAATTTAATTTATGATCCTATTAGGGTTTTTGAAATAAGAGATGATGGGGAATACAGTATAGTAAATGAAGGAAATACTACGCTTTGGTTAATTGATGATTTTAAGATTCAATCAAGTTTGTTATCAGATGGGTGGATTCTGATTTCTATGATTAGCTGTTGCTTAGGCTTTCCTCTGGGTATTATTACTTTAATTGGAGCATTGATATTATGGAGAAGAGGAAAGCGAACCCCGGAAAAAAATATCATAATACGAGAAAATATCATGACAACAGATGAATTATTTAAGAAACATAATTTGACTGTAGAGAAGGAGGTTCCCGAGCCATTTATTTCTAGTGAGAATATTAAACTGGAGAGCCCTGAAGAAAAATATCATGTGGTTCCTGAATTGAAAAATGAAGAAGCCGATAGCTCGGAAGAAGAATCTGAAAATTGGAAAAAATGGGATAAAGGTCAGTAATTTCCATCTGAATTAGATATGAACGATATAAGTTGGGTTTTTAGATGTCAGCCCACTACCCAACTCCGGGTTGGTAAGTAATGGTGGACTTTGATGAGGCCATAGATATTCTTGAAAATCGAGCAAGAAGAGATATTCTTAGGTATTTAGTTAAGGAACCACATTACCCATTGCAACTTTCTGAACTACTAGAAATAAGTCAACAGGCTGTTATGAAACATGTAAAAATATTGGAAAAAGCCGGTTTTATCGATTCTCAAACGGTTCCGTCGGAAAAGGGTGGGCCGCCTAAAAAGATGTATAAAGTAAATCAATCGTTTTCTTTGAGACTTGATCTAGGGCCAGATTTATTCAGGGCAGAGCATAGACAGATGCCTGCTGGTGGTCCAATGAGATTATCTAATAAATTACCAGCTGAACTTGATTCATTAATTGACCGCCTAGGTACGAGGAGGAAATTACCAATGTCAGAAGCAATGAATCTACTTTCTCAATTAGACTTGGTCTTGGAAAAAATTGATGATCAAAGGGATGCTATAATTGCTCTACATCAACAAGTTATGAATAAAGCCTCTAAAGGAGTATCTGAAAATTCTAAATCTTATGAAGAGAGGATAATGGCTAGAGAAATGATGACACATCCGCGGAGACCTTTGGATTTGGATGTTTTTTCACAAAATATACGGATCCAACCTTCTGATGCACACGAAATAATGGAAAATATACGAGATCGTCTAATGAAAGATTTCGTAACTAACGGAAATAATTTCGTTTCCATCAATAAAGACACACCGCTGCCTTGGTGGCTAGTTCGCTAATCAATATTAGCTAACTCTTTTCTTCTTTTGTTTCGATTAGAATTCCAAGTCTGAATCGTCGTCTTGATTTGATAACATACTGCTCTTTTCAGCAAATCTATCCAATGCTTCCATCCTTCGGCCATACATAACTACTCCAGCTACGGAAATCAAAGCAAATGTTGCACCTAGAATTATTGCAGGCACTGAATAAGTGGCAATAATTTCGACTCCAACGTCAAGTGCGCCATAATTTGAACCCATGTCTCCAACAGATTCGTAATTATTACGTTCGTCCGTTTCTACAATTATGTTGTCTGGATCAACTACGACTACAACCTCGTGCGTTCCTGCTTCAACTAAATATAACAGAGTAATAAGAGGCGGTGAATCTCCATCTGATGTTGGCATTATTGCTTCGATTAATTGGCGATATACAACATTAGATTCATCACAACCATTCTTCTTTATCGAACTAACTGATTGATCAACACATAAAATAATGTTAATATCTGTAGCATGGGAGTTGCCCTCATTTACAATCTCGACACTGACAGGTAACATATCACCAATTTTTCCTTTTGTATCTCCTACGATAGTTCGTTGAATACGCAAATCAGGTGCCCTTAATCTTAATTCTAAGACTTGTTCGTTGGTATCACAATTCGGGCGGTAATTATCAGGGAATCCATCTTCATTCATATCAATTGTACAAGAGTCTGTCCAAATTGGGGTTTCATCGAAATCTCCACCGGCTTCGGAATCACCGAAACTTGATTTTAATTTTATTCCGATTTCCCTATCTGCTAATGCAGCTGAAGGATCTATTGTCACTATTGCAACTAGTTGTAATGTAGTGTATGAAGGCATTTCAGGCAATGTTATTCGCCCCTCATAAGATCTAAAACATCCATTTGTTGGTTCTGGGTCACCAGCCATAAGTACTACGCATGGTCGCTCTATTGGGTATTCGGAACCGAATCCTTCCAATAGTGCATATTGAATATTCCATGTACTAAGAGTATTGAGCCCTGGGGCCGTGTCCCAACCAGATCCATCAACAGTATGATTGTGTACTGTAGGCTGATCTGCTACGTTTCCGAAATTAGTCACATTCATTGTAAATCTAACTACTCTTCCAGGAGCTGTTGTCTTTATTCGACTCTCAACAGTTGGATCGATGGTTATTCTCATATCATGGAACTCGACTACCTCGATTTGCAGAGTAACTAAATCTCTAATTTTACTTCCTTCGAAAGTTTCTTCACTAAGTATCTCGATTACTACAGTGTATTGCCCTGCTAATGTTTGTTCTGGGACATTTATCATAATTGGAATTTGTTGAGCTTCATCGCGATCTAATTCCTCGAATAATATACGTGGAATTACAATATCCCAAACGTCTGAATTACCATCTTGATCGGTTATTGAACTAATAGCCATATCATAACGGTCTGCTCCATTACCTGTATTCTCTATTGTAGTATCAAGCTGATATTCTTGCCCGGGGTACAGAGAGAGTATGGTTTCAGTTGTGGCATCTAAATCATATCTTTGTATGACATTTGTGACTAAAACAACAGAATCCCTAACCTTTGGAGCGCCATCTAAAGTCGCTTTAACAGTTACAGAATCACCTATTCCCGCTGTTGCATTGTATGGAGCGCACATTTCTGCAGTTACCTTGTAGGGCATATCAACCACAGACCAATATCTAGGTGAATCCTGTGGAATACTATTTCCCCCAGGTGCTTCTGAAAAGTCTAAATTTACCGTCCAATGATCAAATCTCCATGTTTGTTCGGAGACTTCCTCAGGCTTCTCATCAGGACCTCCTGGTGTCGTAAATACTAAATGACCAGGGGTAAAATGCTTTGTTACATCAATTTCGAATTCAGAACATTCACCTGGCAATACATACTGAGTTGTGTCTCCTAATTCAAATACAATATTTCCAGTACTCTTAATTGAGACGTTTACCCATAATTCAAGAATATCAAAAGTACCTTTGTCTACTGACAACACAGGTTCCCCGGTCGACCAGCCCTTCAGATATACAACAAAGGTCCCTGGTTCTTGTGACGTGGGTACATCTATCTGTAAATTTCTAGTCATTGACTGACCGGGATCTAAAGATAGTGAAGTAGGGAAGGTAATCCCCCAACCGAAAGGTAATGCCCATTCTGTTTGCCCTTCCAAAGTAGTTGGATCGTAGAAAGCAAAGGTATCGTATACATTTCCTGTATTTGTTATAGAAATTGAAAATGTCGCTTGCTGACCTTGTTCAACGTCAGCTTGGAAGTGGCTCGTGTCTAATTCAATACCATGAACAACATCCATCAGAGTCAACGTTATCGCTTCGTCTCTTATCGCTGGATCTTTGTATGAAATTGCTGCCACTTTAATTGAAGCCAACTCATCTTCGTTCGCTTGGTAAATTGTTGGTGCGCGTACCCTCATATACAACGAAATAGCCTCTCCGCCCTGAAGAGATACTGGTGTGGAATCAAAAATTGGAGTATGATTACTAGCGAAGAATATGCTGGCACTCCAATTTGTTGGTACACCCTCAATTGCTAATGAAAATATATCTGCAACTAAATCCGCTGGACCTGGCGTTGGATTAGAAATTGTCATATTGTATGTGGTTTGTTCACTTGGCTCTATAGTGTGATAAAACGTCTCAGAATCAGACAGAGATACGTCTACTAATCCAGTTAAAATGTGAACATAACATAATGTGTAAGAACCACCATTGTTTTCATCACTACATTTGTTTGTATCGGACCAACCGACATGTGCTCCACTCCCCATATCATTAGCAAAAGCAGGCGGTTGACCTAGTTCTGGAAGGGCTGGCGAATTCGGACCTAATTTATCGGATTGCCATTCAGTAATTGGAATTAATTCCCATGGGTCGAAGATAGAAGATGCTATTGAATTAAGTGGGAAACCTGAAGGATAGTCATTATTTGTATGATTCAAACGTGAATACATTAGCGTTTCTCCCTGTGTTCCATTATAATTATCAAGCCATGTCAAATGGACATTATCGAACGAATCCGTTAGTATGGAAGGCATGTGTGAGTTTGCACTAAATGGCCTGTCAGGAGCTATGCCCTCATAACCTTCAACATTAGATATTGCAGCATCTGCGATTTGTTTTATGGCAAAGGAAGGTAGTCCTTCACTGACACCATCCCATGCACCTGCAGAACTTAATCTCAAACGTGTATAATAGATTTCATAATTTACATCAATATCGAAACCATAAGCTCTGCCGTCCATCCAAGTTAAATGAGTATTTCCAGAATTGTCGATTGCAATTGCCGGATGTAAACTATATGCATCGTTTAATGTAATCCTAGTGTCGTTAACGACTACTAAATGCCCATAGCCAAGTGCATCTGGTGAAGCCCCTAAATCTTCATAATATGAATCTGTATTCTCATCTGCAAAAGTACCCGAGTCACCTTTACTCCAACCAGGAGAAGGAGATTCTAATAGGCCAAGAGGATCAAGTACTGTAAGGAAAATCTCTCTAGAATTATTAGTTGAAAGATAAACTAATGCCTCAACCATTAATTGCATTTCTGCTTGATTAGATGAACCTGTTGGGAAACTGTACATCATACCTTCAGCATTAGTAAGTGCTAATGTCGCGCCGCTACATGTTCTAGAATTAAGGCTTGTAAAACCATTAGGGCATTGCGCTAAATCCATCATGTGAGATCCTACCTCAGTAGAGCCACTGCCGAATCCTGCAGCCATTAGTGGAATCGGGATAATTCCCGCATTAACGCATGCATTATGCGCCTCTAATATCGATTGAGTGTCATCGGAATCTCCTGCAGGGTCTCCACCATATGGTCCTTCATCAGAAATCGGTATCACAATTTTTGTTGCATTGGG
>DADI01000045.1 GCA_002494975.1 Euryarchaeota archaeon UBA556
ATTACTTGAGCCGCTGGGCTTCTTTCAACCATCATCATTGTACCCGGTGTTTGGACATTAACCATTTGTGGCTGTGTCCCTACCTCACCTGAAAATACATCTTCTCCTTCGCCATTCATGTTTTAGGCTGATAAGTTAATGCACTTAGAAGTTGGGACGGATTAGATTTATTTTTTAATACCTAAAGCATCTAAAATTGGACGGAATTTAGTATTTGAACGATTTAAGGAATCTATGACCGGCATGAACCCTCCTGAAAGCATAGTAAGGCAGGCACCTCCACCAGTACTGTTGTGAGTTACTTGATCTACTGCGCCCCTATTACTAACTAATGAACTGGTATGACCTCCACCTACAATGGTAACAGCCGATGATTCGATACACATATTTAGAATCTCAATTGTTCCAAAGGCAAATCCGGGTAATTCGAAGTAAGATGCTGGCCCATTCCAGAGAATACATCCAGCATTAATCAATAGAGGGCTGATTTCTTGTAATGTTTGGATTCCTATATCGTATATTGGATTGCCCGTAGGTAAATCATCTACCATCATAGCAACTCTATCGCCATTTAATTCTACAGCTACGTCAGCAGGTAAGAGGAAATATTCTGAGTGATTATCATGAAGATAAACGGCCATTTCCCATGTTTCTTCAAAGGCATCGCCTAATGTATTTCGGATAAATGATTTATTTCCCTCACCAATATCTATTCCACTGGCCCACAACATCATATTACCAACAACACCGACAACAGGAATTGAGTCAATTATCTCCTTATCGATTAAATTCTTAGCTACACGTAATGAATCATCACACTTCGTACCACCTAATATGGCGATATATGGCCGAGGAGGGTCATTTACTGCGATTTGTAGATTATCTATTTCTTTAGCCATTAATCTTCCAGCGATACAAGGAACGACTTCTGAAAAACCGGTAAGTGAGGGAGAATTTCGATGCGCAGCAGCAAAAGCATCTGTTACGTAAACATCAATCAAAGGAGCTAACTTTTGTACAATTTCAGAAGTAGCTGTTTTCTCCGGCGACGCTTTCTTCATAGAATTCTCATCGTCATGCATTCTAATATTATCTAAAAATAACATCTCACCTATCTTGAGTTTTTTAATCGCAGTAATTGCTTTATCTCCACAAATATCTGATACAAAATGAATTTTTTTACCAATTAATCTAGATATCCTATCTGCATGTTGCGACATATCTGTGAAATCATTCTTACCAGGTCTTGATTGATGGCCAATCATAACAACCTTAGAATTTTGTAATGATCTAAGAGTAGGCAAAATAGCTCTTAATCTACTATCGTCAAGGAAGGCACCTGTTGATGGTTCTAGTGGAGAATTTACGTCTACACGATATAGAACTACTTTGCCGCCAAGACCGACATCGTCCAGTGTAAGGACGCCACTCACGTTCATGCCCACAGGCTAGGACTCTTTGACCGTAATGGTTGAATTGTCCTTACATACCTTCACCAATACCTTTGTGATTGACACTCCCACGCACAATGCATGGCATGGGATATGAGAGGATTGGTCGGCCCTGAAGGCGCCGATTGGAGAGTCCCTGTACAAGAATTAGAAAATCGTAGAGCAAGGTTATCAGTCGCTCTATCTGAAAGTGGGATTGAATCCGCTCTTATCGACGATCCTGTGGAATTATATTGGCTAACAGGTGGAAGGCAAAACGGGATTATTCTAATAGGTGGGAAAGATTCTGATGTTCAAACGACTCATTGGGTGAAGAGGTCACTTGAAAGAGCTAAATTTGAATCTGGAGGAGATGATTGTCCTGACCCAGTTATTGCTCAACCAAGAATGGCAGATTTAGCAAATTCTATTCGTGAAATAGGCGGGGTCCAAAAGCCTGCAATATTAGGAGGGAAAATACCTCATGATCGCTGGAAATTCATATCCAGTAAAATGAAATCACTAGTTGGTGAATCAAAAGATTGTACATCAATAATGTATGGCTTGAGAGAAATGAAGTCAAATTGGGAGATCGATATGCTTCGAGAGAGTGGACGTATTAACAAAGAAATGTTCGAATCAATCAAAGAAAAAGGAGGATTGGGGAAAACGGAGTTAGAAATGGCTGCCGTTGCTGATAATGTTAGTAGAAAGGCTGGCTTCGGTGGAAGAATAAGGATGAGGAAATGGCCGATGGATTGTGACAGAGTTGTTATTGTTGCTGGTGAGTCTGCATCTATACCCTCATATTTTGATTCTGCAATTGGAGGAGTTGGAGCGAGTCCAATCTCGCCTTTAGGATCAGGGCACGCCAAAGTCAAATCTAATTCTCCAGTTACTGTAGATATCGTGCATCTACATCGCGGGTATGTTTCTGATTGTACACGTATGTTCAGTGCAGGAGCTCTAGATAGTAGATGGATGGAAAGACTCGACCATATGGCCGAAATCCAAAAAGCAGTAGTTTCAAGCCTTTCTCGAGGAGATAATTGTTCTAAAGCGTGGGAAATTGGAAGTTTCATGGCAAAAGAAATGGGCTATTCAGATAATCTCATGGGAATGAATCCCGATAAATCTCATTTTTTAGGGCATTCAGTGGGATTAGAATTAGATGAAACTCCAGTTATTGCAAATGGATTTAATCGTCCATTATGTATTGGCGGAACGATGGCAATAGAACCTAAAGTAATATATCCAGATGGTTGCATAGGAACTGAAGACACTTTTGTAAGAACTGAGGATGGCATGGAATGCCTCACAATGGGAAATTCTTTTCCATTATTTACAGATTGGAATTAAACTATCAAGGGATTATACTAATTCCCGATACCTCTACGACGTGTCGTGTCTCAAGTATCTAATGCTGTTCAACGCCGACTAGCTAAGATCCTTAGGGAAAGAAAAGAGCCACATGGAAAATTATTCAAAGATAAAGAAATCTTGAAAGGTGTCGAGATAAGTGAATCAGGAATTGCAGAACTTTGGGTGAAACCTACACACCCTTACTGCCCATGTTGCATTAATGACTTGATTGAATTGAGAAAGGAAATTACTTCTACGAAAGGGATCTTAGCCTGCCATATTGAAGTAATCTCAATACCGCAAGCAAAAAGATGGACTGCTGCTATAAACGAATAGCCTGAAAATTATTTATCCTCTCTTTCCCATCTCTTCGATTTTCTTAAATTAACCTCATCAATTTTAGACTTGACACGCCTGGACAACCACCATACCGCGAATGTTACGGCTATAATATCGAAAGTAAGAATTAATAAAAATTCTTGATTACTCCAGTCAACCATATTTTACCTCTCATAATGGTGGAATGACATCAATGTCGCAAGCTCCTTCCGGTATCATACAACAAGACAAAATCCCTCCATCTTCAATTAAAAATTCATCCAAGCCCGGAGGTAAAGGTTCGGGATATGGGACATTCCCTGAAATTAATCTTACAAGGCAAGTTCCACAATTCCCAGATGTACAATTTCTAGGTATATCGATTCCTGCGCGATCTGCAGCATCCACTAGGAACTCATCATCCTTGAGTTCAATAGAACGCAAAAGCAACCTTCCACGGAAGAAGCGGACTATAGCCATGATTCACCCATAGAGAAGGGTATCTTCAATCCATCCAATAGAAGAATTTGAATAAACTGATGCTCAACGGTCTTCCCAACGAGTCCAACGTCCTGTTTGTTTATTGAAATACAGTCCCGCTTTCTTCATCCATTTGTTAAATTTAGTAGCCCCTGCACCAGTAGCAAGAATGAATTCTTCTCTATGTTCTTGAGCTTGGATATATCCTTTATCTTCGATTTTCTGTTCAATCCAATCTTCAATACTCATTAATCCACCAGACAACTTACTCGCTTCAACCGCTGCTTCAACTTCTGCGAAAGATGCTCCTGTCTTCTTTAGATCTCTTTTAATTAAGTCATCAACACTCAGTGATTCAGACTTCTTAGGAGGTTGAATTACTTCTAATCTTGGCCCTCTCTGAGGATCGATTGTTAACCTATCACCATTTTCTAATTTATTTTCTACAACTTCTGCCATAGGTGCCCGGAACTCTTTCTCACAATCCCAACAAATCAAAACAAAGTCTGTCATATCTTCCATGACATTTCCTCCTCGAGGGTCCATTTCTTCTCCACAGTCTGGACATGCGTGCATACATAATATTGGAGCGATCTTGCGACGGAAATCAACTATATCTTGAGGAGTACCTGATAAGTCCAATAATTCATGATCTCTAGCGGCTTCAAGTCCTCTAGTCTCTAGTTGATCTCTGAGTTTAGTGCGCTGTTCATCTTTACCCTCTTCATCAAAAGTATTTTCTAATTTAACTATGAGTTCAACAGTCTTACCTAATCTATTCATTACTAATTTCTTTTCACGAAACTGCTCTACTCTAGCAATTCGTAACTGTTCTTTCTTCTCCAGAAGTTCTGAATGCAAATCTTTCTGTTCTCTCTTGAATCTCTGCTCTTCAATCTTGTCAACTTTCTTCACCCCACCGGTATCCGAAAGAACATCTGCAAGATATCTTTGCTTAGATGAAGAGCGAGGGCCTGATTTAACCGCGTCTAATACAGAGGTTGCTATTTCTTTCTTAAGACCATAATTATTAGTTAACGTCTCGACATCAAGATTTTTCAAATCACCAACTTTAATTCCACCATCTGACAGGATTTGAGCAGTTTTTTCATCTATCCCACGGCGTAATAATGCGAGATAGGTGTCCTTCTTTGCCATATTAGTGCCCCCTTGCGCGAATGTATGTCCGCTGCGCAGTAGTCCCGCGGAACCATGCGTATAATATCAAGTCGCGGTCATAATTATCTTATTTATTCATTAAATGAAGATATTCTATTAGCAATTATTGCCCATTCTTCAGGTTCTAGCATGTCTGGTCTGTTTTCAAACCATTCATTAGAAAATGTATCTGGTGGATTTAACAATAAATCTTCCACAGCTGCCTTCCAACGTGATTTATGCCATCCTTTTATTCGACTAATTCTTCGAGGGACTTGGGATAATAATGTTCTAATTTTTTTCCGACGGCTTGAAAAACAATGTTGAGTTATTATCTTAAACATCTTACGAGAAATCTCTCCATTCTCCTGAGAACGATCTACTGGCACCAGAGATACAATTCTAGAATTAACACGAGGAGCAGGACTGAAAGCACCGCCAGGTACTTTTTTATCTAATTTAACGTCAAAATCGAGCCATAGGGATAAACCTAGAGGGCTTAGAGATCCATAATGTTCCATGGACATTCTTTCTGCAAATTCATCTTGGACAAGTAATACGATGACATTTAGAGGGTTTTTAAAATGATATTGTTGAATTTTATCTAAGACTGGGCTTGAAATTTGGTAAGGTAAATTTGCTACTATATGTGTCAAACCCAAAGGCCAATTTAGCCTAAGAGCGTCTCCAGAAATAATTTCTAGTTGGCCATTAGCATCTCCAAATACTCTATCTAAATGAAGAATCGCTTCCTCGTCAATTTCTATGCCAAAAACATAGGCTTCATTTCTCAAAAGATATAATGTCAATGAACCGGGGCCTGGCCCTATCTCAAGAACTTTAGATTTCGAATTAATTGGGAACCCCTCTTCACTACAAATTTCAATAGAGCGAGAGATTATCTTCGTATCTAAAAGAAAATGTTGACCCAATGATTTGTCGGGAACAATATGGTCTCTAAGTAAATCGACAAGAAGTCGGGGAGTTAAATCATCCATATTAATTCCTAATTAATTAGACGTACGTATTAGATGATCAAGAATACTACGATTGTTTAGTGGATCTTCGATTTCTATAAGGTACCTCTCTGCTAGTAACTTGACTGAATCAATTTCACAAGCCTCGTCTACTTCTGAAAACTCCATCCATCCGGCCATTCCACGGGATTGTACCATTTTTTGCGCCTTAGACTTGCCTATCCCTGGAAGAAGTTGGAAAGCATGTACTTTCAAAGAAATATTATTAGCACGATTATAAAATCCAAGATGTAGTTCTGAGTTATCCCTTATGGCACCAACTAGTTCATTGAGAAGTTCATCTTCACTGGTTGTTGAAAGATCACGATATCGGAGTAGAGACATTAGCCCTAGTTTATTTTCGGATACTGCAACTTTTACGCCATTACTTACACCATCTTTGACTAATACTTTAGCACGAACCAAATATAGAGACGGTTCAGTTAGTGCATGTACTTCATGCCCAACAGGCCTTCTATCGGACATATCCAATATTCTCAAATGTGTTTCACCTGAAAAAGGAGATATTGGGCCATCTCCGGCCTCAGAAGGGGAACTCGCATGCATTACGCTCAACTACCTCAGACAGGTCTTTATTCAAGAATTAACTCATTGAAGAAACACACGAATTTCTATACTCAAAGTACGTGTTGACGAATGGTAGTAATGATATCTTCTACCTCTGAAGTATCCATTGCAATTCTTTTACTTGAAATTATAACTCTAACTCCTTTGACATTTAACGGAGTTAATTCTGCCAATTTAGAGCATATTTCAGGGTATTGAGATAGTTTTTCATTTTCAGATAGGGCATTGTATAGTGCAACGAAAACCTTAGCATCAGTTTTTGTTCCGCCACGATTAGTGGATGCTGCCCACTCTGCATGTTGAAGGGCCATGATTTGCTCATAGGAAAGATCTCCACGTCTTTCGCGTGCATCGGATAAAAGTTCACGTACAGTAGCAAAATCTACAAATTCTTTCTCACTCATTAAAATCATCCCTTAATTGGTTTAAGATGCTCCGGACGAGCAACTACGGTCTTTTTCATATTACCATCTTTGAAATTAACAACATAAGCTCGACCTTGCTTTCCTGCAATAGTACCTGTACGGCCTTGGAATCGACGGTGAGGCATGCCTTTGTGTTGCGCACCATCTAATACGATAGCAACTCTATCTCCTTCAGCATACGGGTACATTACTCTATTAATGAAAACTCGGCCTTTATCACGCTTACTTTTCTTAAGAATTGAACGTGTTCCTTGGCGTTGTCCATGCGTCCTTGTTACCATGATATCACCTTACAGACCATAGGTCTTGGAAGCGGTCGACCTGCCTCGTATTCTTAAGGACTCGGATTTGATAAATAACTCATTCATAGTGAATATCTTCAACATCTAGCCAAAGAACTGTGCATTCTTTGTCCCCTAACACGCTACGAACAGAGGGCACTGTTCGGCCTTCATCGGAGTGAACTAGTTCCTTGACATATGTTCCAGCCTCACATCTAACCGAAAATTGGATTTCATCTTCTTCAACAATAATATCAGAAAGTGAGACTACTTTTCTTTTCCTATTTTTCGCCGCTCGGCGGTGAGCGACACGCTTAGGAGTCTCTTGAGATAACTCTACACCTGAAAGCGACGAAATTGCTTCAATTGCTGTTTTCTCATCTGGTATGCCATCTACTTTGAATCGTATTGTATATGATTTCTCAGAACGACTTTCTTTGACTTTAACGACTTCTCGGCGATCTGACCATCTCAAACTATTAATTTCAACCTTATCTACTGCATTTTCATTTACTGCTTTCTGAATTTCTTCAAGATTAGCCAATCTAGTTCCTGGTTTTTTAATTTCAATAACAAAAGGGCGTCCCATTCCTAGGCATCTAACATCTATGTCTTCTCGGCCCATTCCATGGAAAGATGTATCTTCTGCACCTAAAGAAAGACGAATTGGCTCACCAATTAGATCTTGAACAGAATCTGGATACTGTAACCCCGTCTCATTACATGATTCACATCCTTGTGCACGTCCACGACAAGCACGGCATGGCCATCGAGTTTGAGGAAGATCTCGAATTAATTTACGATATCGCCCATACATGAACACAGGCCGGATATCTACCTCAACCATCAAAGTTAATCCATCTACTAAAATCATTAAATCTGGCCTTTCTTTAACATAAGTGACCCCATTAACTAAGTTTGAAAGTTTAGATTGTATTTGGCTGACGAATGAAGGTTTGAGAGGGGCAGAGCCAGGAGAGCCGTGTCTTGAGCGAATCCTATCTTCTTCTTCCACTAAATCCTTAGGTAGGTGAATGCCAAGTTGAATCGTTGAA
This sequence comes from Euryarchaeota archaeon UBA556, assembly GCA_002494975.1. Lineage (GTDB taxonomy): Archaea > Thermoplasmatota > Poseidoniia > Poseidoniales > Thalassarchaeaceae > MGIIb-O2. Next base: position 8,114 of record DADI01000045.1, read on the forward strand.
TGTTCTACTTCACCAATTTTATCAATAATTCTTACCACTATATTATCAATGTCATCAAATAAATTCTCACACATTGGGCAGAGGTCATTTTTGACAGATGATTCTAATTCAGAGTTTCTTTGATAAGCTTCTTTTCTTATTTCTTGCCCGCCTTCTTCTCCTTTTGATGCTGTGCGCCTTCCAGAAAGCCTCTGAACACAAAAATCACAACAACCGATACGAATGATATGTTCTATTCCTAGAGGTGCAGGGCACGGTGGTGCATCCCAGTTTATTGTTGCACCTTCAAACTCAAAATCATCGCCATCATACCAAACTTCCTCTTCTAAAGGATTAATTTCCAGATTTTCATCGACTTCTACCTCGGACTGACCATATCCTGCATCTGCATAAAGAGCCCAAGAATCCTCATCATCGGAATCGGCCTTATGATTATCTTCTTTCATCTTCATCACCTATCGAAAAACGGAGTTGACCCGTATATTCGATGTACCTGCGAATCAGAGGCTGCATTTCAGCACTTCGGATACTTAAATTACTGACTCAAAGATTTACCGAGTTCTTCACAAACCTTTCTCAAGTGGGAAAATGAATGTATTCCAGAGGAACAACCAGTAGGCCATTCAAATCTGAGACCATATCTCCCAACTAGCTCGACTTTCGGTTTTTCTAGCATTAATCGGGAAATTTCTTCTTCTAATTCAAGAATTTTCTGTTCATTCTCTTGCCTAGGCTTACACTTAGCACATTGACACCTAGATCTTATTGAGACATAACTCAATGTGAAAGATTGCCCGTCATCAAATCTCAGTACACAATCTTCATCACTGCGTTCCAAATCTGTGAGTATGTTTCCATCTCCCATAGTCGTCCGGAAGAGGTTTCATCCTTCAACATAAGGGACAGATAACTCTGCAAATTCAGCAATCGATAAACACCCCTTCATATTCTATGTATATTTCACAAGTGCATGGTATTGCTCAACGAGCCGAAAATTCTCGGACCGATTTCAATACCTCAAGCATACCAGATATGCGAAGATATCACTAAATCTGCATCGACTTCATTCTTGCGTTCATTCAAATCATTACCTTTGGAAAAACGATGTTCTGTGCATGCATTGTACGCTTTCTGTAGAAAGGTAGATGATATTGTCGACGGAGATTGGCTACCTAATTTATCCAACTTAAATGCTAAAGATTTGAGTTCTCTGAATGAAAGAGCAGAATACAGATCTATTGCTCTGGCGATAGAAAGAATGAGTGAACCAGTAAATGATGATAAAAGTCATTTTCAAAGAGTAAGAGCATTGTTATGGTTCAGAGATAATCTTGATTCTATAGAAAAAAATATGCCTGTAAATCATCCTATTTTCATTGCACTAGAAGATACAATGAAAAAGTTCCCTATTAGAATTTCAGATTTAAAATTACTCATTGAAGGAATGGAAGATGATTTATTTCCAACTAATTACGAAAATTTCGAGGATTTGAGAAGTTACTGCTTCAAAGTAGCCTCTACTGTTGGGCTAAGTCTCATAGAAATATATGGTTATTCTAATCCAGATGCACGAGAGTATGCTGAAGAAATGGGTATATTCTTACAAATGGTAAATGTACTTAGAGACATACAAGAAGATAGAGAAAGAGGTAGACTATATTTACCAACTGGCGAATTAGAAATGTTTGGTATACAACCGCAAGAAATTGAAAATACGAATTTGGCTAATAGTAAGAAATGGAAGCGATTTATGAAACACTACATCAGTAGAACACGGACGCATAAAAATAATGCATTGAATTTGATCCCATTAATCGAAAATGATTCTAGAAGGAATCCTCAAATGATGTGTGCCGTTTACTCAAGTATTCTGTCTGAAGCTGAGAAAAGAAATGGAGATATCCTATCTAAGAGGTTACAATTGGGTTTTATGAAAAAAATTGGTTTCGCTCTTTCGGCTCTTGGATTATGGTCATTGTCTAAAGAATAATAAAAAATAATTTTTTATTAAAAATTATTTTCTTACTAATATCAATGTAAGTCCTAAACCAATTGGCATTAACATAACACCGAAAAATATCGAGATGATTGATTTCCATTTTTCACATTCAGATTCAATACATCTTTTCCATATCCATCGAGTTACGAAGATATCACCTGCAACCATGTGAGCCCAAGCAGCTGATGCTCCAGGCTTTGTCCCTAAAAGATCGGCAAGACCCTGTAAGGCATTTGAAGGATCTAAGGTATCTGAGATTAAATTAACTAAACCAGATATATCTGAAAGAGAGAGAATGTACCATATGGCAATAGGGCCGAAGAAAAACCAAGGACCCTGCATTAATTTGTGAGTCATCTCGTGATTAGGGTACAGCAACATTGCTATCCAAAAAGGTCCAACCCACATTGTGGACAAGAAAAACGAAAAATCATAAACATCCATATTATCACTTCAATTAATTATATTCTTTATTTCTTCCAGTACTTCGGTTGTTGGCCAATAGGTTTTAGATGTCCAAATTATCTTTCCAAAAGTATCCATTATCTGAAGAGTAGGTGTCGATGGATAACCGAAGGAATCGTAAAATGAGACTGTACTTTCTGATCTCGATTCTAGATCGATTACCGGGGTATCTTCAGGAGGAAGTACCAGAGGCCAAGAAACAGGATTAGTTGCATTTTCATGATTACCATATACCTCTTCAACGTAAGAAACGGATTCAAAAGAAGGATATCTATGTATACTGAGTAATGAGGTATTGCTAATGTTTCCATTGTTAACCTCATCTGAAATTATGTCAGTCCAAGAATGGCATCCCATACAACCTGCAGCCACCCAAATCAAAAGCACTGGGCCTTCAGAAACATACTCTTCTAAGATTAAATCGGTATTATTTGAATAGTTGGACATCAATGGTGCTGTAAATGACATTCTCTCAGGTGGAGAACTAGAGGGAATTTCTTCATCAATAAACTCCTGTGTTTCAGATATGCATCCGGCTAGTACACTGCTTAAAAGAAGAAAAATAACCCCTAATGTCTTCATAACGATACCACTGATTTTACTTTTTTCGGCTTCTTAAGATCTCCAAACCAAGTGTCTATCCCATTCCAGTCTGGTTCAACCCCTAAGTCAGAAAGCACTAGCTTACTAGTAATTCTTCCACTTTCAAATATCGTAGGGAGACCACTTCCAGGATGAGTACCTCCACCCACGAGGAATAGATTATCCAATTCTTCGAATCTATTGTGAGGACGCCTCCATAGCATCTGATCTAAGGAATGTGCTAAGTTGAATACTGCACCACGATAGATATCAGATGAGTTCCAGTCATCGGGAGTTACTATCGTTTTGGAGACAATTGATTCACGGATGTTACCAAAGCCAAGTTTCTCCTGCATCATGTCTAAGATAACCTCGCTATAATCATCCTTAATATCGTCCCAGACTATACTTTCATCAGTATTAGGAACTGGTACGAGCACATACAGAGTAGATTTCCCATCGGGTGCCATACTAGGATCAGTGATACAAGCATTCTGAACATATAGTGAAGGATCATTCCATGTTATTTTGTGCTGAGTTATATCTTTGAGATTATTTTCATACTCTTTAGATGCATAAATTTGATGGTGGGGTTGTTGATATAACTTATCCATACCAAGGTATAGCATGAATGTAGAACATGAATATCCTTTTTTCTGTAATTTTTTATTGGACCAACGCTTTCGGCGTGAATCAGGGACCAGTGTGGTCATGGCATGAGCAAAATCTGCATTCAAAATTGTTTTCTTTGCTCTATATTCGCCCTCATCAGTTTTCACACCAATTACTGTTTTACCATCATAGATTAATTCTTTAACTTCAGTATTCAATTTAATCTCTACACCCATCTCAATAGCGATATCAGCCATCTTCTTAGTTATCGAACCTAGGCCTCCTTTGGCATGAAATATACCATACTCATATTCCAAAAAGGCTAAGATTGTAAATAATGAAGGAGCATGGAAAGGACTCATTCCAAGGTATTTAGTTTGGAAAGACATAGCTAACCTAACTCTCTCATCATCAAATAATCTTGAGAGGTCACTAGCTACAGAAGCCCATGGCTTTAGTATAGTTGCAACTTTCATTGCTCTCTTAGTGAACAAATCAGATGGACCCTTCCAAGGAGTCTGCAAACATATCCGAGAATAATCTAGTTTCTTCCTATTTTCGAGCACATACTTCTCAAAACCTTCCGCATTTTTATCTCCAGATAATTCTCTGATTCTCTGGGTCATTTGATCTAGATTAGATGTTGCATCAATGAAACCTCCTGCTCCAAACGTTAGACGATATGAAGGATCTAAAGGGATGAGCCCAAGATCAGAATGTGCATCTCTGCCTATTGCCTGAAAGATTTCTTCTATGACTTCAGGGTAATGGAAAAATGTAGGGCCTCTGTCAAATTTAAATCCGTCCATTTCTACAATTTTAGTACGTCCACCAACTTCAGAAGATTTTTCTAACATTGTTACTTTAACGCCAGAATGGGCTAGTAGTAAGGCGGATGCAAGGCCACCAGGACCGGCTCCTACAATTATAACATCCTGAGAATTTGATACACTCATAGTTGTGCTAACGACCTAACAGATATAAAAAAGCGTTTTTTATTTCAGTCAATTATTATCATGATCTATTAAAAAAATAAAATTGAAATTTTATTCTGAACAAGCATTAATATACATATTCGGAAATCTGTATTTACAAAATATACATCTATTAAATAGTGTTACAAATACGCGGGAAAATTATGCACAAAAGAAATGCATTGATAGCCCTAATAATGACCGCCTTTCTAGTTACATCACCAATAGCATTGGCTGATTCTAACGATGATATCCCAACTAATGCAACAAATACTGGTGTACACGATTCACTGGTAGATGCACTAGTTAAAGCAGATTTGGTTGCCACACTACAAGGTGATGGACCGTTCACAGTATTCGCTCCAACAGATCAAGCATTCGCTGACGCAGGAATCGATTTAGATTCATTCACAACTGATGAAGAAATCGCTGTATTAACAGATATTTTGCTTTACCACGTTTACTCAGGTGCAGTATATGCTGCTGATGTAACAGATGGATTAACTGTAGCAATGGTTAACGGAGATGATGCTTCATTCACAGTAACTGATGGAACTGTAATGGTTGGAGATGCTACTGTAACTACAGCTGATGTTATGGCGTCAAACGGTGTAATCCATGTTATCGACAAGGTATTAATGCCACCAGCTGATGAACCAGTTATCCCAGAAGGATGTGACTTCGTAATCGGATTA
>DADI01000026.1:0-905 GCA_002494975.1 Euryarchaeota archaeon UBA556
TTTCTATGTTATTTTTTGGTGTTAAAATGAAAGTGGTTATTTTTCCACTAGAAATGTGTAACTTAATGTAACTAAAATGCATAATTTAATACATAGTTCTGTAGTGGTTGATTACGGAGGGAGTCATTGGTGTCAGAAGATAGTGAATTTGACACAGTTCCCGGTTTTATTTCTACACCTACTAAGATACGTAGTCGATATCGCAGGAGACTTTTGAATAGACTATCAGAAGGTGGAGAGACTGTCAGTTCTTTAGCAAGAGATATAGGGCTTCAGATCCCTCATGCTTCTGCTGAGTTAAGAAGACTCAGAAACGAAGGACTGGTCTCCAGTGACTTAACTGCTGGGAGTCGTGGTGCATATTTGCATTTGACTGATTTAGGTTGGGATAGGATCCGCTCCGATGAGAGGTCAAGAGCAATAGAGGCCCTACCTTTACCATCTGAAAATGATAAGTTTTGCATCTTAGATAAAGATGGAAAAAACATATTGATTGGATTATCTTCAATTCCAAAGTCTCCTATGTTATTAATTCCAGATAGGCCACCCCAACTTGATATTATCAATCCTGATTCCATTGGAAATGAAGGGGTAAGGTGGAATTGGGCTATTTTCAAAGAAAGGAATCCTCGATGGTTCGACTTACAATCATTGACTCCTGCTCCTCCTCCTTCTCTCTCAAATGACCCTGAAAAAATTGAAACATATTCTTCTCAAAGGTCAGTTATTGGAATAATTAGAGCTAGTTTGATAGACGAAAAAAACCCAATTGCGATGACTATAGGTACCTGGTTTGACTTACCTAAGGTCAGACAAAATCCACCATTGAATGAAAATACATTCCATCGAGGAGAATGGACATTGGGAGAATGCCATGAACTCTGCCAAGAAATAAGGCCTAAAGT
>DADI01000026.1:1002-15809 GCA_002494975.1 Euryarchaeota archaeon UBA556
CCTAAATCTGAATTAAAGAAAAGAGTACAATCATTAAGCGATCGAATAATGTCCACACGGAAAGTTCGAACGGATGATTCTACTTGGCGTAAGTTTAGGAGAGACTGGAGTAATACAATCTTCACAACTGATGAAGAGTCAATAAGGAAACTTGACATTAGGGGGTTGGGTAAATATGCAGTGGAATCATTAGTTAGTTGGGTTATATCCTCAGAAGAACGGCCACCATTAGTTTTAGAACTCGATGACGATATCTCTAGTGAAATTCAGTCATCAGCAATCATACATCCAAAACTTAGGGTACTTATCAAAGATAGTATCTCTTCGTCAACAAATTCTCTGAATCTTCTTTATCCAGACTATCTAAGGCCGTTGCCATGGTTAAGACTTCAAACATCTTCTGGAGAAATAATCCCATTAAAGTTGGTAAATGATATACCCAGTAACCTACCAATAAATGATGACTTGATTTCTGAAGAAATTACTCCTTGGAAAATAGTCGGCCTTACTAGTTTTAGTGGATACAAGCATGATGAACTGGAGCAAGGTTATCTTTCTATGGCTCAATCTGCCATTTCCCAATTTCCCAATGGCAATGAAGAGTGGGCTAACCAAATGGAAGCACGTTATCCAATCGCCGCTTGGATAGCATCTCCCAAGCATACTCGATGGCCTAGATGGCAACGCCTCAAAGATCGCATCTCAGTAGAATGGTTAATTCTATTCGATATAGACCATATTCCTCTCGATAAACTAGCTGAACTTGCAGATGAGGCCACCGAAGAAATACTTGATTATTTTGCAGGGGAATTAGAGAGAAAGATAAGAGAAGAACGAGAGACGATAATTAGGACTAGACCGGCAGTAGATTCCATCGATGCCTCTAGTGGAACTGCTTGGGTTGCTGGACAATTCCTAGCAAATGCTGCTTGGATTCCCGACTATCTACATAATGATTTAACCGAATGGTCATTACAAGCCTGGTTAGCATCTCCACCTAAAAATTCTCTCAATGCACTTAAAGGCGTTTCTTGGTTATATTCTGCGAAAAGAGGCCAAAATGATAATTTCCCTGAAGTAATAAATAGGATTTTACTCAAAGGCCAAAATTTGTCAAGTGATCACGATCTTAAGATATGGTCGACGTTAATTAGCCACACAATTGATAATAAAGAATTGACTAATGAAGAGATCAATCTAATCATCGAGAGGTTACCTTATGATTGGTGGGCTCATTTATCCTCTGAAATATTGTTAAGGTTACTAAACAATGATTCTCTAACTGAATGGTTATTATCAAATTCTAAGCCTTGGATTGCCCTTGTGTTGAGGCCTTCTGGTGAATTAGGTAATGCACCAGGTCTTGAAGATTTTTCACACCCTGGATTTAACCCTGAAATTTATTCGCTATTAATTCGTAAACTCAGAGGGCGTAGGGAAAGAGAAGGGCTGCCTGAATCAGCTAATTCTCTAGTAGATCTTCTGGATGCAATTGAATCATCAATTCGAAATGTCCCTCCCAATCCAGGGAAAACACATCTTCTTTCGGGTTGGCTCGCTCAACCTTTACATAAATGGCCAGATATACCTCCTGAAGTAGCATTTAGTGGTAATGCAGAGATTGGAGAAAGATTAATTTCTAAAAAGACTGGTTTCTCCGAAAATATGGCTTCAATAAATCTTTAATTAGGTTTTAATAATATTATTTTTGATTTGTATTGAAACGATGAGTTATTGAATAAGTGTTGGTTAGATTGACCTGCCCAACTGGCAACACCGAGTTGACAAAACCCCCAGCCGGAGGTAATAGGATGAAACTCGGTACCACAGATATGGGTCTCCGTCTGTCGAAGACCAGAGTGACTTATTGTGTAATAATTGAAGAGATTATTCCTTTCAGAATGACCTCTGGCGCAATACAGACGGTATGGATTGTGTAAGGTCCCCTGTTGACCGAAAGGGATGATTCTAGGGACTACCCCACAATCCAACATACGTCCTGGGGTGGGGTCAGGAGTCAGAGCATGAAAGTGCGGTGAAAGGCTCCGTTACACTCCGGGGCACACTTTACTTCCGCAGTTCTCAAGTCATATGTGTATAGTTGGAAGGTCAATGAAGAGCCTTGGACTTGTTGGGGGGACATTCGAATTTTTCCATATAGGTCATCAGAAATTGATTGAAACAGGTCTTTTGTTTTGTAAAAATTTAGAGATATGGGTTGTTTCAGACAATATTGCTCAGCAGAAAGATCCACGAATTCAATCTTGGCAAAAAAGATGTGATAATATTAAATCTCATCTTTCCGAAAGTGACAATTCTAGAGTTTCATTCCATGAGTTAGTTGATGAATTTGGTGCTGCAAGTTATCATGTAGATGCTAAGGCAATTTTTTGCACAAATGAAACTATAGGGAATTGTGTAAAAATTAATAAAATTAGGGTTTTGAACAATTTAGATGAATTAGCGATTGTTGAGGTACCGCATGTTTATTCTAGAGATGGTAAAGTAATTTCTAGTACTAGGATAAGGAATGGAGTTATCGATATTTATGGTAATAACTGGTTTGATAAAATCTCCTTTGGCTCTGATATCCATATAACAAAAGAAGCAGAAACTTTGCTGAAAGAACCTTTTGGCACTCTATTCGAGGGCCCTGAATCCGATCATTCTATTGCCATTAAAAAAGCATTAGATTCAATTATAGAGAATAATTCTCCAATAATTGGAGTCGGTGACGTAACCGTAAAATCATTACAGGATATAGGCAATATTGCGAATATTGCTTTAATTGATGAAAAAACAAAGCGTATGGTGTGGGAAGGGTTTAGAGAAATAGATCAATCTCTATATGATTGTGTAATCGAATGCCAGAATCCCCCTGGCATGCTAACGAAATCATTATTCGAATCCTGTAAAATTGCTATTGATAATTGGACCATTAATCGCCTTAAGACACTGATCGTTGTTGACGGTGAAGAAGACCTGGCTCCTCTTTTATTGCATCTACTGGCTCCAATAAATGCAGCTATATTATACGGTCAACCGAATCAAGGTGTTGTGGTAAGGATTACTGGTTTGGATTCTAAATCTCGTTGTCAGAGTTTGATTAATCTTTTTGAAGAAAGATAATATTACATCATTCTACTTTTGAACTCAGATTCAAAGCCAATCCAAATGCTACTAATGAAATCATTACAGAATAGACACCAGGGTCGACCCATGTGGTATGTTTTATACTCCAAACAATGTAGAACAATATCCCTATTATTACAAGCCAACTTGAAATCATTTCTTTCATATTATCTGCTTTGATAGTGTTCTTTACAAAATCACTATTTGGTAAATCTAAAATCCAAGATATAACACCTCTTGAGGAAACATCCTCTCCAGCATCTACCTGAGTATTTGCTTTCTTCATGCCATAATCACCTGCTCCAATTAAGATAACTCCAAATATTGCAAATACTGCATCGTCAATAACAAAACCGGTATCATTTGCTGCAAAGGCCTCCCCTGAAAATCCTAGGAAACCTAGCCAAGTAACCTTGTAACCAGGTGAATAAGCACCCTCAAATATATTTACAATTGATAGTATTATCACCCAAAAACCTAGCATCACTGCAGCAGTTGAAACCATGCTACTTGGTTTTGTTAGAGCCTCATTCCAGTCTGTCTGAGTCATGTTTATCACAGTCGGCGACCTACCCTTTTGGTTTAACGGTTTCATCGATGGTATAATCCTTAAAGTCTACTTTGTAGCATATATTTTCCTTGAGCGGCTTCTTCTATTTGGGGGTCATTAAGACTTAGAATCTTAATTGAATCTATAGTTTTAGGTATTGCAGAGTTTACTTGTTTACTACGGCCACCTCGGCCTTTACTGACATTCCTAGCCATAATTAATCCGAGAGTATCCAATTCATTGATTAGTGCTGAGATTCTTCTTGGAGTTAGAGGTTCAATATTTATCTTCATACATGCTTGAGAATATGTTCTGAAAATTTCTCCTGTAGATATATTTCTTGTTCCATTTTCTTCATTTATTATTATGCAAAACAACACTAATTTTTGATGTAGAGGCAGAGTTCTCAAAACAGGAGTCACTTGGTCATGTTCAAGTTGAGATTGAGCTAAACGAACATGCTTAGGATCAACTTTAGTTTGAGATCTTTGCTCGGCTTTCTGTACTGAAATTCTCAATAAATCCAAGGCTCTTCTTGCATCTCCATGCTCTTGTGCTGCTAAAGCAGAACATAATGGGATGACTCCACTTTCTAAAGAATCAATCTTTAGTCCCATACGAACTCTTTCTTGTAATATGTCCTGAATTTCTTGAGCCCCATATGGGTGAAAAACAATATCCTCTTGGCTCAATCTTGAGCTAACACGCGGATCTAATTCTTGTGTGAAATTCAAGTCATTGCTAATACCAATAATACAGCATCTAGCATTTTTTAATATTGTATTTAAGTTAGTTAAACTATAAAGTAAACCTGAACCAGCCTTAGCAACTAGATTATCAATTTCATCTAAAACTAAGATATGTACCCCCCCTACTCTGTCCATCCGTTGTATAAGAGTTTCAAGTACTCTATCAGTTGGCCAACCGGTGAATGGTATAGGCGAGTCTCCACGTTGGTTAAGTTGACTGGCAAGAGTCTGAACTACTCTATACTTAGTATCGACATTTCTACAGTTTACTTCATAGGTTTGGACCGGATGTCCCATCTGCCTACCCTTCTCAAGTAATTGGCCTAGAACAAATCTTGTCACTACTGTTTTACCAGATCCTGGTACTCCATAAAGTACCATATTAGATGGGATATGGCCATTTAATGCATCGACCAGATTTCTTACTAATGACTCGACTTCCTGTTCTCTATGAGGCAGATTACTAGGTTCGAAAGCATGGTCAAATGCTTTACGATCTATGAAAAGAGACTCTTGTCCGAGAATTTTCTCGAAAATATTTCCCTCCATTTTTTATCACCACTGTGTTATGTTATCTCCCGTGTCCTATTACCATACTCGGAGAAGGTCGCTAGAACAACGGGGATTCTTGACGAGACGCTTGGAGGTAATAAGTGATTCCAAACCGAGGTGAGGTAAGGCTTAGATTTTATTCCTTTAGTATGGTTTATATCAAAGTGTTCTCATTGTTAATTTTTCGCAATTAATACTTATCCAGTGACTTATTTTCTTTCTTTTTTTAACATTTCAAAACATTGTCTCTTAGATGATGAATTTTTAATACATTAATCTTTTTTTTTAAAACAAATAATTTCCTTCTACAAACTTCTTAAATTTATTTTTTTAGAGATTTTTCTATTGAATATTAAAGAATATTTTTTTCTGCTATATAATGGAAGTTATTTTTCTTCACCTTTTTTTAACAATCTGACTGGCCCATTTTCATCAAATATTATTGCATCCCCATCTTCTAGTTGATGAACATTTTCAGGTAACTCAGGTATTGGAAAACCTTCGGAATTATTTTTTGAGCTTGCATAATTATGAGTGACTAAAATCATTTTATCAGGGTTTCTTTCAGAAAGATCTTTTACGCCTTTAGGTGTGTAATGGTAAGGGAAATCTCCTATGTCTGGCATACCCATTTCTAAAATTATGACATTGGCATTTACAGTTCTTTTCTCAATTTCTTCACAAGGCCCCGAATCTCCACAATGTAATACTACAAACTTATTTTTATGTTTTAATTCATAGCCGTGTGGATCGGTTTCAGGGGTATGACACACGGGAAATCTTTCGAATTTCCAGTTAGTGCCTGTAAGTTCTGCCTCTTCCATTTCATTCCAATTAGCCATTGTATCAAACTCATTTTCTAAGCTTCCTGGAAATCCCATATTACATAGATTAGTTAGAAATTCTTTACCTCTAGGTCTTAGATAAATATTCAGTTCTTGTTCATTCTTTGTATCAGAAATATATTTTCTTTCTAGTAAAAAGAATGGGAACCCGAATGTGTGATCTGCGTGCCAATGTGTGAATAATAAATGACTAATTTGGGAGGTTCTGATTCCAAATTTTCGGAGTTGAGGAATTAGTGATGGAGGCGCGTCGATCATAATTTTTCGATCAATCACTGCTAGTGCATGTGATCTCCCTAAAGGTGTAAAGGCATTGCCAGTACCTAGGAAGTCGATGCGACTCATAGTTGTCGACTAGGTATCTCAGACTTGACTTAATCGCTTCGAAGGTGACTTAATACTGCTCTTCTTCAGCATCTATTCATAAACAGGTTTCAACTCGGGCAGTATAATAGTTGAGGTGTTGTAATGACTGACTGGAACGCAAAAAATCCCTATACATCTAAATTAACTGAGAACTATGTTCTTAATGGTAAAGGTTCAGGTAAAGAAACTCGCCACATAGTCTTCGATTTAGGAGACTCTGGATTAGAATACAAGGCAGGTGATGCGCTGGGTGTAATACCCATTTGTCCTCCTGAAATAGTAGCCGATCTTCTCTCGTTGGGAGGTTTCACCGGTGAAGAGCAAGTAGAGACTAATCTGGGTATTTGTAGTCTACATGAAGCATTATCTACGAGATATGAGGTTCATAGAGTCTCGAAAAAATGGATTGAAGGTCTCGGTTCAAGGGTAGTTTCAGGTGATGGCCCTATTGAAATCAAAATAGTTAGTCGAGATAGAGTTTCAACATCGGATGGTTCAACTGTTATGAGTTGGAATGGTTCAGGGAATGAAGATGATTTGCCATCGGGTTATTCTGAGATTATTTCTCCAAATGATCCTGCTGAGGAACTTTGGAATAAATTAACCTCTGATCCAAAATCCATGGAAGACTATATGTGGACTAGAGATTATGTTGACACTCTTAGGGATTTCAGTAATATTTCATTCACTCCTCAAGAATTTATTGATGGCATGGACCGATTAAAGCCTAGACTTTATTCTATAGCTAGTAGTCCTGAGTTTGAACCAGGTACAGTTCATTTAACCGTAGGAATTGTACGTTATAGTTATCATGAACGAGATAAGGCCGGATTAACTACGGGCTATCTCTCGGATAGATGTATAGTTGAAGAAACTCCAATTGGTGTATTCATGTCCCCTACTAGGTCATTTATTTTACCTGAAAAGGGAGATGTTGACTGTATTATGGTAGGTCCTGGTACCGGAATAGCTCCATTCAGGGCTTTTTTACAACAAAGAGATTTGAATGGTGACAGCGGTCGGAATTGGTTATTCTTCGGAGACTGGACTGAGGAAGGCGAGTATTACTACAAAGAAGAAATGGATGATTGGAAAGATCGAGGTATACTCAATAAACACGACCTTGCTTGGTCACGTGATGGTTCCGAGAAGGTTTATGTCCAGCATTTGATGAGAGAAAATGGTTCCGAAATATGGGATTGGATTCATGGCGGTGGATATTTCTACGTCTGTGGAGATAAATCCCGAATGGCTAAAGATGTACATCAAACACTGATTGATATTTGTTCTGAGCATGGTGAAATGAGTCAAGAAGATGCTAAATCTTTCGTTGAAGAAAGTATGATGAAAAAGGAAAAGCGTTACTTGCGAGATGTCTATTGATTGTTAAATTTAGGATTTTTTTTCCGATGCAATCATAGTGTACCTTTCGTTGCCAGAGAATGATGTTTAGAAGAGTCCTCATTGCAAATCGTGGAGAAATCGCTCTACGAATTCTTCGTTCGCTACATTCATTAGGTATAGAGGCGGTAATGATATATGGCCGAGAGGATAGGATATCGACTCCTGTAAGATTGGCAGATGAATCCGTATATATCCCTCGCGATGACCCTCTGGCGTCTTACTTAGATATCGAAGCAATTGTTGCAGCCGCCAAAGAGGTGGGAGCCGACGCAGTTCATCCAGGTTATGGTTTTCTCGCTGAAAATCCTACCTTTGCGAGAAGACTTTCTGAAGAGGGGATAATTTTCATTGGTCCCAGCCCTGAAGTTCTTCAATTATTAGGCGATAAAATTACTGCTAGAGAGGCGATGTCAAAAGCGGGTCTTCCTATTGCTAGAGGTTCACCAGGTCCTATATCAAATCCGGAAGAAGCGTCAATAATCGCTGAAGAAATTGGTTTCCCTGTAATCATAAAAGCGGCAGCCGGAGGAGGTGGTATAGGTATGCAAGTGGTAGAATCTTCTGAGGAATTTGAATCTGCTATGCAACTTTGTCAAGGGCGTGCACTTTCTGCTTTCGGCGATGATAGAGTATTTTTAGAGAAATTTATCGAAGGTGCACAGCATATTGAATTCCAAGTTTTGGGAGATGGTAAAGATGCGATTCATTTTGGTGAAAGATTTTGTTCAATCCAAAGAAGGCATCAGAAAATACTTGAAGAAGGTCCTTGGTTATCCGAAGAAATAAGGCAAGAAATTGGCAATAAAGTAGTCGAGGGCGCTAAGGCAGTAGGGTACTGTGGATTAGCTACGTTTGAGTTTCTCAGGGATTCTAATGGAGATTTTTATTTTTTAGAGGTTAATCCTAGAGTACAAGTTGAGCATACGGTTACAGAAATGATTACTGGGACTGATTTAGTATCTTTAGGAATAAGGGTAGCATCGGGCGAAGAAATAAGGCTTAAGCAGAATGATATTAATATCAATGGTCATGCCATACAAGTTAGATTAAATGCAGAAAATCCTGTTACTTTAGCACCATCTCCTGGTAAATTATGGGAATGTCACTGGCCTGGTGGTCCTGGTGTGAGAATTGACACTCACGCTTATACTGGTTACGACATGCCTTCTTCATTTGATAGTCTGTTAGCGAAATTAATTGTTTGGGCTCCTTCTAGGGATGAATCTATTGCAAAATTGAAAGCGGCTTTATCGGAAACGAAATTATTGGGTGTTGATACTTTAATCCCACTACATCAAGCGATTTTATCAGAAGATGACTTCCGTAAAAGAAATATTACTATACACTATCTCGAAGAACATAAAAACTTGTTATGAGGAGGTAGTATTTTGGAAATAGTGATTGTAGGGAGTATTGGTTATGACGATATATCGACTCCCGAAGCAGAGGGTTCAGACCTATTAGGAGGCGCAGCTACGTATGCTGGTTTATCAGCAGCCTTCCATAGCCTAGATGATAACCAAAAATCTCCTAAAATAGGTATTGTAAGCGCAGTTGGACAGGATTTTTCTACATCTGATCAATTAAAACTAGAATCTTCTGGATTAAATCTTGCAGGAGTAGTGATGCGAAATGGCGATACATTCCGGTGGTCAGGTAAATATCAAGGTTCTATGGAAAATGCTCAAACTATTTCGACTGATGTCAATGTATTAGAAAATTTCAATCCAGAGGTGCCAGAATCGTGGAGAACCCCTCAAGTGTTGTTCTGTGCTAATACTCATCCTGCAACTCAAGTTTCGGTATTAGATCAATGCCCCAGCGCAGTAATTACAGCCCTTGATTCTTTTATGTTATGGATAAAGGAAGAAGAAAAAACACTTTCAGAAGCTCTTCGTAAAGTCGATATAGCAATACTGAATGAAGAAGAAGTCTGTGCTATCGCTCATGATGATGTTCTTCCCCGTGCTATTAGCTCTCTTCAGTCAGGTTCTGCTTTGTATGGTGGAGAGTCGGCTGGTCATGGTCCACGTTGTATCATTGTCAAGAGAGGGAGTAGTGGAGTACTTGCTAAGTTTCCATTTGGATTTATTGCCCTACCTGCTTACCCGATAGCCAATGTTGTCGATCCTACTGGATGCGGTGATTCATTTGCTGGTGCATTTTTAGCAAACATATCTGGGAGGCCAGGTGCATTGAATGATATCGATACTATTCGTAATGCTTTAATTCATGCAACTGTTACTGCATCTTTCACAATAGGTGGCTTAGGGACTTCCAGTATTTCTAAAATTCAGCGCGGATTGTATCATGCAAGATTAGATAGATTTAGAAGAATTGTCGGTTTGTAATTTATTCCAATCTTCTGATACCTCTTACATGTCCTGAATCATCTTTATTTGAAGTTCTACGCATTTGATTGAATTTCAACATAGGTTGTTCTTCAGCAATTAATACTGTAGGGCTATGTTCTTCACCTCTTGAAACACGATTAACTACTTGGTCCATAGCATCTCTTCCAGATAGAGAAGGCTTGGTATTATTTATGTTTAGAATTCTATTATTCGCGCTATCTGCTTGATGTTCTTGATCACTCCTTAGCCTTAGGTGCTGTTGAGTTTGAAACCTAGATTTTTCGTTTACTTCGATTCCATCTGGGTCACCATATTCTGAGGCATAACTTAGATTTTCGCTCATGTAATTACGAGATCTAGGTACTAAAATCCTCTCAAGAATACCCAATTTTCTTTTTCTAACCGGCGGTTTTCTTAGTACTAACCGCCCGTCTCCAAGCGAATTAGCAATTTTCAATAATCCGGGGAATTCTCCTAAGTCAGTAGGTTCAGGTAATGCAGCATTAATTTGTGCTTCTCTTCGTAATGATTGTTGAGCTCTAGCTTTTTTTACCAAGCCTGGTTTACATTCTATTCTCACGGCTTCATCCGTTGGTGCAGGTAATAGGCCGTTCTGATAATTATTCATTGGGCTACGTTTTAATCCATTAGCAGCCTTTATCATTTCTGCACTCGATATTGGTCTTTCGTGTATTTCTGTTCCTGTACTGTATGCCCCAAAGATTGAGATTTCAGAATCATTATTCTTATTTCGTTGTTCAATATATTGTTCAGGTGCAGAATAAGATGATTCTTGTAAAGGCGGTGGTGAATAATTTACAGGTTCTGTTAATGATGATGGGGCAGGGTCAGCATCAAACATTCCACCTAATTCAAAACCAAACATATCAGAACCCATATTTTCAGTATCGAACTCGGTACGATTTTCTGTTTTTTTCTCATTATACCACGATGGTTCATTTCTACCCCATGTTTGTTGATATGCCGAAGTTCTTTCAGTAATTTCTTGCCTATTCTCATTTAAATTTACATGTGTATTAAAATTTGTATCTATAATTGGTACTTGAGTTTCAAAAAGTGGTATATTCTCCTCAGGATGGAGTCTATTGTAATCGACTGGGGGTTCATTATAATCTTGTAAGGGCTGAATTTGATTATCAATATCTATTTTTGTCTCTTCTATATTTGGTGCACTAAGGAGCCTTTTCGGTTTCATTATAGTATTTGTACTTCTAAATTCTCTTTCTAAGGATGCTTTTGCTTCTGCAACTGATTGACCATTACTTACCTTTTGAATAATCATTTGTATTCTTAATAGAGTTTCTTGATCATTCAACCTCGATTGAATTATGTGTCTGTCTCCAATATTAGTTTCAATAACTAGTGCGGGATTTTTGAATAGAAAGTATGAGATTGCTGAACTAGCACCTAGAATCGAGACAGCATATCCGAGAGGTGGAATTAATGCTGTAGCGCCTAAGTAACAGGCGGCTCCCCCCCATAACACAGTACCTGCAGGTACTTTTGGAATATCGATACTCCTAGTTCTCGAAATAGAAGCCAAATCAAGTCTTATACCCTTTTTTAGGCTATTTGATAGAACTAGCTGACGCTGAGTTATGGCAATCCTGAATTTACCCCCTACCCCAACCAAAGAGAGGTTGCCGAACAGTGCCGACTCTCCCTCATCCGGTCGGGCATTACGCCCGAACGTGTGCATCCAGCACGCGAGCGACTCATTGACGATATAATAACTCGGTTCATTGACCCGATAAATCAGTCTCTTCGTGTACGTTTTGTCTCTCGCCGTTTTTTTAGAAAACGGTAGTGCCAATAATGCGCATGGGCATGGCGTCTAATTGAGAAATAATTACCGGAGGGCTCCGTTCTAACCTTGTCCATAGGGGTACCTCCCAATCAACAGTTACAATTGACTTTTCTTTATTGGTAATTCTTCCAACTACAAATTGCATATCTACTGCTGCATGTATTATGTCACCGACCTCTAACTCTCGCTTCTGGAAAGGCGCTTTGTTTATTTCAAAAGTAGATTCAGTATTCTTAATTAACGCTCCTGAATCTAAATGTGTAACCATACAACCTCTGTGTAACGTTTCTTCTCTAAGATTTCTTATTGCTAAGCCAACTCTATCTCCTGATACAGCGATTTCTACATCATCATCCATTACTTGTAGACTTCGAACAATCCCATTTTCTTCTGCAGGTAAAACCTGTATTGTATCGTGTTTAGATACAGAGCCAGATTGTACATATCCGATTGCCACTAAACCAACTCCTTTAACATTAAAATGTTGGTCGACTGGTATAATTAAACTTCCTTCATTTCCTTTTGTATATTCCATTAGAGAAAATAACTTCTCTCTAATTTCATGTTCATCAGGTACGGTTTCAAATAAATCCCAATCTTTTAGTCCCGATTGATGAATAATCATTTTCACCTGCTCAGGATCTACCCAACCTCCAGATTCAGGATTTATTATTATGAGTCCTTTTTTTATTCCAGCACATCCAAAGGATACGCAAATCTCCCCTAATGATGCATCTACTTTCGAAACCTCAATAATTCCGACTTTGGCTACATTTAACACTGAAAGCAAAGGCCTTATCTTTTCAGGATGTTTAAGTGGTCTTAGTAATGAAATTATTTGTGTAACTCCATTTCTTTCTTCTTTGAATACATAAGATTCAATATCTCTAACATCTCCTTTTTTAGCGATACTTCTGGCAAGATTTTCCGAACCAACGAAGGCAATATTGAGTACAGGCACAAATATCCGAATAGCCATCCCTTGTTGAAAGGAACGGTGACAAAGTTATCGTTATGTTCAACTCATAGCTTCTCTTGCTCTTTGGGCAGCATTCCATAAATCCTTTTCCTCATCAGTTATTGGTTTGAATTGTGGTATATTAATTGCCTTCATATCTCTATCGATAGCAACCATGAAAAAGAAACCAGAGCAAATTTCTTCTCCAATCCATTCAGACCTTGATAATCTACAAGATATGACATGTATACCCGCCGTCCTTGGAGAGGTCCAAACTACTTTTGCGGTGGTGCGAATAACATCTCCTTGGTATGCAGGTCTTCTAAATTTTAGTGCATCTACTGATACAGTGACAAAATTTCTATGAGCGAACTTAGATGCTGCCATTCCAGCAGCGGTGTCCATTATCGCCATTAGCCTTCCTCCAAATAATGTATCTAGAGCATTGGTATCTCCTGGAAATACCTCATTTAGTTGTATTACTGGGTCTGTGGAGTAGGCCTCATCCATGTCTATCAAGTCCTCTCAAACACTCATCAAACTTGAAACCATCATATTGTTTTTACGAAAATAACTCATTTTCGAACCGTTGTATTCAATCCTGAGTACTGTTTCGGACAGCCATGGAGATGCCGGAGTTAGTCTGGGGTGAATATCATTTCAAAGACCCAGAGGTTGGTAAAATCATCTTTTGGCCACATATCCCATGTTTACGCATGCCTTCTAAATTAAGATCTCATTCTAGTTTCCATGGAATTGCATTTATGACCTCATCAATAGATTTGAAGTCATGGATAGTTGAAGCAGAGCAAGAACAAGATAGTCCCGGAGTTCATCGTGATTCTGCGATTGCATCAGGAACTGTACTTGGAAGATTAATGAGTGATTTGAATGAATTAGATGTAGATGGGCCAATGATTCCCGACCCCGAACAAATACGTTTACTTTTACATGCTCAAAACTCAAGAGGGGGCATTCCCGTTTATGCTATTGAACCAAGTCTTGATGATGAAAAATGGGTTGAATGGCAGATAAATAGTGCAGATCAACAAGTGACCTATTCTAATTTAATCCTTACTTTAACTACCGGTCGGCGTTGGAAAAAAATAAGAAAAAATGCAATTAGTTCAGTTTCATTATCTAAGGGTGTTAATGCTGATTTAGGGGCTGCATCAGCATCAGCAGCGACATGGTGGATAGAAGAGCAGCGAGGTATTTCTGAAGAATTAGTTGCTTTGAGAGATAATAGATTTGTTTCTCGAATAAGAGGAGCATTAAGAGACCTACACAATAGTAGGGTTGATGATACTGAAGCACAGGAGACTACTTTGTTAGTACCCATCCATCAGGCTTGGCTGCCTTCCATAAAGAAGGCAATTGGTTCTTGTTTGGATATTGAATTGATAAATCCGGAGGAGTAAATATGGATGAGACAAAAATAAATTTAGATATTGAAACACAGACTTTTCGTTTTACTTCATCTAAACCAATTAATCAAGATGAAGCAGTTAGTCTAGCGAATGGTGTCTTATCTGGAGAATATGTAGTTATAATTCATGAAAATCCACATGCAACACTAGTAATAGAGCCCGAAGGTTCTGTTTTAGTGCATGGAATCTCAAGAAGTGAAGTTGCCCGCCTCGCGGTCCAAGAATTACTGCTGACATTAGGGATGTCAGATGAATGGTTAATTGTAGATTCGGGAGAAATGATTATCCGTTTCTCAATAGGTAGAGCAGTATTGATGGATTTAGCGGCAGATAGGTTTTCTGAGATCAATTATGATACTCGAATTGGAGCCTTAAGAATAAATGCAGAAAGGCATAAGTGTACAATTTTATTATTCAATAACGGCCATGGTGTGATTCTCAAACAAACATCCAAGAGAATTGCTGAAATGGCAATAAGATATTGGTCATCACAATTAGACGATGAAGGCGCATTGGCGTGAGAAATATGTTTGAGAATGGTCGGTGGATAGGGCCGATATTAGACCAACACATGCATCTTGATCGAAATAATCGTTTTTTTGAGGCGATTAATGAATTTGTTATTTCAGGTGGTACTGC
>DADI01000024.1:0-2753 GCA_002494975.1 Euryarchaeota archaeon UBA556
TCTATAGATAAATCATGTAGCCATAATTCAAAACCTGAACTATCGATGTTTTTCCGACTCATTTGTCATTCCTCACGCTCTTTCTCTGTAGTCCCAGAAGGGGGGGGATGTTGAGTTTGTCGCCTTAATAACTTGTAAAATACTAAAACAAACGTTGGCCAAGAGAACGGCATAAGAAAAATAGCTACTGCGATTATTACTATATATTGAAGATAGGAGGGATTATTTTCAACGACTACTTCTTCTATAATTTGACAATCTTGAAATGATCTATTGAAATCCACTAAATAATAATTTGACCAATTTTTACCAGTAATCAAGAAGAGCGAACTACTCTCATCATAGGCTATACCGTTTAATTCTCGTGAATTCTCATTTTCATATTCTAAACGGATATTTGTAAAGTCATATTCAAAACAAACATCCCCTGTAGATTGGCTGATAGAAACAATCCTATCTTCAAGCCAAATATTGGCATAAATAAGGCTATTTTCAAATGGACATTCCAGTTCATTCAATCGATTTATTGGAGAATTATTATATTTTACAGTTAGAAAATCATTAGATATAGAAAAGTTTTCTGAAGATTTTTGGGATATTTGAAAAGAACCATCTGAAAACCATAAATTATTATTCGCAGTACTACAAATACCCCACCCTTCTCCCTCATAAGTGAAATTACCTATTATCTCTAAAGACGAGGAATTATATAAAAAACCTATATTTTCTTTCCAAGTCAATTGTATCAATGAATTATTTACAATTGCTATTCCTTCTGCGAAATATTCGTCTGTTAGATTAACTATCTTTTCGACCTCCCCAGTAGAGATATTTATTATACGTAAACTAGATTCACCGTATAATCCTGTACTTTCATATATTTTACTATTATGAATCAACAATCCTTGAGTGAATGCATGGGGGTCATGAGGGATGATTTTAACCACTTCTGGTTCTATTATTTCGACCTCATAAGTATCGAGAGAAGAGGGCGTATCTGATAGAACTAGAGGAGAAAATGTAGAAAAAAAGAAGACTAAAATCAAGATTGAAACCGATTTGACACCGCCCCCTTGGCTAATCATGTACGAACGATGCTCCATCGATGTTAAAATAGGTCTCAAACGGGCATTAACTTGTATTAAACAGGATGTGACACGAATGTCTGGGCTAAAACCGAGAAACAATACTACCACTCCGTTCTTTCTTGTTTCAGTATTGTTACTAGCCAGTATTTCTCCCGTCGCTTTAGTAGGGGCAACATCTGATGAAAGCGTAGTAGAAATATCAGCAGGGAATCTTGATGATTTCAACCCATTAAAAGATGGAAACAAGTATATGTTCACGGATGAATCGGAACCTACTTATTCTGCTACCAGTCATCTTAAAAAGCAGTGGATTGAAGATGGATACCCAAATTTAATACTTCCATTTTCTCAACCATATCTAAACTCTAAATCATCTGCTCGTAATTGTACAAATGAATGGAGTCAGGGAGATACCGACACAATCCCGACTTCTAGCGGTAATATCGATGCCACCGTACAAAAAATATCTACTAATTCCGCCATATTCGTGGAGAACGGACAAATTCTTTCCGCAACTACTCTAAACGATATTGCATCGACTTTTGAATCTACAATTTACCCAACTGACACTAGTTATTTCGGCACCATGCCAGATGTTGACAATAACTGCCAATTAGAGATAGTGATACTAGCAATAGATGGAGGAGGCGGAGTTGGAGGATACTTCGCGCCAGGAATATCTTCACAAAGAGAATCAGTATTTGTTGACGTAGATGACATGAGTTGGAGGAATACAATACTAGCCCATGAATTTCAACATCTACTCCACAATGCTAGAGACCCATTTGAAAATCTATGGATAGATGAAGGAGCCGCAGATATGGCAGCATATCTTTGCTTTGGAGTAACAAGTACTCTAACTGGCCATGCAAATGATTGGTCACAGAATTCGAATATGAGCGTCAGATGGTGGAATCAAAGAATAGCTGACTATGGAGCGGGTTTCATGTTCTTGATGTACTTAGCAGACAAACTTGGAGGAGGTAATGCAATTTCTAGCCTAGTAGCAGATACTGCAACAGGAGGTGCAGGGATTGAAAATTTAGCATCAAACCCACTACCAGGATCAGTCTCTATAGGCACTACTATGAGTGAAATATATGCCAATTTCAGCGCTGCTGTCACTTTAGATAGCGCACAGGGTGCGTTCGGTTTCTCAAATCTTGATTTATCTGAAGGCTGTACTGCTGCTTTTATTTGTAAAGTTCAGAAGAGCGGTTACAACGATCAATGGGTAGACGATTGGAGTAGCGATAGTCAGTCAATCGAGGGATGGGGAATGAGATCATATAAATTCGCTCAAGGCTCAGGGGCTCCACTAAACCTAATGGTTTCACCTACTCAATTTGGTTTTGAAGGTATTATTATGTCTAAAGAAATTGCAACGGGAACGTGGTCTATGAATAAACTAAGGATCGACCCTGGCAGCGGGGCTGGCACTGGCCTAGTATACGGTTTTGGGAATATTACTGATGAGGTATGGTTGATCACCTGGTATGAATCATTAGTAGATGATTGCGACTATAATTTCGCTAGTTGTGGGATTACTACAGGATCATATCCAGAAGCGGCAATAACTGTTCAAGCAGGACTAATTACTGACCCCGCAGAAATAGAAATCGCAGCAATAGAGAATTTTGATAGAGACGGAGATAACCTAGACGA
>DADI01000024.1:2797-40835 GCA_002494975.1 Euryarchaeota archaeon UBA556
ACTTTTGATGTAACAGCGGGAAATAGTGTAGCAACGGAAGAAAGTATCTGGTTCACACCACCTGAAGGCGGGGATTGGACTTACAGCGTGAAAATCACTGACGTCACCGGTGTCGTAGTAGACCAAGCATTTGCTCTACCTGAGAATATTGCAAATATGGAACCTGTAGCTTCGGGATCGATAGCAACAAATTTCACACAGACATGGCTGCCAATAGGAATGTATGGTTCTGGTTATGACGCATGGGGATTCAGTCAGATTAATGGGACGTTTAGCCATAATGACACACCTATTGCTTATTTCTGGGACTTAGGAGATAACACCACTTCCGGACTTAAGAACCCGACTCACTCATATCTTCAAACCGGAATTTACACTATTGTTCTAACAGTGAAAGATAAGGGAGGATACTTCTCCGAACCACAATCTTGGACAGTTTCTGTTAATGATACATCAGTACCTATACCTGTAATCTCTGTTGATGGAATAATACAAGACTCAGAACTGACTTTGATGACTAATCAAAGAGTCCAATTTTCTGCATTATCTAGTCAAGATAATGTACCAACTGAGGAATTAGTCTTCACTTGGAATTGGGGGGATGGACAAATAGAACAAGGACAAGGTTTAGCAGAATTAGGTCATGCATGGGTGGATGGTAGCGCTGATGGCATCATATACACACTAACTCTAACGATCGACGATGGCAATCAATTCGTTGATTATTCCATATATATTAGAGTCCTAAATAGAGTCCCACAACAAATTTTCGACGAAAATTTGCAGACATTTACTCTGACTCCATTAGAGATGCCTTCAATCTTTGAAGATCAAGATGGTTTCATAGTAGAGTACAGGTGGATATTCGAAGAAGGTGTAAATACAGATGGTTCAGGTATGACTATAACTTCAGATTATTCTGTGACTGAATCTGTAGAGCAAAATCCAATAATTGGTTGGAAAGAACCCGGTTTGAAAAATGTAACATTAGAGGTTACTGATGACGACGGAAATACGTCAGTTGCTTCATTGCAAGTGCTGGTAATTAATCAAAGGCCGGTTGCAGTATTCCCTAGACCTATTGATGGCCAGATAGATACAGAGTATGTATTTGAGAGCCTATCCTTCGACCCGGATGGAAATACTTCATCAATGCAAATAATTTGGAATATCTCTGACTTTGATGAGTTAGTATACAACGTTACATCTGTTTATCATACATTTACAAAACCGGGATTATATAGTATTAGTTTAACTGTAATTGATGAGATGGGAATGGCATCGGCAGAAAAATCATATACGATTAGAATAGATAATCCTCTCCCAGTACCGGAATTAAAATTCAGGCAACCTAGTATCAATGGAACTACTATAAATTATGTTCCTGCTGAACAATCTACAATCACATGGCAAGTACCATTCACCGAAGATGGAGGTGCATTTATTGCACCAAATATGCCACTACTATTTGATGGGGCAAGCAGCTATGATTCAGACCCAATGTTTGAAAATATGAAATCTACTAATCAAGATGACCCTGAATGGAATGGAATTACAAGATGGTTATGGGATTTCGGTGATTCTTCACCTCAAGAAGAAGGATTTGAAGTATGGCATCAATACCAATTACCAGGCATTTATATTGTAAAATTGACAGTAATAGACGGATTTGAAGCAGGCGAGACAAATTCAACCACAATGATGATTTATGTTTCAAGAACGCCTGAAATATTGACCAATGACCCTACTGGATTAGAATATGTAATTGTCGGGGACATAGTTGATTTGAATGTAGAAGTGATAGATCAAGACCTGACTGATAGAATAGAGGCTTGGTTAGATACTGATACAAATGTTGATTCTGACGGAGATGGAGACTATGAGAATGATAAAAATCAATATCTTTCAAGTCCACCCAGTATCGAATGGGATCTGAATATAGCAAAAGATGGAATAGATAATGATGGAAATACTATGAATGACTATGTTTGGGGGGAACAGGTTTGGTCACTACCAGAATATCAGCCACTTGTTATTATCTTACAAGTCTGTGACGAGGTAGATGTTTGTACAACTAAACAATTTGAGATTACCGTCCTAGGGATTGAAGAGGATGATGGCCCTCTATCAATATCCGATTTGACATGGAAAGATTTTGTCCCTGACACAGAAAGTGCAGGATTATTAGCATTAATAGCAACTGTATTATTACTAGGGTGGCTAATTATGAGGCAGAAAGATGAAGAAGAATTAGATGCAGAAGGACGTACAGAAACATATGATGTCCAAGAAGTTGTAAAGGAAGGAGGACTTCCAGGAATGGATCAACATAACCCTCCACCGCAGCCTAAATATTTGACAATCGAAGAACGAAGAAACAAAGAATCAGGCTACATCCGGCCAATTAGGACCAGAAGGAAATGATTGCGGTGGCTCTTCAGAAAAAATTAACAGCATTATTCCTAAATTCTTGCTTTTTAATGCCGATGATACTAATCACTCTAGTAGTGACAATATCACCCACCGTCTCAGCAGAAAATGAATGTAATGTTCCTGCAAACAACGATTGGGATGTTTCTCAAAGGACAAACCAATACGAAGTAGGGATGTGGAATGGCTGGGATGGTGAACAACAAGCAAATTTAGAATGGCCAGTACAAGATGATTTCAGTATTGATTTGACTGTACAGAATGATTCTGCAACAGCAATTAGTATGATTTTAACAACTGGGAAATCATATACTTTCTGTTTTGAATTTATTGGAGACCCAGAATCACCACCAAGTAATGGTGCTAAAGGCGATATATACTTGATGACGGATGGAAATTGGGATTTTTACCAGACTAATTACGATGTTAGAACTGAAGATTGGTTAGAAGTAATCGGATTTTTACCTGTTGAATATAGAGATATGGCTACTTGGATGCCATTTAGAGACGTACATAGTTATGAAAAGGTCACAATAGGTCACTTTTCGGTAGCAATAGATGCCGTGTCATCATCTTGGTTTTCCGGGTCCCAAACAGAATATTATCTAGTTTTTGACAATTGGGACAATAACCGAAATACAGATCAATCAGCAGCTGGTGGTGTATTGAATGTTGAACTTTTAGTAGATGTTGAAGATAGGCTCGTCTTACCTAAATTTACCGCATATATATTGGTGGCAATCCTACCTTTATCATGCTTAATCGTCCCTATAATCATCAATAGTAAATATAATTCATATGGGTTGGATAATTCTGATGTAGAAGATAAAGAAATTATACCTTTATTACAAGAACAGGACTAATTATATTCCAGTAATTTCCAAGCGGTCTGTAAATCGCTAGTATTTATTCTTCCTTGCTGAGCAAGATGCCAACCATTTTCCATTGTAGTATATACAATATTTTGATTAAGTAAAGGAGCATGAATACGTGTCCAATCTCCTCCTGCGCCTATACCCATTATCGACAATTTACTTTCTGATTCCTTAGTTCTCCAAGCAACATCAAATAGTTTTAATGCGTCTTTTTTGCCATTTGTGTTGAAGACAAATTTTATTACATCTCCGGAATCATTACTTTCCAATATTTCTTCAACTATATCCTCTGGAGAACTTGGGGGGCCATCATAATGATTTGATGCAATGATTTTTGTACTTTCTCCAGTTAATTTAACTAATTTATTTCTTTCCTTGGCGTCAATATCAATTTCTAAGTCAATCCAACTCACGCCGCTCTTTATCGCCTTAGATAAAATTGCAATACGTTCTTTTTCCGAACCAGGATAGTAACCTCCTTGCCTTTCTGGTCTACAAGTCAAAATTACAGGTAATTCTATTCCTGTCCTAAATGAAATTAATGATGAATCAAGATCAACCGAATCGATTGGTTGTTGAACATAAGTCGGAGCGACATAAGTCGATCTACGTGTATCTGTAGAATCTGAATTTGTCACTTCAACTGGTTCTGGTTTTTGCTCGATAACCCATAATTTATCAAGACGAACTTCGACGATATCTGCTCCTGCCGCAGTAGCTCTAGCTGCATCTTTCAGCATCTCATCAACAGTGCAACCAGTTAGAGTAACACATACAAGAGGCAAACTCATTGCTCGCGGGAGAAATGAATGCCGTTTAATCGTGCCGAGTGTTTTCTCAGAGTATAAAATCGAGAAAGGCTGTTTTTAGGCTTATTTGGACTTATTTAGAGATAGGTATCGAAAGCATTCAATAACCCCCTGACACCCCAAATATACAGTGATTTTGAGGGTTCCTTAGGGAACCCTCAGGAAAAGGACGATGGAAGAGATGGCAGAGGAGTATAGTGCAGATAGCATTCAAGTATTGGAAGGTCTTGAAGCAGTAAGAAAAAGACCTGGGATGTATTTAGGAGACCCTCATGATGGTAGTGCATTACACCATTGTATTTGGGAAGTTGTTGACAATTCAGTTGATGAACATTTAGCAGGACATACTGATTTAATTGAAGTTAATCTTCACAAAGATGGTTCTCTTTCTGTACGTGATTTTGGAAGAGGAATACCCGTAGGGATACATGAAGAATATGGGATTTCGGCAGCTGAAGTGATTATGACAAAACTCCATGCAGGAGGGAAATTTGATAATAGTTCATACAAAGTATCGGGAGGATTACACGGAGTTGGAGTTTCTGCAGTCAATGCAGTTTCAGAATGGATGGAAATGACAATTCATAGAGATGGTGTGATTTATCATCAAAGATATGAAGCAGGGATTCCAACGAAACCTGTAGAAGAAACTGGCAAGTGCTCAGATACGGGGACTATGATTAGATTTAAGCCAGATTTAGGCATTTTTACTCACATAACAGATTTCGAATTTGATCAAATAGACACTCGTTTGAAAGAAACTTCTTTCCTCAATGCTGGATTAGAGATTGTAATTACAGACAAAAGAGATGATGAAGAAAATATTAGCAAACATCATTATGAAGGAGGATTGGCAGAATTTGTACGCCAAATCAACTCAAATAGAGAAGTGATGCATAATGAAGTAATTCAGATTAATGGTGAAAGAGAAACTGAAAAGGGGCCAGTCACAATAGAATTAGCCCTACAATGGTCCGATGCATTTAGTGAAACTATTTTTTGTTATACTAATATAATTCGCAATAAAGATGGGGGGACTCACATGACAGGGTTAAGAGGAGCCCTGACTAAGTCAGTGAATAATCATGCAAAGAAAAGAAATTTACTAAAAGGAAATTCCCTTTCAGGAGATGATGTTCGAGAAGGGTTGTCGGCAATAGTTAGCGTAAAGCATCCTGACCCCTCATTCTCTTCTCAAACAAAGGATAAATTAGTTAGCAGTGAAGTAACGAGCATTGTCGAGACAGTAGTTTATGAGAAACTTGGTGAATTCTTTGAAGAAAATCCCTCAGTAGGGAAATTAATTGTAGATAAGGCGCTTCTAGCGTCCAAAGCCAGAGAGGCTGCCAGAAAAGCCAGAGATTTAACAAGGCGGAAAGGAGTACTAGAAGGCGGTGGCTTACCCGGGAAACTTGCTGATTGCCAATCTAGAGACCCATCGGAATGCGAAGTTTACCTGGTCGAAGGTGACTCAGCTGGCGGTTCTGCAAAAACAGGTAGAGATAGGAGAATACAGGCAATATTACCACTTCGAGGTAAGATTCTGAATGTAGAGAGACAGAGAAGAAATTTAGTGAAAGTATTCCAGAATAATGAGATTCAGACTATGATCAGAGCTTTAGGAGCAGGTGTAGGGAATCCATCTGAAGAAGGAGTTGTAGAAGATGGGACTTTTGACACTAGCAAATTAAGATACTCAAAAATAATAATAATGTGTGACGCAGATATAGATGGCGCTCACATAAGAACACTAATGTTGACTTTCTTGTGGAGATTTATGAGGCCAGCAATAGAAGAGGGGTTTGTTTACATTGCTCAACCACCCTTATACCAATTATCTAAAGGCCGAATCGGAAGGTATGTTTATTCTGATGAAGAAAGAGATGAAGTGATGGCTGAATTACAAGGAGACAACCCAAATGCTAAGATTAACGTACAGAGATACAAAGGTCTGGGAGAAATGAATCCAGAGCAACTTTGGGATACTACAATGAATCCCGAGACAAGAACTATGCTAAAGGTGACCGTTCAAGATGCTGAGGAAACCGATAGATTGTTTGAAATATTGATGGGAGAAGATGTTCCCGATCGTAGAGCATTTATAGAGAAACATGCTAAGGAGGTGACAAATCTTGACATCTGAAGAAGAGACAAATAATACACCAATTAGTAATGAAAATATACTGAATCATCCATTAAACAAAGAAATGAAGATTTCTTACATTAATTATGCAATGTCAGTAATTATTGGCAGGGCACTACCAGATGCCAGAGATGGCCTGAAACCAGTGCATAGAAGAGTATTGTATGGTATGTATGAGGGAGGTCATACGTCCGATAAGAAATTCAGTAAATCAGCAAGATCAGTAGGTGAAGTAATGGGTAAATATCACCCTCATGGTGACCAATCGATATATGACACAATGGTTAGAATGGCTCAAGATTTTTCATTGAGATATCCATTAGTTGATGGTCAAGGTAATTTTGGTTCAATAGATGGAGATCCACCAGCAGCAATGCGTTATACAGAAAGTAGGCTAGATAAGATAGCTAAACATATGCTAGAAGATATCGAAAAGAAAACCGTCGATTTCCAACCTAATTTTGACGATTCAGAAAATGAACCAACAGTACTACCCTCAAGGCTACCAAATTTATTGCTAAATGGCAGTGATGGAATAGCAGTAGGTATGGCAACAAGAATCCCCCCCCATAATTTAACAGAAGTGGCAGGAGCAGTGAATCTCCATGTAGGTCAGATTATAGAACAAGGAGTGGAAAATAAACAGATACCTAATATCTCAATCGACGAATATATGCAATACGTAAAAGGTCCTGACTTCCCAACAGGGGCTGGAATTCATGGCATTGATGGAATATATGATATGTATTCTACAGGAAAGGGAAGATTCCATGTTAGATCAAAATGTGAAGTATTAGACGATTCAAAGGGTAAGAGAATTATTATTCATGAAATTCCATATCAAGTTAAGAAGGCAGATATGCTTGTCCACATTGCGGATTTAGTAAACAAGGGAACTGTAATAGGAATTAGAGATATTAGAGATGAATCATCAAAAGAAGGAATCAGAGTTTTAATTGAAGTGAAAAATAATGCTGACCCACATGCAGTGTTAAACCAATTATTCAAATCAAGTCGCTTACAAGAGTCATATTCAGCTAATATGATGGGAATTTTAGATGGAAGGCCTGTCTTGTTAACTCTACCAGTTATGTTACACACATATGTAGAGCATAGAGAATCTGTAATAGAGAGAAGAGCTCAATTTGAGTTAGAAAAAGCAGAAGCCAGAGCACATATCCTTGAAGGATTAGTTAAAGCTCAGAAAAGAATTGATGATATTGTAGCGGTAGGTAAGGCCAGTGAAAGCAGAGAACAATTCGAATCCGTTTTGAAAGGAAAGGATTCTATAATTAAAAATATAGATCCATTTGATTTCACAGAAGCACAGGCAAAGGCTATTGCTGAAAGAAGACTATATCAACTCAGCAAGTTAGATGTCAATAAAGTTCAAAATGAGTTTGAAGAATTACAAATAAAAATTAGTGATTTAAATGACATTATATCTTCAAGAATGCGCAGACTAGAAATTCTTTTACAAGAACTTGAAGAAATGCTAGAGAAACATGGAGATGAAAGGCGCTCATTTATTGATCCAATGCCTTTGTCTATGGACAGAGAGGATTTAATCGAAGAAAGAGCCATTGCAATAACACTTTCAGAAGACAATTATATCAGGCACGTCCCTGTTGAAAGTTTCCGCGTACAGAATAGAGGAGGCAAAGGGTTGAAGGGTGTAACTACAAAAGATGAAGATACACCTCAACTAATTGTAACCTGTTTTAGTAAAGATAGGCTACTAATTTTCACAGATCAAGGAAGAGTCTATGGATTGAAAGCATGGGAAACCCCACAAGGAAGTAGACTTTCCAGAGGCGGGCATATTAGAAATCTGTTAGAAAGTCTAAGGGAAGACGAGAATATCGTTTCATTACTACCTATTTCTAAGGATTTATTGGAAAATCCCGAAGAAAATTATCTGTTATTTGCAACCTCAAATGGTAGGATTAAAAGAAGTAAATTATCAGAATATGTCAAGATAAATAGGAATGGAAAATATGCAATTAAATTCGCCGGTGGAGATAACGATAGATTAGTGACAGTGAGAGCCGCCAAAGATTCAGATCATGTAGTTCTCGTTTCATCAGGAGGATTCGCGTGTAGATTTATGCCTTCAGAAGTTAAAACAAGGATAGACCCGAATACGGGAGAGACTCTGACGACTCATACAGTGAGAGTTCAAGGTAGAGTTAGTCAAGGAGTAACTGGAATGAACTTAGGTAAGGGAGACCAAGTAATTGGAATGATAGTTTCAAGTAATTTTGAAAATAATGTACTTACTATTTCTAAGTATGGTATGGCGAAAAGAACAAGATTAGGATCAGGAGAGATGGTTAATCAGTTAGATGATAATGGTGAAGTAATTATCAACGAAGAGGGAGAGATTAATATTGAGAGAGATGGCTATAGGAAGACAAACAGAGGTACAAAAGGAGTGCGTACTATGTCTCTTAAAGATGGAGATGAAATCATTAGCGTGAAGCAAATACCTGATCTATTAGACCAACTTTTCATGCTTACGAAATCTGGAATGATGATTAGGTTGGCTGCAAATCAAACTAAAGAAACCTTAGGTAAAGTGGCTAAAGGCACAAGAATAATGGAATTAAGAAATCCAGATAAGACTGGCTATAATGACGAAATAATATTTGTAGCTCGACTTCCTGCTGAACTTCTAGAAGGAGATAATGAGGAAGAATCAGAGGGAGAAGAAGAATGATTGAGACCGTTCTTCTTAAGCCATAATCAAAACTCGGATGCATATTGCGGCAGTCGCATAGCCTGGCCATTGCGCTGGATTGCTAATCCAGTGGTGTTTCACCTCGGGAGTTCGAATCTCCCCTGCCGCGCCACCAACCGATAGGAGGCTTCTTGTTTGTGTCATCTTCTGAAGATATATGAGCACCCTGACCCTGCTGGGTTTAAGTCTTCTAATTTTATCTATAATTGGTATTTATTCAGTTTGGAGGAGGATTAGACATTTAACGCCTTCAAATGATTTATCATGGGTCAATGAAAATAAATATATTGCATATGCAGAGATAGATAATGATGAAGTCATACTTAAAAATGTAAGAGATTTTAATTGGAGAACTACTAAAGATTTTGATGAAAAATGGATAGAAAAGAAATTTAAGATTTCAGACTGCACGAAAATATGGTTAGTTTTAGAATATTTTTATCCGACAAGAAGACCCATTGCTCATACTCTTCTAAGTTTTGAATTTAAAGATGGAACTAGGATATCTTGCTCTATTGAAGTAAGAAGAGAACCAGGAGAAAAGTTTAGCCCCATCAAAGGCTTATTGAGAGAGTTTGAGATAATGTACGTTTGGGCAACAGAGAAAGACGCGATCGGAGTAAGAAGTAGGTGTAGAAAATCAGAAACACATCTTTTCGAAGCTATAATCCTAGGAGAAGGAAACCAATGTAGGATGCTAGAGTCGTATCTTAGAAGGACTAACCAGTTGTATGAAAATCCTGAATTTTACAATAGTCTATTCAATAATTGCACAACAAATATTGCATCGCACGTCAATGACGTGTACCCAGGAAGAGTGCCTCGTGCAATAGGCGTAATATTACCAGGGTTAAGTCCAAAATTATTGAAAAGAAATAATTTAGTTAAGTTGAGGGGGGGTAGTATTAAGGAAGAAATGAAACTCAATCAAGTTGAGGAAAGAGCTAGGGCTTGGGACCAAGAATGTGACTTTGGAGATGCAATAAGAATCGTGGACTCCTGACAAGAGTATTCAACAAGTACCCAACTATGCAAAGTTGTGGAACAGATACAACCTATGAGTCCAAATGGTATTTTCCAGTA
Source organism: Euryarchaeota archaeon UBA556 (assembly GCA_002494975.1). Classification (GTDB taxonomy): domain Archaea; phylum Thermoplasmatota; class Poseidoniia; order Poseidoniales; family Thalassarchaeaceae; genus MGIIb-O2. The sequence continues at coordinate 12,878 of DADI01000024.1, forward strand.
CAAACTTCCCCCCTCAAAGAGCCATATGATTAGGGAATTAATGCTCGCATCAAAATCATCTGAAGTTACTGAAATTAATTTTCAAGGGACTCCGGGGGAGGACATCATATCGATGGCAAACTGCTTAGAAAAAATGGGTGTAAAAATAGAAAAGAGAACTACCAAATGGATAGTATATCCACCCAAGAAAGGACTTATTAGTCCGAAAGGAGCCATTTATTGTGGGAATTCAGGTACTGTTGCTAGAATAATGACTGCTTTAGCTGCAACTTTTGATTCTGAGATAACTATCGACGGCGATAATTCTTTGAGAAACAGGAGTAATTCTACATTATCATCGTGTTTGAAACAATTAGGTTGTGAAATATCTTCTGATGGATTCCCATGTACTGTCAAGGGCCCAATAAATCCGAAAGACATAGAAATTGATGCTTCAGAATCAAGTCAACCAATAAGTGCGTTAATATTATGCTCTTCGGATTTTAAAAGTGCAATGAACTTAACAATTATTGGACAAGAGGTCAGTAGAGGGTATTTACAATTAACCTGTAAAATCGCCGAAAAATGGGGTTTGAAACAAAATATTGTAGATAATAAGATAGAACTTTCTGGTTGGGAAATTATAACTCCAAAAACAGTAAAAATACCTAGTGAAATGAGCCTCTATCCTATGGCTATCTTACTAGACAACTTGCACCAAAATTTACAGGTAGAAATTGAAGAACAAGATATAGATGAATTACTCTTTAATACTCTCGAATTATTAGAAGATCCTGATATAAATATGATAAATCTCAGAGATGCCAGCGATATCATTACTCCTGCTGCCGCATTAATGGCAATATCTAGTGGAGGCGATATTATTGGAGCAGCACATAGTAAGGGCAAAGAGACTAATAGAATTTTGAGGACTTGTGAACTTCTCGAAAAATTTTCACTTAGTTGTTCAACAAAGAAAGACGGACTGTCTTTACTAGGCGGGGAAATACCTAAGAAACCGAATAAACCTATAGACACTCATATGGATCATAGATTAGCAATGACAGCAGTGATTTTAGCAACCTACTGTGGAGGAGAGATAATGAATCCTGAAATAGTTGAAGTCACACATCCGGATTTTCTTGAAATGATTAAATCTCTAAAAATACTTCAACCATGACGTCCGAAATGCTTGTCCAAGTGAGTTTGTGTCAACTTGAGAATGGTGGGTCTTCCATGTACGCATGCCCAAGGATTGGGGACAGTACGCATATCCAATAGAAGACGTCTCATCTCTGAAAGATTCAGTTTCTGATTAGCTTTAACTGAACCTCTGCAAGACTTCATAAAAGCAACTTTATCTCGTAATTTTTCAACTGTATCTATCCCTCCTGATTCAGGATTAGACGATACATCGATCAGAATATCATGTAAAAATGCAATTAATCCACTGTCTCCAACAAGCACATTGGGCACCGAAGTAACCACAATTCCTTCGCTAGATTCAGAAAATTCAAAACCCAATTCTGAAAGTCTGTCAGACTCAGAACGAGCAGCGGCTAATTCCCTTACCCCCAATGAGATTGAAACTGGAATTATTAATTTTTGAGGAGACCAGTCGACCATAGAAGGACGTAAGCGCTCATATCTGATTCTTTCATGGAGTGCATGTTGATCAATAATAAATAATTCATTATTACCTTCCGCTAATATATATGAATTAGAAAACTGACATAATACTTCCATTTCGGGCAACTCTGGTATTATGGCTGCTTTAGGGTTAGGTTCGTCTACTGGAGAAATTGAATCTCCAGAAATTGAAAGCCTGTGTAACGAACGCTCTGCAGAAGATAATGATGGAGATATAGGATTAGGATTCAGGCCAGGTAATGTTTCTTGTTCTAATTCATTGGATGAAATTTTTTTTTCTAACTTTTCACCAGAAGGTATTACTCCCCGAATACTGCTAAAGTGAGTTTGGACCGTTTCTTTATTTTCTATTTGAGCCCATGATGGAACGAATACATCCGAATTTTGAACAATATCAGGCTTAACTTCCAAGCCTTCGAGTAAGGTTAAGTTTTTAGATTCAGGTTGTGTTGAAACTTTACTAAGAGTATATTGAATAGACCTCTCTAATCTCTCCAAAACTCTCCAAGAATATTGTAATCTCACTTCACGTTTTGTAGGATGAACATTAACATCTACCTCGCTTGTAGGTAAATTCAGAGATATCACGCCAATAGGATGACGCCCAACCATTAGCCTAGTATGATAGCCTCTTCTTATTGATTGAATAAATGGCCCCGTACTAACTGGACGTCCATTAACAAGAACGTGAATATCATCTGAACGAGAACGTGAGATCCCAGGTGGAGATATCCATCCGCTCCAAACTTCATCACCCGGTGCATCTCGATCATCTTCTGAAGATTCAAGTGGAATTAGTTTGGATGATGTCGAACCGAAGAGATCGTATAATCTATCTTCCATACCTTCGCAGGGAGGGCAATCTAGTACTTTTCTCCCGTCTAATTCTACTATTATACCCGTTTTCGGTTCACTTAAGGCCAAAGAAATTGCTATATCTACAATTGCTGCATTCTCAGTTGAAGGTCTTCTTTGAAAAGATAAACGTGCAGGAATTTTTTTGAACAAATTTAGAACATCTACCTTTGTACCGGGTGCTATACCAACAGGTTCAACTTTTCCGACTACTCCATTATCGACTAGGATAGAAAAGCCATCCGAATCTCTAGTTTTACTTGATAATACCAACTTACTAACTGCAGCAATTGATGCTAATGCTTCCCCTCTAAAACCTTTAGTAACGATTCTATTAAGATCTTCAGGTACTGAAAGCTTACTCGTAGCATGTCTTTTAATCGCTAATTTCAATTCTTCTCTTGGTATCCCGTGCCCATTATCAATGACAGATATTCTATCAAAACCACCCTTTTCAATCTCAATTCTTATTTGGCTACTACCCGAGTCTATAGAATTTTCAACTAGTTCCTTGACCACTTGGGCAGGCCTTTCTACCACTTCTCCTGCTGCGATTAAATCAATAGTTAATTCATCAAGTTGGATGATTGACTGCCGAGAGTTTGGAGACATATTATTCCTCCAACAAATCCGTATATCTAGATTTTTCAAGTGAATCAATCATAGCATACAACACCTCTTGAGATTCTCTAGGGCTTAGATTATCCACATCTAAAGAGCGAAGACGCTCTGAAATCTCTTTGAGTACTGGATCGATAATTATTTCTTCTTTTACATCTAAATCTAATGGTTTCGGTTCATTAGAAATTAATTCGTTTTGATTAGCAGAACTTAACATCCAACCATAAATACTAGATTGACCATTTGGTCTTGAATCTGGTGAATTAGAAGAACCGGCTTTGGCACCTTGGGCTTGACTTTCAAGGAATACAAGTAAATCCCTAGCCCTCTCAACCACTGAAATGGGTAAACCTGCTAATGCTGCTACCTGAACACCATAGGAATCATCACAAGAACCTTCTGAAATCGTATGAAGAAAGCGTATTTCCCCATTAACATCTGCTACTTGAACATGAATATTTGCTAAATTTTTAAATTCTGCTTCTAATCCAATTAGTTGATGATAATGTGTGGCGAAAAGAGTTCTGGCACCTAATCTTTTACAGATATCTTCAGTAACGGACCAAGCTATGGCTAAACCATCAAAAGTTGAGGTCCCTCGGCCAATTTCATCTAGTAAAATCAAACTTTTATCGGTAGCACGACGCAAGATATGAGCCACTTCAATCATCTCCATCATAAATGTTGAACGGCCTCGACGTAGATCATCATGAGCACCTACTCTTGTGAAAACACGATCTATTAATCCAATCTTAGCTTTTTCAGCAGGCACATAAGATCCGGCTTGAGCTAGAATTGATATCAGTGCAGTTTGGCGAAGATAAGTGGATTTACCACCCATATTTGGGCCAGTTAATAATAAGAAACTCCTCTTTTCATCTAACTTGATATCATTAGGAACAAATCTTCCATCTGCTTCTAATACGGGGTGCCGACCAGAAATAATCTCTATCTTTCTTCCATCCGTTATTTCAGGTTTACACCAAGAGTTTTTTCTAGCATGAATTGCGAAGGAAGACAATACATCAGTTGTGGCTATTTGCCTCGCTATTGTTGCTAATTCGGATGAATGACTAGCTACGCTATTCCTAAGATCAATGAAAAGCTCTTTTTCAAGAGCCTTTGCCCTATCGTCTGCTGTGAGTATTATCTCTTCCCAGCCTACTAACTCATCAGTAGTATATCTTTCTGCATTAGTCATTGTTTGTCGTCGTCGGTAATTATCCGGAACCTTACCTACATGCGACTTAGTGATCTCAATAAAAAATCCAAATTGCCTATTATGCTTTATTTTAAGATTAGGGATGTCAAGTTTCTCTCTCTCTTTAGACTCAAATTCTTTCAACCAACTAGTGCCTTCACTTGCTTTACTTCTTAGTTCATCAAGTTGTTCATGGACACCATGTCGGAAAATACCACCATCTCTTATCGATGCGGGAGGTTCATCAATAATTTTAGTATAGATAAGTTCTCTCATAGAGTCTAAATTATTCAAACCTAAAGAAGAACTATGGAGGAGCTCAGAGTTACCTTCAGTAAGTAATGTCTGTAATTTAGGCATTCTTCCCAAGCATTCAGAAACTGCAACTAAATCTCTTGCATTCGCTCTACCATAAGCCAGCCGAGTAGATAGGCGTTCTAAATCTCGCATCGATTTAAGATTCTCTCGTATTGAGTCTAGCCTTCTTGGAGCCTTGAATAAACTACTGACTGCTAAATGCCTTGATGCAATGATTTCTTTATCTGTTAGAGGTCTCATAATCCACTCTTTTAGTAGTCTTCTGCCCATCCAAGTTCTTGTCGAATCTATGGATTGAATTAGTGAACCCTGCTTCTCACCTATCAGAGTATGGCTTAATTCCAAATTTCTTAAAGTAGTTTGATCTAAAACAAGGTGACCATCGTCTGCATCAAAATGCACCTCTCTGAGAGGAACAATGTCAATTAAATGTAAATGGGCAATATATCCTGCCGCAAGTCCACAGGCCTGAAGTGCCAACGGTTTAGAATCTAAATCGACACTACCAAGGTCAGAAACTTTTAGATGTTCACGAACAGATTGTAGTCTTTGCTCAGCGTTAGCATCATGAACACTCATTAGGATATTATCTAAATCAGAAACTAATGATAATATAACATCTGATAAAGCATCTTTCTTGGATACAACTAATTCACTAGGTGACCAACGTTGGATTTCATCTTTAATCCTCTCCCATCTTCCCGCACCTGATTGCTCTTGAACCCATGAACGACCCGTTGACGAGTCGAGTATTGCTAGCCCAACCTTGTCATCCTTAACTGAAATTGCAGCTAAAATACTCGAACCATCTTCTCCAATAAGGTTCTCCTCATAAAGTGACCCAGGAGTATAAACTCTAGTAACTACTCTTTCAAGAATCTTAGAACCGGGACGTAGCTGCTCTTCCTGTTCACACATAGTAACTTTGTAACCTGCACGTAGCATTGACTGAAGATAAGACTCGACTGAATGCCATGGAACACCTGCCATCGCAACAGGATTATCGGAATTTTTATCGCGACTGGTCAATGTTATTCCTAGAACTTCTGACGCTATGACTGCATCTTCGTGAAACATTTCATAAAAATCTCCCATTCTAAAAAATAAGACCGTATCGGGGTGCTGAGCCTTGATTTCAGCAAATTGATCTAACATTGATCTCTTCGACATTTCTAATCCTTCCAATGCTAACGCCGGAGCGTGAGTTATACCACAAAGCAGGGGGTGCATAAGCAAATCGCTTAGCATTACTAGAAAGTAAGCATATCTTGACAGGCGTATACATAAATTACTACAGGTTATCGGAAGTCGTAGAAGAGTGGTTCTATGAAGGATGAGAATAACTTTGGAACACACTTACTCATGATTATGGTAGCAATAATTTGGGGGCTATCTTGGGCTATTGGGAGGATGCTATCATTAGAATTGCCACCTATGACGGGAGCCTGGTTAAGGTACATATTAACGATGATGATTTTTTATCTATGGTTCGCTGTGACTGCTGTAAGAGGGAGAGATGTAAGATGGTTCCCCGATAATAAGAAAACATTTAGGAGTTTGATAATAATCGGTTTTACTGGAGTATTATGCTACCAATTTTTCTTTATGCATGGTATGTTCTACACTGCTGCAGGGGATGCATCTTTGATAATCACATTTAACCCTATATTCACAGTAATTCTAGCCGCCCCACTACTTGGTCAAGAAATATCTAAAAAGATGTTTTTGGGCCTATTATGCGGTTTTTTGGGGGTAGGGGTAGTAACAGGATGGAGTCCGAATACACAAATTGACCTTGAAGATAGAATATTTGGAGATTTATTGATACTTTTTGCATCACTATCTTGGGCGACTACAACAAATATGACCAAACGTTTGATGGAGGGGAAAGATGGTGAAAATAATTATTCCTCATTAGAAATTGTTGTTTGGTATTCTATGATAGGTACAATTATGATCACTCCTTTTATGATTTATGAGACGTGGAACTATGGCATCCCTAATCCATCAAAAGAAGGGTGGTTTGCAATATTCTACTTAGGGGCATTTTCGACTGTGCTCGCATATTACTGGTTCACTATCGGAATTGAAAAACTAGGTGCTACTTCTGCATCTTCATATATTTTCTTAGTCCCTGTTTTTGGAATATTAGGTGGTTGGTGGTTACTAGATGAAAGATTAGGATATACTATTATTATAGGATTTATAATGATATTAATAGGAGTGAAAATCGTTCAACTTGAGAGTGAAAGACTTACAACTTCTTGATTTATAATGGACGAAGATAGTTTCTTCTACTCACTTATTGTTAAATACGGTAGGCCAGTCGGCCGAAGTCGAGGTAGTTCAAATGGCACGTAAGCCCGCATCCATGTACCGCAGACTTAAGGGTCAGGCATTCACAAGACGTCAGTACACTGGAGGTGTACCAAATAATCGAATTCTTCGTTACTTTATGGGTAACAGAAAGGTGGCAGAAGCTGGAGGATTTCCAGTTAAGGTTTCTCTTCTAGCAGATAACTCATGTCAAATTCAAGATAAGGCATTAGAAGCAGCACGTCAAGTTGCCAATGCAAGAATCAGAGATGCTGCTGGGGAAAATTATGCATTAAGAATGCATACATACCCTCATCAAATCCTCAGAGAAAACAAACAGGCTACTGGGGCAGGAGCAGATCGTGTATCACAAGGCATGAGACAGGCATTTGGAAAGAATGTAGGAACTGCAGCACGTGTTCAAAGAGGACAGACAGTAATATCAATCGTTACTACTCCTGAACATTACCTCGTTGCAAGAGATGCACTACGAAAGGCAAATTGTAAGTTCCCTACTCCTTGCACTATCAAAGTAATCGAGGGTTCCGAGCAATTGAAGGGACTAGTCTGAGTGTGTAGGGCATGACGCCCAGTACTCCTCTCTCAATTCTACACGAATCATTACGTGGTTCACCAATAATTTGGAAAGGCGATTACCCTTATTTCATACATCCCATATCAGATGGGATTCCACGTATGGATGCTAAGGTTTTACGTGCTACCCGTGATTTAATTGTCGAAAGTGTCGACTGGTCAAAGATTGATTTAATTGTCACGGTTGAGGCAATGGGATTACCTTTGTTGGCTGCAGTAGGAGATGCTACGGGGAAACCAACTGTAGTAATTCGTAAGAGATCATATGGAATGGAAGGAGAAACTAAAGTTGATGTTGCTACGGGTTATTCACAATCTACAGTTTACATAAATGACATAAATCCTGGAGAACGAATCTTAATTGTTGATGATGTTATATCAACAGGAGGGACACTAGAACCATTGCTAGAAACTTTAGAGAATATGGGAGTTATTTTACAAGATATCGTGATAGCAATCGAAAAGGGAGAAGGTCGTAAAAGACTAAATCATGAAAGACCAACATGGCCAATAAGATCACTCGCAAGAATTGACATTATTGATGGAAAGGTCGAGATAGTAGATTGAAGGAGGTGAAGATTTGGATTTAAATAAACATGATTTCGAACTAGAAGATTTGGTTGCAAGAATTAAAGAAAATGATCATCGACTTGTGGCTCTACAAGTTCCTGAAGGACTCAAGATGCAAGCTTTGGAGATGATGGATTCAATAGAAGATGAATCAGCAGCTAAGGTTATTCTAGCAGCAGACCCTTGTTATGGAGCATGTGATTTAGTACATGACAAAATGAAAATGATGGGGGTGGAATTAGTTGCTCACATGGGTCATTCTCAGATGAATATTGATTCAGGGATGCCAACTCATTTTATCCCTGTCACATACGAAGGAGACCCTGTAATTGATCCGGTCTTACCAATTTTAGCACAGCATAAAGCAATTGCAGAGGCAAGGTTGGCGGATTCAGAAGAAGATTTGGACTTGACTGATGAAGAAGCAATGGAAAGATTCGTAGATGCGGTAGGGAGAGTTGCCCCCCTAACTGGAACCAAATTAGGACTAGTCGGTTCAATTCAACATCTACATCTGTTATTTGATTATAAGAAAAGATTTGAGAGTGCTGGCTTCGAGGTTGAAATACCAGTAGGTGGCGCGAGATTGACATTCCCGGGCCAAGTTCTAGGATGTAATTACTCAGGAGATGACCCCGAGATTGGACACTATCTTTTCCTAGGCTCAGGAGATTTTCACCCCATTGGTTTAGTCATGCACACAGGTAAACCATTGGCGTTACTAGACCCATACACTGGAGATGCTAGTGAAATGTCATTTGGCCGAATTGAGAGATTATTAAGACAACGAATGGGGCTGATTTTTGCAGTTGATAATGCTAAGAATTTCGGAATATTGATTGGAGAAAAACCTGGGCAAATGAGAAGAAATCTGGCTATAAGAATGAAAAATCTGCTTAAAAAGCACGGGAAAAAAGGTTATTTATTGGCTCTAGATCATGTTGGTCCAGATCTAATCGATTTCTATCCTGTTGATGCATTTGTCAATACAGCATGTCCAAGAATTGCAATAGATGATGCAGTTAAATATGCTAAGCCACTGATTACACCTTTTGAGTTAGAAGTATCTCTGGGCGAGAAGAATTGGGAACATGGCTATCAATTTGATGAGATACCGTGATTAGAAAAATTATTAGAAAATAGCCACAGCAACATATTGTTCTGGATATGTCTAAGAACGACCGAATAAATAACAAATTAATGTCAGGATACCTCGACCGGATAGGCGCAGGTAAAATCTTAGTCAATAAAGAACCAATTTCATTTGATTGGACACCTAATAATCTAGTAGGCAGAGATAAAGAATTGAGTGAACTCGCAAGTATGTTTTCCCATATAGAGAACCATAATTCAAGTTGCAGAGCAGTCATCACAGGCCCTGTTGGTTCTGGTAAAACAGTTCTGAGTAAGCGCTTTGGGCATGACCTGTTAAAGCATTTAGAAGGTCAAAGAAAAATTTCTTACTCTCATGTTAACTGTAGGACTAACCCCTCTACATCTCAAGTTTTACAGCAAATAGCAAAATCTTTAGATTCTGGACATCCAGAAAGAGGATTAAGTTCAGGTGAAATAATCCAATCAATACGAAGAAATCTAATGACTCATAATAATCATCTTTTACTTGTATTAGATGAAGTAGACGTATTAGTTAGAAGGGATAATTTCGATTTAATATACAAACTCTTACGAATAGATGAGAGTCAGGAAGGACAAGGTTCTTTGTCACTAATTCTAGTTAGTCAGGATTCGATGTTACTAAAATTATTCGAGCCAGCGATAATCTCTAGATTAGGGGCTAGTAATATATTACAACTAAAACCATATAATAAGAAAGGACTCATTGAAATTGCAAGACAGAGAGCAGATATTGCCTGTAGAAGTGGGTCAATAAGTGAAGAAATTCTTGAAAAAATCGGAACTATAGCAAGCGATTCAGGAGATGCAAGATTAGCTATAGAATTACTTGATTCATCAATTAGAAAAGCCGAGTCTGCAGGCAGAGGAGAAGTCTTAATCAGTGATATTGAACAAAGCGCTGCGAGAACAGCCTCGATAGAACCAAGTCAAGTAGATAGACTTTCTAAAGATCAAAAATTAATTATGCTCGGCTTATGTAGAAGATTGAAGAAGGAATCAGAAATTAACACGGGCGATGCAGAGAAATTATATCACTTAGTATGTGAAGAATATGAATTGAAACCTAAGAGCCATACCACATTCTGGAAACATCTAAAATTACTTGAAAATGAGGGATTAATTGAGACAAGAAACGATAAATCAAACGTTGGAAGAGGGAGAACGCAGTACATAACAATGAATAATGTAGCACCCGCAAATCTTGCTACTAGGATTGAGATAGATCTGCAAAGATGATTCTTCCTCGTCATAGGGTCTTCCGAACCGCTCTTATAGGGGCCGTATGTCGGGATGCCGTCTAAGGTGACTAATATGGCAGGTGAGCAATCTTTCAAAGCGGTAATCAATGATACTAAGCCTAGTGCTAAGGGTCGTTCTTTCTCAGTAGAAATTACTGGTTCAAACTTCAATCATTTCCTAGGAAAGAAGATTGGAGACTCAGTTGAAGGCATGTTTGTAGGAGAAGGTGAGAGTTCACTAAATGGATACAAACTTCAAATTACAGGCGGATCTGATAAAACTGGTCGTCCCATGCGTTCAGAGTTAGAAGGTGGTAATGTAAAATCAATACTTATCACAGCAGGTACCGGATACAAAGGCAAGCGCTATGTTAAGAAAAATTCAAAAATTTACCGATACAAGTACGATGGTCTACGCCGTCGTCGAAATCTTCGCGGCAACACTATTAGTACAGATACTCGTCAACTAAACCTAAAAGTATTGGAATATGGCAAGAAGTCTCTGGGATCAATTCTAGGAGACGAAGAAGATGTACCTATCGAAACCACTTCCAATGAAGAGGAGTGAACGGTAGGGGATGATGCTTCTGGCTGAGATTAAAAGACAGCCCGAAGTAAATATTGGTATGGTCGGACATGTCGACCATGGTAAGACAACTCTAACACAAGCCCTTTCTGGTACTTGGACTGACACTCATTCGGAAGAAAGAAAGAGAGGAATCAGTATCAAACTTGGCTATGCAGATACTACATTCTATTCGACAAGTGAAGATGAATATTATGCTAAAGGAAAGCATCCTGAAGGTAAGAAAGATGCCGAAAAAGATTTATTGAGAGTTGTTTCTTTTGTTGATGCACCGGGTCACGAAACTCTGATGGCGGTAATGATTTCTGGAGCATCTATAATGGATGGGGCATTATTGCTGATTTCTGCTACTGAAAAATGCCCTCAACCTCAAACAAGAGAACACTTAGCGGCATTGCAAATTGCAGGAATTGAGAATATTGTAATCGTGCAAAATAAAATAGATTTAGTTTCACAAGAAAGGGCGATGGAGTCATATAATGAAATCAAAGATTTCGTAAAAGAAACCATAGCCGAAGAAGCACCTATAATACCTATTTCTGCCCACCATGATGTAAATCTAGATATCCTAATACAAGCAATTGAACATACTATTCCAACTCCTGACCGCTCACAAGAAGATGTTGGTTTGATGTACGTAGCTAGATCATTCGATACCAATCGGCCTGGAGCCCGCCCCAATGAACTATCAGGCGGAATCATCGGAGGAAGTATTGTTGAAGGGTCTTTCAATGTTGGAGATAAGATAATGATTGCTCCAGGAAGAAGAATAAAAGAAGGGAATAAAACTCGCTGGGAACCACTTGAAACCTATATTGAGAGTATTAAAGGAGGAGGGATAAACCTTGAAACGGCACATGCAGGAGGACTTTGTGGTATCGCTACACCTCTCGACCCAGTTGCTACAAAAGCTGATGAGTTATCCGGTCAAGTCATGGCAAAAGAAGGAGAATTACCTCCAATATGGGAAACATTAGAACTAGAGCTGGAATTACTAGAGAAAATGGTTGCCGGCGGAGATGGAGGTTCAGATCCTGTTCGTCCATTATCAATGAATGAGATGTTAATGATAAATTCAGCTACAGCTACATCGGTAGGAACGGTTGCTAAGAAAGGAAAAGTCTCAAAAATTTCTCTTCGGTTACCAATTTGCGCTAAAGTTGGTAGTAGAATCACATTATCAAGAAGAGTAGGTTCCAGATGGCGTTTAATAGGCCATGGAACTATTTTGGGGTGAATCAATGAGTTGCGTCCTAATAGACGCTTGTGGATGGGCTGCATTAATGGATGCTGGTCTAAATCTAGATGTTTCTATGAGTAAAGTAATTGGGAAACCCAAATACCTACTTTTATCAAAAGTTAGAGAAGAACTAATTTCACTATCGAAACATCGCAAGGGATTATTATTAGATTTATTAGATAGCAAGTCAGAATTAATTGAGGCACCAGAAGGAATTAGGCATACCGATAGGATGCTACTTGATTTATCTACAAAAAATGGATGGCCAGTACTGACAGTAGACAGGAGATTGAAAGAGCGGCTAATAAATAATGGAGGATCATATATTGAAGTTACTTCAAGAAATGTTCTGCGCTTAATCCATAATTAGGGTAATGTGAATAAACGGTCATCATCATGACCATCCATCAATCCTATTCTTACTGCAGCATCAATCCATGCATGAGCATAATTTATGGCTCCAAAGGCACGTACTAGGTCTCCTTCATTCATGAAATGGCGAGCATCATGCTGGTAATCATCACACATCCTAAGCATCGAATTTAGTCTTCTTTCATCCTCATCATTATTGGTAATAGGGGTTGCTTTAATCCTAGCTTCAGCTGTTAAAGCAAGGTACATTTCAACTTTATCTATCGTAACTATATTCCCATCATCTGACATATTTATCCCTCAAAATTCTTCGGCTGCAGCATTGCTTAATTTGAATAGACGTGTTCTACCTTGTTTCCTCACTGATAGTAAACCGGACTTATGTAAACTATTGTAAAGTTGAGATAAGCGTGGCCTACCTACTTCCAATCGGGCTTGTAATTCATTATCAGAGGGGGATATCTCTCTTGTGGAAGATATTTGTAAAATTAATCTTTCAGCATCCGATAATGAATAAAAACGTGCCGTATCCAAAGGACGATCAGGATCCCATCTCGGTTCAAAGTTTGAGAAATTAGGAATTAATTTATCGGTTGGTACCGAATATAATTTACGAGAATTTACCGAAATAGGCTGAATGATTTCTTCAGGTTCATTGAAATCTTCAAAAAAAGTTTCTTCTATCGGTATTGGATCTTTATATCCGGAATCAGAATTTGAGGGCACGATATTGCCTTCAAATGAGGGTTCAGGTAAAGTTGATGAGAAAGTAGGTTCTACTGACCATTCGGCTCCTTCATCACTCATTACTCGGTCATAATTTCTAGGTTCGACATTACTATCGAAAGAAGCATTAGAGTAATTAGGTAATTCAGTAATCGTTTTTTTATCTTCGATAACTTTATCGTTATCTACAAATCGATCTAAGGTCGGTTGAGATAGAGGCATATCTGCATAAGTTATTGGAACATCACTGACCTCATTCTCGATCATATCAGAAGATGTCTTTGCAAGACGTGCACGTAAGCCACCAAAAGCACCTCCTGAAATAGAGCTTTTTGGTGGTTCAGTTCCTGGTTCCATGAATAACTCTGACTCCAAAATAGGTTCAGAAGTTATCTCTGGTATTAGAGATTCTATTGGAGATATACTTTCTAAACTATTCTCTTCTTTAAATTCGGGAATTTTTGGATGGGAAAACTCATCGTGAGAAGAGAGTTTCTCATCAATATTATTTGTATCATCTACAGGGTTCTCAACATTATCTTCGAATGAGAAATTTTCGGACCAAATCTGGCCTTCTTCTTCTTCTTCTTCTTCTTCTTCTCCCCACATATCTAAAGGTTCTTCATCATCAATAAAATCATCATCCTCTTCGATTAGATCTTCTATGCTACTTGCTTCAGAATTAATAATCGGAATTATTTCTACTTTATTTCCCTCTATTGTAGAGGGGAAACTAACTGCCTTTGATTCTGTGCTAGGGGATGTTTGATTTTGCCATGCCATTAAGTTCTCTAAAGTCCCATCAGATCCCAGTTCTCTTTTCTCATCCACTAAGCATTTCAAAATCTTGATTACATCACGAGGATTACCTCCCGTGCTGGAGTGAATTGATTCAAGAATCTTAGAATTAATATTCCATTTCTCTTTCGATTTAATCCTCATTCTGTTATTGACCATTTCTTGAATCTCTTTTTTAGTAAAGCTAGGTATCCTATCTGGTTCATCAAACATTTCTTTGAGTTCTAAGTCGAGTTCTAGAAGTTGAGATTCAGTAATAGTTACGATAATCATGGCCCTTAATCTCAATAAGATTGGAGAAATTCTTGAAAGAAAGATATTGATATCGATTGCCCTGGATGGATAGTCTAATGCAATTAGAGGTAATGGACCTTTTTCTTCATCAAGAATAGAAACTAATTTTTGAGATAATTGATTCATTGTAGGTATTGGCTGGAATGAACCAAAGTGAGTTACAATTTCATGTAATACTGTACGAACCTGATCGTCATCATCTGATAAAAACTGACCAATATATTTCTTCGGTGTTTGAGACGAGATGGTGTTAATCATTGATGTACGACCTGAACCTGATTCTCCAACTAGTAATATCATCCTAGGTGAACCTGAGAGAATATGGTCTTTCCATCGATGAAGTATCTTTTGTCTTCCAACTAAATCATGAGCACGAGATGCTTCAATTGGCCGGTTGTCAAAGGGATTTCCTCTTACGGAGGGTAAGTCTAGCATACTAACTCCTCCGACGGACATATTCGACGTGCAACACTACTAGTTCATAATGTTCACGCATTATTACGCTTAATTTTGCCTAAATTAACGCATCATAATACAAGTTCAGAAATAAAAATTAGAAAATAAACCGATAAAGCACATATTGAGGTAAATTATTAACGCTTTGTTAACGCTTTTTTAATGCGTTAATAACCCGTTAACGACAAGATTAACGCTTTTTACCATTCGAAATATATGATGAAATGATTTGGATTCGAGATTAAGTAAATAATATCAAGTAAAAATAAAAGATATTACCTCTTTAGCCACAACTGAATAAAAGAGTTGATTCGACCAGAATAAAGCAAAGAGATTACAAGTAGTATGCTCTGCCAAAGAATGGTGGAAACATGCCAGTAGATAACAGTCGATTGAAAGGATTTTACAAACTATCAGTGCCTGAAAGAAGACAGAAATTAGCAGAGTTAGCTGGTTTGACTGAAGAACAAACTAATGCATGGGCAGATGCTGAATTATCTGAAGACACTGCAGATAGGATGATTGAAAATGTCGTTGGAAGATATTCCCTGCCTATAGGAGTAGCGACGAATTTCATAATAGATGGTGAACACTACCTAGTACCATTCGTAGTAGAAGAAGCAAGCGTAGTAGCTGCAGCATCTAACATGGCTAAAAGATGTCAAGCTAATGGCGGTTTTAGATCAGATAATACAGATCCAATAATGATTGGCCAAATACAAATAGTTGGCTGCGAAGACCCAGAAGAATCTAGAAATCTAATTCTTGCAGCGAAAGATGAACTGATTCAGTCATGTAATGATGTCGACCCGATTTTAGTAAAATTCGGAGGTGGTTGTAAAGATGTTGAAGTAAGAATAATAGAAACGATGTCAGGACCAATGGTCATCGTCCATATCCTCGTAGATTGTAGAGATGCAATGGGAGCAAATGCAGTAAATACAATGGCTGAAACTATTGCACCCAAAATAGAATCATTATCAAAGGGGACAGTTATTCTAAGAATAATTAGTAATTTAGCAATACATAGATTGGCCAGAGTTAGTGCGACTTTTACCCCAGAAGAAATGTCAGACAAGGGAGATGCAAGTCAGGGAGCGGAAGTAATCGAAGGAGTATTACAAGCATATCATTTCGCGGCTGCTGATCCGTTCAGAGCAACTACTCACAACAAAGGCATAATGAATGCCATTTCCCCTATAGCAATCGCATGTGGTCAAGACTGGCGCGCAATAGAATCAGGCGCTCATTCATATTGTGCGCATGAGAAACAATACACCTCAATGACACATTGGGAGAAAGATTCAGAAGGGAATTTAGTTGGATCTATAGAATGTCCAATGGCTGTGGGACTGGTAGGAGGGGCTGTAAGAATACACCCTGGGGCTCAGGCAAATGTAGCACTTTTAGGGATAAAGAGTGCGAATGACTTGGCTAAAGTAATGGCAGCTGCAGGAATGGCACAGAACTTAGGTGCCCTCAGGGCATTAGCCACTGTAGGGATACAGGCAGGACATATGAAATTGCATCTAAAGAATATGATAAGTTCAGCAGGCGCAAAAGATGAAGAAATAGATTTAATTGCAAATATGGTCAAAGAAAGTGGTGAAAGAATAACTATGGCAACCGTCGAGGCAGCACTATTAAAAATTAGAGAGAATTAATCTAATTCTCAGACACAGTAGATTCAGAATTATTGTCTTCTTCAATAAACTCTGAAATAGACATTTGTTCATCTGGTGCAAGAGACGCAGCGAGTTGAGCACTAGTCAGACCCGCTTTGGTAGCCTCAGAACGGAACCATGAACGAACGGCACGATAATCAACTTCCGGGCAACCAAAATACTCTGCGAACCTCCTAGTTGTAG
Source organism: Euryarchaeota archaeon UBA556 (assembly GCA_002494975.1). Lineage (GTDB taxonomy): Archaea > Thermoplasmatota > Poseidoniia > Poseidoniales > Thalassarchaeaceae > MGIIb-O2. Next base: position 29,697 of record DADI01000024.1, read on the forward strand.
TTAGACGACGTGTCAGACCATCTCTACGCCTATCGATGAGTCCTAAGTTTGCTAATTCCCTTACGTGATCGTAAGCTCTTTGCCCAAGCATCTCTACTAATTGAGATTGGGCCATTGGCTGATGATAGGCGATTAAGGCAGCGGCAGGAAGGAGCCTTTGAGGGGTGTCAGGGCGGAATGATTCAGGTAAATGAGGAGAAAGACTAGGCCGGACCTCAAATATCCAGCGGCCTGAAACTTCAGTTAATTGCAAAGCAGAATCTTGTCTTCGTTTAATTCTTGCTTGTAATTCTGATAGAGCAGTATGTACCTCTTCACTGGTTTTATCTACGGTTTTCGAAAGTTCATCAGTAGACATAGAACGCCCTGAAGTGAACATTATTGCCTCAAGAATAATTGAAAGGCTGGATTCACTCATTGGATATCACTCCTTCAGTAATCCTTACTTTAGGATTAAGGCGGTTAGTTAAGGCAGAAAAATCATCATCTCGAAGATGAAGATTTTTTAATGAAATATTACCATCCAAATCTTGAGAAACTTCGGCATATCCCCTATGAGTTAGGAAAAGAGATGAAATTAATGCAGTGACTTGAGCTTCTGATTTCGCATCTTCAGCACTTAATCCTGAATCAATAGAACTTTTCTCTAAAACTTCAACTATCTCACTAAGATTTGTAGATTCTTTTTCTTCAAGAGTACGGCTCCGTAATGCATCCCATGTTCTTTTCAAATCATCCTCCAAATTCTCAACATGTAAACTTCCTCCGAACCTAGCTCGGGCTTTTTCATTAGCCTCGCGACGTTCTTTTGCTATTTTTTCTCGCATTTTTTGTTCTTCAGAAAGTCTACCTGCTGCTTGAAGACCCATAAGCAACTCACCCAGAGTTACTGGACGCCCCTCTTCTCGATGTATTCTACCTTCGAACATAGTAGGCAAAACATCGCTAGCAGCGCCAGTAAGGACGCCCACTGAGAAATTATAATCTTCATCGGAAAATTCAGATTCCCAAGAATCCTCAAAATCCCAAGTTTCCTCTACCTCCTCGTCAATAAGAGATTTTTCTTGCCTTTCAAGAAGGGAACTAGCTTGGCCGCGGAGGATAGACCAGGCCATCCTAACTAATCTGCCACATGTTGGTAAATCTATATTTTCTGAATCATTAATTCTTTGATTAAATAATTCTAGAAAAACTGAAAGATCTACATCCCAGGGGTCAAGATCAGTATTATGAAACATTTGAAACACTAATGCTACAGACCTATCGAAGGGATCTATCAAGAACTGATGTTCTGCTTCTTCTACAAGAGACAATTCCACCAGTCTATCGAGATAACGATTAGTTTCAAGATCTGCTTCTCCGCCAAGTAATCTTGAAACTATGTCATCTTTCATAGAGTTACCATCGAAAACGGACATATTTCACCTCACTCAATTTCAATTTCAGATGAATCGACCTCGACATTATCATTCTGGAGATTTTCTTCATCAATCAATGCATTTTGAACTTTATCGGCTTCTTCAATATCTTCTGTCCAATCTTCTGTTCTTTCCCTTAATGCTACTAGATCTCCATTCTTTGAAGATTCTTCGTCTATTTCATTTACCTCGGATTCATCAATATCTAAACCAGCCCTTTCTGCCAGACCCCCTAATGACTTAGGAGTCCCGAGAGGTTCGGGAACACGAGGCATCTTTTCTGGATCAGGCAATACTAATTCTGAGCGTTCAGTTTCTGACTGTTTTCGGGCTGCTTCTTCTTTTTCCATCTCTTCACTCATCTGTAGAGCAGCGGCACGATCGAAGTCAGTTATTCGGCGACTGCAACCATCGCCAGCATGAGTGATACCGATGTGGTGATTAGCTAAATTCAAACTTACTTTTCTTAATGTGACCATGATGAATTGCGCCCTTTGTGAACGCATTAAACAAAGTGCAGCAATTAATTCAGAGTTAAATGGATCTAAATTCTGATCGACTTCATCGAAATAATAGAATGGGCTTGGCTCGTAATCTTGTATAGCGAATATCAGAGCTAGGGCGGCCATAGATTTTTCACCACCTGATAGTAAATTTCTGCGAGTTTTACTATTCTTACCTGGAGGTACACAATCCATCTCAAGACCGCCATCAAATGGATTCTTTGGATTTTCTAACCGTAGACTACCTATACCGCCAGGTTGTAATTGTGCATATACACGACTGAAATTTCTATTTACATGTTCGAATACTAGGAGAAGTCTCTTTTTCCTCTCAGATTCAAGCCTATCTGCAATACCTACTAGGTCATCACGCCTTTGCCTGAGTATTTTCCCGTCTTCTATGAGTCCGGCTACACGTTCGACGGCGATGTCGTATTGCTCTATAGCTAACATATTGACATCCCCTAGATGACCGAGGCGACGTTCGAGTCCCTGCACTACTCTTTCCGCCTCGGCCACAGTGGGTAATTGGATTTCAGCAGATGGCACGTCGATTTCCGCATCTGCTAATTCTGCGACAATTTCATTGACTGCCACTCTTTTTTGTTGGATTTGAATATTCAATTCTTCAATTCTTGAGGCTAATGTTTCGCGTTTCTGAGAGTGAGAATCTAGAGCCGCTCTCAAACTCGCTCTCTCTTCAATAATTATTTCCCGGCGTTGAGTTAGAATTTGCTGCTCTTCATCGAATTGTGAAGATTGTCCCTTTAAATCTATCAATAATTCTTGAGAATTAACTATAGATTCTTTCAAAGAAAATATTGCACCTCTCGCGTCAGAAATTAATTGTTCTTTGACCTTTATTTGTCTAGCAAGTTCTGACAACCTATTTGAAAGAATGTTCATTCTTTCATTACCATTAAGAATGGCGGCATCAGATACAATCTTGGTTCTTTCAGCATCAGTCCTTGTTTTTTCTGCGTTCCTTAATATTTCTGAAAGATGATCTGGAGTGTGATTTTGGAGTGCAGCGGCTGCAGCGGATCTCGATTGAAGGGATTCTTCATGATCTTGATTTGCTTTCTCGGCTGCTTCTTTTGATGAAATGAATAATTTATCGACACGTGAGAATTCTTCTCTAGCTAATATAATCTTCTTACCAATTTCATCAACATCTTTCTGCGCACGTGAAAGATCAGATTTCCACTCGCGTATTTTAACCGATTGATCACTATCATCAAGTCCATGAATTTGATCACGTAATTTTTGTTGATTAGTACGTAATTCTCTTAATGCTGCTTCAACAGTTGAATAAATTAAATTCGCTTCTTCAACTGCTCTCTCGAGTCTTTCTGAACCTAGTTGCCCGGGACTGCCTCCTCCGAAACGTGGTCTTGAGGAACCTGCAGGAGAACCTCCTGTCATTGCACCTGAACCTTCGATAATATCTCCTTTTAGGGTGACCATACGGACACCACCCATATTCTTCCGTGCAACATCCATTGATTGTACAATCAAGGTATTCCTAGATGCATATCTAACTGCAATATCGACTTCTAATTCATAATCTAGTAAATCATGAGCGAAGCCAAGAATCCCTGGATTTCTAGCGACTATTAATGTCCGTCCTTGTGGCCTAGATACATTCAATTTGTTTAGAGGTAGAAATGTTGCACGGCCTCCACCATTAAGTCGAAGCCACTTGATACAGTCAGCTGCAACTTCATCATTAGTGACCACTATGCTCCTCAAACCATTCCCGAGTGCTAATGCCAACGCATCTTCATGTGCTACATCTTTTGGAGAACACAACTCACCTAATGTACCAAGAATACCCTTAATTTCTCCACTTTGCCTTAATTTTGTTAAAGCGGCTATAGTAATCGCTGAGCCCGGCCTATTTGCTTTCGCTTCTTGTCGTGCTCTGGCCTTTGCCAGTTCGACTTCTGCATCTCTAGCCTTAACTTCAGAGCGATCTCGATCTTCGCGCAATCCAATTTCTTGCTTAGTTAATCTTGTCAATTCATTCGCTAAGGCAGTTCGATCTACCTGCCCACCACTGCCTTGAATCTCATCTCCAACTAACGTCAAATCATCTCTAGTAAGTGTTGCTTGCTCGTATTCTTCTTCTAAGTCTGCTAGTTTTTCAGAGGAAATTTGGGCAGTTTGCTCAGCCCTATCTGATTCCAATCTAGCAATAGAATATTCTTGATGCTTTTCTGCAACTAAATCGGTTGCTTGACCAAGTGCGCGATTTAAATCCCGGCCATGTCTATCTCCTGACTGAATCGCCTCCCTTGCTTGTTTCTCGTCAGAAGCGGCCTGAATAAGGTCGGAATCTGCTTCCAACAAAGATTCCTTGGCATGATCCAACTCCTCTTGACCAGATATCCTTGCATTCTCTGCACTTTCGTAATCCTCTCGAATTATTTCAATATCTTCTTCTGTAGATTCAATGATTTTTAATTGATCACCCACTCTATCGGAATTAGTTTCAATATCGATTTCATGCTGACGAATAGTATCTAATAATTCTCTTGCATCCCCGCTCATTATATCATCTAAATCATTTCCGATTTGTACAAGTTCTTCATCGAAGTCACCTAGATTATGATTTCCTGCCCTAATATTCTCAGTGAGACCAGTAATTTGTTCCGAGTAACTTGAACGCTCCTCTCCCAAAAGTCTGACTTCATCTAACCTATTACGGTGCCTAGATTGTTGAAGAACCACCTTATTCAAATCTAATTCATCTTTGAGATCTTTAAATTTCAGTGCCTGTTGGCGTTCTTTTTCCAAACCTTTTAGCCTTGTTTTTTGTTCTTCTTCGAATAAGTCGATAGTTTCAATGTTATTTTCAACTACCTTACGTTGATTATTTGCACGACGTATTTCATCATCATAAGCAGTTACTCCTGCTACTTCTTCAAGAACACCTCTCCTTTTATGGGGGGTCATAGAGGCCAGGTTTGTAACATCTCCTTGCAATACAATATTGTAGCCATCGCCATGTAAGCCTGCTTCAGCTAAAATCCTCCTCATTTCTGTAGCAGTAGAAGGATTACCATTGACGTAATATGAAGAAATCGTATCGTTTTTACGATTTAATCTAACTGAACGCGTAAATGAAACTTCTTCGGTGTCAATTCTTAATCTACGACGTCCGTCAGATTCTGGTGTGTTTTCAAATACAAGCGTTGCAGACATATTTCTGGCTGCTTTTCCTCCGCCTCCGCCGTTGAATATTAGTTCTGAAACATTAGACGCACGCAGAGAACGAGTGGATTTGGGGCCTAGTACAAATTGTATGGCATCTCCACAATTAGACTTCCCGGACCCATTAGGGCCGGTTATTGCAGTGAATCCCTCTTCAAATGGTATGATTATCTGCCCACCAAATGATTTGAAATTTTCAAGTTCAATTCTTACTAGATGCATCCCATCACCATATAATATCAGCAATTTCTCGCCGACATCATTAGTCGGCTGCCGCATTTCCGTCTATGAACATTGAGGAGGACAAGAGCGCAGCAGAGCGAAAAATAGACCTCTGATTTTAGGCCGTTAGCCTGTAAAATAAGCGAAGATTCATTCAGAGTGCCCTCATCGAGAGTAATATGGGTGACGTCGTCAGAGACGAATTAATGCGCCCTGTAGATGTCGCAGTTATTGGTTCGGGAATAGCAGGTTTATTTTTAGCACATCGTTGCGTGCAAAAAGGACTGAATGTTGCTTTGATTACTAAAAAGAATATCTCGACATCTAATACAAATTGGGCACAAGGAGGAATCGCTGGCGTACTTAACCCAGAAGATCAAGATGCGATTGATGCTCATGTAAAAGATACTATTTCTGCCGGTGCCGGACTTTGCGATGAAGAAGTTGTCGAATCAGTAGTATTAGAAGCAGCAGATAGAATAAGAGATTTAATCAAACACGGAGTCCGTTTTGATAAGAATAAGAGTGGTGAATTCGATAGAGTTAGAGAAGGCGGGCACTCAGATAAAAGAATACTGCATTCAAAGGATGCAACTGGAGAAGAAATTGAGAGAGCACTAACTAAGTCTACATCGGGAGAAATTGATGACAGATTCGTAATACTAGAAAACTGGATGGCAATCGACCTAATTCAGAAAGAATATGGAGAACCAGAAAAAGGAGTAGTGGGTGTTTGGTGTCTTGCACCTTCAGGATTAGTGCACACATTACCGGCAAAAGCGATAGTATTAGCCACTGGAGGAGTTGGTTATCTGCATCGTTCAACAACAAATCCATCAATTGCAACAGGTGATGGTGTAGGTATGGCACTTAGAGTTGGAGCGGATATCAAAGACATTGAATTTATACAATTCCACCCTACATCATTATCTTCAGATAGTTCTAGACCATTTTTAATTACTGAAGCAATGAGGGGTTATGGCGCAATTTTAATGACTAAACAGGACATTAAAAACTGGAAAAAATCAGGAGTAAAGAATCCAGAGAGTTACTCCTTTATGAATAAATATTCTGAAATGGGGTCACTCGGAACAAGAGATATTGTAGCAAGAGCCATTGATTCGGAATTGAAGAAAACGGGAGACAAACATGTATTTCTTATAACTGAACACTTAGATAGGAAAGAATTAGTTGATAAGTTTCCAAATATTGATAAAAAATTAAAATCCTATGGAATTTGTATCGGGATAGATCCGGTTCCAGTGATTCCAGCTGCTCATTACATGGTCGGTGGTGTGAAAGTTAACCACTATGGTCATGCGCTTGTACATGATAAAGAGATGCCGGGGCTTTATGCAATTGGTGAAGTAGCAAGGACCGGTTTACATGGAGCAAATCGACTAGCATCAAACAGCCTCCTTGAAGCGGTTGTATACTCAGAACGGGCAGCAAAAAAAATAATTGAGAATTATAATCAAAATACATTACAGAAGTTACCTAAAAATATCCCGCTCTGGCGTGCTGATAATCTTTCTATATTAATTGAACATTCACCTCTGCGCGCAGATTTAGATGCTCTTAGAACAACTATGACAATGGACGTAGGGATTGTAAAAAGTAATGACAGACTGAAAAGAGCTGAGCGAAGAATCAATCATTTAGAAAATGAAGTCAATATTATCTGGGAAAGATGTAAACCAACACAAGATTTAGTAGAGCTAAGAAATCTTATTCAAGTTGCAAAAATTGTAGTCAGTGCATCATTAGGTAGAGAAGAAAATATAGGCTTACATTATAATAAGGACTTAGAATAAATAATCAATCAAATTTAGAAGATTTCTCAATACCTTTGACAAGACCATGTAATATTGCATTACAAGGAGTTGGTATTCCTTCTGCCTCACCCCTTAGAACAACTGCGCCACACAAAGCATCAATTTCAGTAGGTCTGCCTGCCATGATATCTTGTAGCATCGAGCATCTATTCTCGGGAGATATAGTTACTACCTCTCGAAGATAATTTTCTAATTTGATATCGCCTAAATCTACTCCGCTAGCACGTGCTACAATAGCAGCTTCACGCATAGCCTGCATTGCTTGTTGCCAAAGTGAATTGACTTCTAAAAGAGCCCCGTTACGAACCCCTGCAATAGCACAAACTGGATTAATTGCAACATTAATCAGTAATTTTTTCCAAATAATCTGTTGAATATCATCGCTTAATATAGCATTAAGATCAGCGTCGTTGAGGATTTTTAATAGAGGCTCTGCTCTAAAATTTTCTTGTATATTCAATGCACCAAAATTAATACTACCTCTCCCTACCCAATATACCTCCCCTTCGTTACTTCGCCAAGCCGCATGGGTAAGTGAACCGACAAAGACACGTTCACGACCAATCCTATTAGCTAATATTTCTGCATTACCCAATCCATTTTGGATTGTCAGTACATACCCATCTTCTGTAAGAACCTCAGATGCTAATTCGGCTAATGCTGGCGTATCCAGTGTCTTACCACAAATTATTGCAATATCGCAGGTACCTCGTATCTGCTCTGAAAGAGGACCAGCTTGACTATCCACTAGCAGATATCTTTCAGAAGGCACAACTTCTATACTCCCTTCAGGAGTGTGTAAAACTAACCCCAGATTAGACAAACTTGCTGCAGTGGAACCTCTAGAGATACAGACTAAATCTACATCTGTATCAGCCATAGCACCAAGAATAACCCCCCCGATAGAACCGACTCCAATGATTGCCACTCTCAATTGTTGCATCCCCCGATAGGACATTTTAATGCAAAATGTAGAGTTAAACTCTCGGAATCTTGGGTAATCCAAAACACTCTCCATACCTCGCTATCTATTTCATTAAGATTAATTCCAATATCCACTGAATCATTTGCAAGAATTAAATCTGGCAATGAGATTTCTAATCCAGAGTCATTTCTTAAATTACTAGATATATCTAGAGTTAAAGTTAGATCCATATCCACTCTTGAATTAATAGTTAAATCTGAGAATGGTAATTTTGAGTCATTCATTACTAAACCGTCTATGTCTATATCAAAGCCGGATTTCAGATAATATGCCTTTGAATTCTCAGCACCACAATTTACCAACCATCCGCTTTCAGGAATCAATATATTACTATCCTCATAATCTCCATCAATAATAATTGGTGAACCAATCAAAAGAGTGAAATTATCTACAGAATTTGAATCTAATGTTGGAATAATATTTTCTGATGGACAAAATGGTGAACTGAATGTATCAGAATATAGTACTCCATCTGTAACCTGGTTTAATCTAAGACCAGTGGTTTGATTCAAGAATATATTAACATAAGAGTCTTCAATCGGCAAATTCCAAATTCTTTTTTCACCATTATCAGATTCAAATTCTACAATAGGCCCCATCCTATAACCAGAAATTCCAGAATTACCGATTTTTAACGACTCCCAACCTCCTTTCTCAGAAATGAGACATAATTCATTCACTCCCTCTGGAAGGAAGCTTGAATTTTCTATTGACCAGAATGGATTTGAACTTACAGTCAAATTACCAGATTGGTTTTCAGTAACTTCAACATTTATACAAATTCTTTCTTTAGGAAATTGATTATCTCTGTGCCAAAGAGGATCAGGTGATGTGACATTAGGGTACTTGACTGCGATAATATGTTCTTTAGTTGAGTCTCCAGTATCTATGATAAGACGTAATTGCACAGGAGAAGTGTCAGTTAAATTATTATCTGAAATCGAAAAGTCCAATGACCCATGATTATTTTGGCTGATATTTTCAAAATAACAAATTAGTTTATCATCAAAACATTCAGAATCAATATCCCATCTTTCATTATCTCCATCGATTAAAACTTGTATAGTTCCTGAAACAGGCATTATTCCCGAAGGATACAAATCCAAGGTATTCATTCCTTCGCCTAAGTAATCTATCTGATTATCCCAACTTGATATATCCAAACCTTCTTCCAAATTAGAAATTTGTTTAACTGGATGAACTCCAGGGAACCCTAGTAGTAATGCAACAACTATCACTGTAGCAAACGTATTTCGGAATTTCTTATCAATACCAAATGCCTCATCAACTACCAAGGGAGTGGGTATATGTTCTCCGCTAAATCTTCTCCAAGAAGCTAATGAGGCAAGAATCAACCAAGGCCAAAATATAGTTTCTAAGAAAACTATGCACATAACCCCCAGAGTTACTAAGAATAATGATGTTTCATTTTCATTTGATTCAAGATTTTTGGGACCAATTATTGAATGTAAAATTCGATCCCCTGGGAATCCAGGAATAGGAAGTAGAAGTATCCAACCAATTATCGATAATCCTGAACCTGCTAACACTAATGGATGGACCCACTGAAGCCTTACTGAAATATCCGAATCAATAAATAGATTCGACAACAAATCAACTATAACGCTTAATTCTAATAGTATTGGATCAGATATAATTTCTGGAGGTAAATCAGAGGTCAATGAAATACCTATGAATGAGAATATAGAACCCCCTATTAAGAATACAAATGCAGATGAAGATTCAATCAAACCTAATGAACGACGAGTTGGATATGTTATGGTGTCAACACGCTTTTGGCCGAAAATACCCACAATTCCAAATGGCCAGAAAGGAGATATCAAAGGAAATGCTACGGGTACTAAGTTACCAACTTCGACTTCAAAGAGAGACGCAATATATTTTCTAAAAAGATGAGCCGATATGGTGACAGCGAAAATAGGGAAACTAAAATATACAAACGATTCTTTTAATGACTCATATGCCAGCACTGAGTTACTTATCTCATACTGAGATATCCAATAACTGCCTGCTAATGTAGTAAATGAGAACATAGTCACCCAAATTAATACCTGTTGCCAGAATGGAACATATACGGGATCAACAGGATACCTTGTTATTGTCAAAGTAGGAGGATTTCCTTCATCTAATAGCCCTATCAAACTTAAGGGTTTGAGATGTTTATTAAGAAGAATTAGACTTGAGCTAATATCCTCACCATTACGACTATTTATCTCCCATGAGATATTACCAATACTAGATTGATTACCAATAATAAAATAGCGATTGCAAATAGTTTCTAGAAACTCATTTTGGTTCCAAGTTTCTTTATCGATAACAATTGGTTTGCTGTCAGACATAGTCACCCCACCATCTTACTTGACTACTGAGCATAGATTACCCCCTATCAAACCGTGTGTGCTGCTATGCAGAAAGAAATGCAAAATTACTTGTTTTTGAATCTCTTAAGGCGGAATGTTTCTTCTCTTTCCATCTCTTCTAATCTTAGTTGAATGAATGATTGTGCCTCTTTCATTTCAGGAATAACAACAAACTCCAAGGCATTAACACGTCTTTTTGTTGCTTCAATCTCTTCAAGCAACCTTTTGAGAGTTGCTTCCATTTCTGCTGCCTTGACAATTTTTGATATTAAGATAGAATAAGAATCAGCTGATTCATCAATATATGGCGAACCACCAATGATTCCAGTAGGTCTTGTTTCAACAGTGGTTGTAAGATTTGCACCTTCAACTTTAGGAACAACGACGCCCATTATATTTCTTCTTGACACCATTACTTCAGGACCTGATGTAGCGGCAATTGCTGCACTTTTAACTGCTAATCCACCTTCAATAGATGACGCTAAGGCAATTGATTTCAATGCGTCACGATAAGTCCCTACAAGTTCTTCTCTTGCTGCAATCATTTCAGCCAATAGTGTACGGAATTCAAAGAATAAA
>DADI01000024.1:40972-50692 GCA_002494975.1 Euryarchaeota archaeon UBA556
GGATGATATTTATCAATCCACTTCTGGTCAAGACGTACAAGATATTTTGTGTCAATATTTGAAAGTAGCTCCCAAGCATAATCAAGAGTTCCCTCTGAGATTGAACGGTCTTCATCTCGGCTTTGTCGAAGGAATTTATTCTCGAAAATGTCTGCGAACTTCAATAACTGTAAGTCACGCTCATTCAAAGCATCTTCACCTACGATTGCCACTAAACCACGTAATTCTCTTCCTTGAGCATATGCTGCATAAAGTTGATCAGAAACTGATTTATGATCTTCACGAGTTTTACCATCGCCAATTCCTGCATTCATAAGTCTGGATAGAGATGGTAGGACGTTAATCGGAGGATAAATTCCTTTCTGGTGAAGCTCACGAGAAATAACAATTTGCCCCTCGGTAATATATCCAGAAAGATCAGGTATAGGATGAGTAATATCGTCTCCAGGCATTGTCAATATAGGAAATTGAGTTATTGAGCCTTTCTTCCCCTTAACCAAACCCGCTCGCTCATATAGCATTGCTAAATCTGTATACATGTATCCAGGATAACCTCTACGACCAGGGACTTCTTCACGTGCTGCTCCTATTTGACGAAGTGATTCACAATAGTTGGTCATATCAGTATAGATAACTAATACGTGATAATCTTTCTCAAAGGCCAGATATTCAGCAGCAGTAAGAGCCAGTCTTGGAGTAATCAATCTCTCAACAGCAGGGTCGTCAGCAAGATTGACGAAAAGACAAGCATTTTCTAAAGCACCAGTTCTTTCTAAATCATGAACGAAGAAATTGTATTCTTCAGCCGTGATTCCCATTGCACAGAAAACTACCACGAAGTCATCATCGCTGTCAACCAGTTTAGCTTGCCTAGCAATTTGTAATGCAATATCATTGTGTGGAAGTCCTGAAGCACTGAAAATAGGTAGTTTCTGACCACGGACTAATGAAGTACAAGCATCGATTGCAGATATTCCAGTTTGAATAAATGTATCAGGGCTCTGACGTGAATAAGGATTGATAGCAGCACCAATAATATCTGCCATTTCGTCTGCTACAATAGCAGGTCCGCCGTCTCTTGGACGTCCAGCACCGTCAAGGATTCTTCCAATCATATCTGTACTTACTGGTAACTTAAACACGTCACCAAGAAATTTTATTCCTGTTTGTTTATCAATTGAAGCAGTACCTTCGAAAACCTGAACGATAACTTGATCGTCAGATGTATCTAGAACTTGCCCATTCTTCAAAGTACCATCGGTTAGACGTAATTCTACAATCTCTCCAAAGGCAACAGGTTCAGTTTTATTTAGGAACACAAGAGGCCCCTTTACGTCAGTGATTGTTCTATATTCTTTTCCAGTCATTTATACCACCTCTCAGTTATCCTCCATAGTCTCGGCAATTTGTTTGATCATAGTTTCTAACATTTTATCGATTTTTTCTTCATAACCTGATTCGAACCTTCCTCTCATGAGGTCAGTACGTGCTGGTACGTTAACTACATCTTCAAGAGCAGCACCACCCGCTAGAGCTTTCTTAGATTCTTCTTGGAAAGAAAGTATAGCCTTGGCCATAGTATATTGGAGTTTTAAATCGGTATAAGTATCTACGTCATGGAATGCATTCTGTTGTAGGAAAAATTCTCTAATCATACGAGCAACTTCTAGAGTTAGTTGTTGATCGACTGGTAAAGCATCGGAACCTACTAACTGAACGATTTCTTGTAATTCCGCCTCGACTTGAAGCAAGGCACTGATTTCAGTTCTAAGTTCAGGGAAATCACTCTTGATATTATCCCTATACCATTGATCAAGTGATGGGGGGTATAGTGAGTATGAATTAAGCCAATTAATTGCAGGGAAATGCCTTTGACGTGCAAGACCTGCATCAAGACCCCAGAATACTTTAACAATACGTAGAGTTCCTTGACTGACTGGTTCTGAAATATCTCCGCCTGGTGGTGAAACTGCACCTATTACAGATACTGAACCATCTCCCCCGGCAAGAGTCTCAACTCTCCCTGCTCTCTCATAGAATTCTGCGAGACGGCTGGAAAGATATGCAGGATAACCTTCCTCACCTGGCATCTCTTCTAAACGGGATGAAATTTCCCTCATTGCTTCAGCCCAACGACTAGTTGAATCGGCCATTAAAGCAACATCATAGCCCATATCTCTGAAATATTCAGCAATTGTAATACCAGTATAAACTGAAGCTTCTCTGGCTGCAACAGGCATGTTGGATGTGTTCGCAATCATGGTAGTCCTGTTCATCAAAGCCTCACCTGTTTTTGGGTCCATAAGATGAGGGAATTCATCAAGAACTTCTGTCATCTCATTACCACGTTCACCGCATCCAATGTAAACAACAATATCTGCATCTGACCACTTAGCAAGTTGCTGTTGTGTAACTGTCTTACCTGAACCAAATGGCCCAGGGATTCCTGCTGTCCCTCCCTTAGCTAGAGGGAAAAGGAAATCAAGAATTCTCTGACCTGTTTGTAAAGGAACCTCTGGAGCGTGTTTCTTTGTAAACGGACGTGGAGTACGGACTGGCCATTTTTGCATCATCTGAATTTCATTTCCATCTTCTAAAGTACAAACAGTTTGAGTCACATTAAATTCTCCAGAACTAATGCTCTTGATCACACCAGAGGTGCCCGGAGGAACCATAACTCTATGTTCAATAGTCTTTGTTTCTTGGACTGTCCCAATAACATCTCCTGACGTAACTGAGTCTCCAGCCTTAGCGGTTGCTTTGAAATCCCAATTCTTTTCTAGATCTAAACCATCTGCATCGACTCCTCTTTTGATGAAAACACCCATGGTCTTCTCAAGTTCAGGTAGAGGTCTCTGAATACCATCATAAATCTTAGTTAAAAGACCTGGTCCTAGTTGAACAGACAAGGTTTGCCCAGTTCTAATAACCGGTTCACCAGGTCTGACACCCGAGGTTTCCTCATATACCTGAATAACTGATTGTTCGCCGTGTAATTCAATAACTTCTCCCATTAAACCTTCATCACCTACTCGCACAACTTCATACATTCTTGGCGAAATTCCTACTGCGGTTACAACTGGTCCAGAGATGCGATAAATCACTCCATTTTCTTCACTCATTTTTAATTCACTTCCTTTATTTTTTTTTCTAGGATTTACTTCCACAAGTCGACTCCTAGGGCCGATTTGATGGACTCTCTGAGGGTATTATCCTCTTCGGTCCCAATACCCAATACAGTGGGTGTGATACTTTCGGATAGTTGCACTCGCAATCTTTCCGGAAGCTGTAATAAATCGGAGTTATCAATTACAACAACTCCTACTTCTTTTTCATTTAATAGAGACTTCATTGTTGAAGTCAACTCATCTAGATTAGCAGGGTTGTGTAATCTCAAAACACCTGCAAGTTGGAAACCAAGGGTAAAATCAAGGGAACCGACTACTGCTATTTCCATATTATCTACCTCAAAAATCCATATGCGCTTCTAATACCTCTGATGTGAGGCCAATCGTCTTCCCACGCACAAGAAGACGAAGATTTTGTATTTCGAGCACTTTACGCTCGATATAGTAAATTACTGGGAATGATGACACCGGATTAAGATACGCGAAACGCTTTAGCATCGCATGTCTTTTATGTGTCAAAAGAGATGCTATTGGATCTAAAGAACCCGTGACTTTTGACTGTTGAAGTGCTTCATCGAAGCCCTCATCATCAAATGAGTTGCTACGGCGAAGAGCATCTACTATCGCTTCCTGAGATGTTGCTTGGGACGCTTGTGCCATTACTGAGTTCTGAATACGACCGCCTGAAATAACCATCTGTAAACGTTTGTCTGGAGAAATATTTTGACGTAGTTCACGGAATTGATTGATTATATTTCGATGGTCGATCTCGGTTCTGATATACTTCATTAGATGGATACTGGAATCCTTTCCTCGAGAAACTTTCAAAGCGTGATTGTAGTATTGTCGATCCAATGCATCTTCCATTTCTTCTAGTGTTGATTCAGTACCTTCTAATTTACCTAATTCCTTGCCCCAAGGCGTACCTGCCATTGCACCAGCTGCTTCTGCAACTGTCTCTGTATTCCTAACAATTTCAAGCCATAATGAATTTTTAGGATTTTCAGAAGGAAGAATTTGTGATTCAATTAATTCATCTGAACATCCGCCGTTAACTGCACGGAGAACGGTCTTTGCCTTCTCATAAGAGAAACGTTCAACATAGACTGAAACTATTGATTTAAGAGGCCCTTGACAGAATCTCATTACCTCAGATAGATCATTATCAAGATTGTGGAAAAGTGCAGCTTCTACTGCATCAGCCCCGTCCATACGAGCGGAATATATATCCATTTCAGAACGATATCCTAGCTCACCAATACTTGCACCAATTGATTCCGGGCCTAATTGCAACAATTGTCGCATACGGGTGGGATCAATTAGAGAAGCCTTACGTGCTTTAGCGCGAGCTGAAGCGTTGTAAATATTAGAACGGCCACTTACTATTCCAGTCATATTTTCACCAATTAATTACCAAATAAAGTTTTATTTACAGTACCTAGATTAGCATTCCAAGCTTCTTCTAGACGACTATCAAATCGATAGTCAAGTACTATTGAACCGTCTTTAGATTCAAGGACAAAGCCCCCTAATCCTTCAACGTCGTCACCAAGAGAAAAATTCCCTTTTTCAAGCGCTTTGCGATCAGTCGAAACTGGACGAAGTAACATTCCTTCTCCAGATTTGCTCGCTTCAGCTAAAAGTGCACTTAGGACATCAGAACGACCTTTGAGATCTGGTGACGCCACCGATACACGTATTGAATTCCAGGTCTCATCCAATTCTTCGCGTCTAGCGATTAGAAGATGCTTCTGGTTTGCTTGTTTAGCTGATGCTACTACTTCTACTGACAACTGGGCGCTCTCTCGCTCAGCACGTGCTTTCATATCTGAGGAGAAAGAAGAAGCTACTGCTTTTGCTTCACCCTCAATTTCTTTAGCTTGTTGCTTAGCGGCTGCGATAATCGATTCAGCTTCAGCTTTCGCTTGAGCCGCGATTTCGTTTGCTAATGCATCCAATGTCATTTCATTACACCTCGTGTTTTTAATTAATCATTTATACGAACCTACACAATTCTGCTCAGAGCAAGAATAATGCAAGGAATCCGAAAAGAACGATTGTCTCAGGTAGAGCTGTGAAGATTAGTCCGTTAACGAACTTACTGCTATCTTCTGCAATCATACCAACAGCTGCTGCACCGATTGGTCCTTGACTTAGGCCAGTTCCAATTCCTGCTAAACCTAGGGCGATTCCTGCACCTATGTTCGCATATGCTTCTACTGTTTGTTCGTTTGCTTCTGCCTGAACGCCACTCGCAATCATCACAACTGACGATAATGCTAGTAACAGACTTAATCCACTCATTTTATTTTTGTTATTCATATTTTTTTCCTCCATTTTTTTTCTAAGCATAATAGCTTGGAATGTGATATCACTCGACCTCCACGTGGTGCGAGCGGAAACCGAAAGGCACGAATGCCTCTCCGCTAGAATCATAATATTGCCTCATCCATTCTACGAAATGAAGTCTGGCCGCATGAATATTAGGGCTGAATACCCCAAGACCCCATGCGAAGAATTGAACTGCTAACCAACCTACAAAGAAAACGGGCACAAATAAAGGATCATCTGAGACGGCATCTTTCATTGGGTCCCACAACATGTTACCGGTCTCAGCGATTTTCACTCCTACAATTCCTACCGCAAAAAGACGCACATAGGATATAACTGAAGGCATCATTCCAATAGCCTCAATGGGAGCTAATAACAAACTTATTGCTAGAGGTATGCCATGATAGTTGTACAATGTCCACATCAGCAAAATAACTGCACTTAAAGCCACAATAGCACCAGGTTGCATCATATATTCGGCCTCATCAGGGCCAAGATAACCATATGAAAACATGAAACCTCCAATTAGTAATAAAATCCACACTCCATGTTCAAAAAATGCTGCTAAAAGTCCAACGTGACCATGATCAGTACCGTAAAATAAAACATCCCTAAATCCGATAATTCTGCCAAATATGATATGAAGGAATCCAAGGTAAATCGTCAAGACAATTAGGTGTTCCAAGTTGCCATAATCAGATGTTGGAGTAACCCTATGGAATGGGAAAGCCAGTTCGATGCCAAATGGTAGGTGGGCCGCCCATGCATGCCCATGGTCTAGCTCAAATGGATACAGGAAGGCTAGATTTTCGGCAGGATTGTGGCCGTGATGAGGAAGAATCTCCCAACCAGCAAACTCTGCATAGATGTAACCAAATCCGAGAGTCCCTAATCCTATGTAGACTAGGAATTTACCACCTAAATTCATCATTTCATTTGAACCCGCGCGACTCATTACTAGTGCACCTAGAGACATTGTGACTAAACCATAAGCCATATCTCCAAGCATCATTCCGAAGAAAATTGGATAAGTAACAAACATAAACAAAGTAGGATCTATCCTTCCGTACGCTGGTCTCCCTACTGCATCAGTAAGTAATTCCATTGGCTTACTGACTTTTCTATTTTGATAGGAGATAGGAGGCATCTCTTGATGATGAGCATGATCTGAATGACCATGGCCACCGCCGCCTGCCTTCAGCACAAAGGGAGAAACCTCAGTGTATAGGCAAGATTTTGACAGAGCAGATTTAACTTCCTCGGAGCGAGACATTTCTATCCAACCATCGATGAAGAAAGCATGCTCCGATACTGCGATCTTAACAGGTGCAGTCAGAATGTCATGTTCTCTCTCTAATAATTCTAAGCCACAAACTAGAGATTCTCCGAATTCGTTTGTCCAATTATCTATCTCTTCAGTTATTGATGACTTCTCTTTAGATAGTGCGCTGATTGACTCACGTACTCCTGAGAGTAAAATATGCGAACTGCCACTGACATTCTCTGGAAGGTTAATTGCCTGGAATCCGGATGCATTCAATTGAGATTGTGTATCGTTAGAATCACTATTTTTAACAAAAACAGCAATCACCTTAGTTTTTTTAGATACGCCGCTAAAGAAAAGGCTATTAGATGTGATTTCTTTAGCCATTTCTAAATCATTCACAATACCTACGAATGAAGATAATTCCGAATAACCAGATAATAACTCTACGTCTAAATCAATTGATGAAATTAATTCCAAGACAGCCGCTTCTTCCTCTAGAGAAGACAGACTATTCTCTACTGAATCAAGACGAGTACTTTTTTCCAAAAGATATTCTACTGCCTTAGAGAGATTATTTTCGAGTTCTGAACGGACCTTCTTTGCTGACACTGGTTTATTCGGACCAGAAACATCAACAAGAGATGCAGCAGAACGTAATTTAGACAGACGTTTACCTACTTCTTCAGCCTCTTCTTTCGGAGTACCTAGATTGAAACCTTCATCTGTACCATCGTATTCTATGATGTGTAAGGCGTTTAATTCTGCCAACGCATCAACTACTTCATCAATCAGATCTTTGCTACCAGCAGCGAGTAAACGACCCATTTGCTGCGTTTTAACCTGAGACATGATTGTAACCTCCAAATAATTAAAATTAATTTCTAAAAGCGTCAATTACAATTTTTTCTGCCTTTTGACGATTTTTAATCCCCGAATCATGAATGCTTTTCTGTGCAACTTTTCCGTCATTTGAAACAACTTCTGCTTCAGAACCAGCACTTTCGCGTGCTTTTGAAATCAAACCTTGGGCGTTAGACTCGGAGTCTGAACGACCAGATGTCAAAATTTCTGATGCATTTTGTCTTGCTTGAGAAATTATAGATGCCGCTTCTTTTTTAGCATCTGACAGCGTCTCAGTGGCCGCTATTTCTGCATTTTTAATTGAACGTAGAACATCTTCCCTAGTCATATTCAGCACCTATATATCATTGTCGACCTAAAATTAGTATATGATAATAACCGATGAGCAACCTAAACTGCATCATAGTAATCACTTTGACATTAATATCAGTACGTACCAAATACCTGAGTCTTCCGCGGCATAATATGGACACCGAGACTATCGGCGAGAAAGACTGGGATGAGCTCCAAAGAAATCTTGAAGCTACGATACCAGTTTACGATAAAATAAATCGCTTTGCAACTCTAGGGCAGGTTTCGAAATGGAGACGAATGGTGAGGAATAGATTACCTCAAGATGGTCGAGTATTGGAAGTAGGTTGCGGACCAGGTAGTTTTGCTGAAGAATTTGAAGGAAAGGAGTTAGTATGTCTCGACCCTATTCCTGAAATGCTACGTGTTGCAGAACCGAGAGTTAACAAATCAAGAAAAATGAGTGGCTTTTCGGAAGCAACATTCGTAGAAGGTAAGGCAGAAAAATTACCATTTGAAGATAATTCTTTTGACGCAGTTTGTTCGTTATTTTCATTCAGAGATTGGTATGACAAGAGAGAGGGATTAACGCAAGTATATCGTGTCCTGAAACCAGGTTCACCAGTAGTAATTGTAGACCCTGCAAAAATCAATAAAATTCATGGACTATTTGGCTGGTTATGGATGAGAACTTGGGTGGGAAGCTATGCAAAAATAGTATGTAAGCAAGATGATCACCCCTGGAAGTGGCTGACTAAAACATATGTCCACTTTGGAACGACCAAAGATTACACTAGGATGTTAGAAGAAGTAGGTTTTGTTAATTCACGAGCCAAAGTCATATTCCCGGGAATGGCAACTATATGGCAAGCAGAAAAACCAGAATAACATCAAAACTCAGAAAATGAAAAACATATTCCTACAAGTTATTGATCTCCAAACAAAAGGTTTGGTGAAACGATTGAAAATTAAATTGATTATCCAATCGGGTAATCTTAGGATATAACTACCAAAAATAAATGCTCTTTTGGAATTACGCATTACCTTACCCATCTGCTTTTTCCAGCGAATTTCAAATTCAGATAAAGGCACACCGGATTTGAGATGTTCAGAAATCACCTGCCCTGCAATCCTTCCACCTATCATAGCGATGGTGATTCCTGCCCCATTTGATGGCAGGACCATACCTGCAGAGTCACCTACTAGGACATAGTTGCCTTTGACAAAGGTTGTAATAGTCCCCGACATAGGTAATGAACCAGCTCCAGTGAAGGTAATATTACCATCATAACGATTGACGAAATCTTCTGTCAGATCATTCAGATTTTGACCTTTTGAAAACTTATTTTGGATTCCTACGCCAATATTGGCACCATTTTCTTTAGGGAACATCCAAGCATAACCTCCGGGAGCCATTGAACCAAAATGCAGTTCTACTGCATCACCAAAATTACCATCCATCAAAACAAATTTGACTGGTATTTTAAGACTGGATTCATCCCAAAAATTTCTCCTCAAGGGATCATTATGCCCTCCTGCGCCAACTATTACTTTTGCAGAAAATTCCCTACCATCTCTTAATTTAACCACATTACCATCTACAGAGTCAACTCTTGAATTAACCAAATATTCTACACCGTTTGATTTAGCCAAATCAACAAGAGCTTCATCATGAACTACTCGATTTAACATAAATCCTTCAAATGAGTAACGAAGAGGTTTTCCAGATGGAGGGACTAAATGCATTTCAGAGGTTTTTCTAGATATTGCAGTTGAAGGTGTTTGTAACAAATCATCAATGTCTGGAACATCGGGGCAAAGACGGCGCATTTCATCATTAGT
>DADI01000072.1:0-1104 GCA_002494975.1 Euryarchaeota archaeon UBA556
TTTCATTTCTGGCCCTGGTGCAGGATCGAGACCTCTGAGTTTAATGAAAGGAAATACAGGTACTTTGACACAGACTGCATCATTCTGAGGTTTTGGAATATTAAGATCAGATAATTTTTCACCAAGTGCAACCATAGCTGCAATTCTAGCTAATGGAACACCTGTAGCCTTGGCAACAAAAGGGAATGTCCTAGACCCTCTTGGATTTACTTCCAATACGTATAATATCTCGTCACGAATTGCGAATTGAATATTGTAGCAACCTCTAATCCCTAACTCTAAACCTATTCTCCGAGTCCATTCATCGACCTGTTTGAGAATATTTTCAGATACATTTTGAGGAGGAATAAAACAGGTTGAATCCCCTGAATGAATACCTGCTTCTTCTAAATGTTCCATTATAGCCCCAACTAGAACCTCACGCCCATCACAAACCGCATCAACATCGAGTTCGACGGCATTTCCAAGATACTCATCAACTAGTAATGGTTTTTCTGGAGATAGAAATGCATCATTCATATAGGTTTCTAATTGACGATTGGATGAAAGAATCTCCATCCCTCGACCACCAAGAACATATGATGGTCTAATCAAAACGGGGTAGCCAATTTCCCTTACTGCTTCACGAACTTCATCAGGAGTAGATGCAGTTTGGCCATTCGGCATTCGTAAATCATTCCTCTGAGAAAATGCCTCAAATCTTTCCCTATCACTTGCTTCGTCAACTGCCTCAGGAGTTGTCCCTTCCATAATCAGGTCAAGCCCCAATGTCGACAAATGGGGTAAATTATTAGACAAAGGTAGAGCCAGATTAATAGCAGTCTGACCACCGAATTGTAGTAATATTCCGTGGGCATCCTCTCTTAGTAATATTTCACTCACAGACTCAAGTGTCAGAGGGTCGAAATATAATCTGTCACTTGTATCAAAATCAGTAGATACTGTCTCAGGATTATTATTGATAATAATCGCTTCATGGCCTAGGTCTTGGATAGCACCTACTGCATGTACACATCCATAATCAAATTCTATACCTTGTCCAATTCTAATAGGCCCACTACCTATTACAACTATTCGTTTTTTACCATTATGAGAAAGATTTGG
>DADI01000072.1:1124-6487 GCA_002494975.1 Euryarchaeota archaeon UBA556
TAAGGAGTTACGGCAGCAAATTCAGCAGCGCAAGAGTCAACCATCCTAAATCTTGGATGTATCGATAATTCGTGTCTACGGAGAGTTACCGAATATTCATCTTCACCCACTGGTAATTGTTTGAATCCTGATGCTGGAAATCCACATAAAGCATCCGCGATATGTAAATCTGAGAAACCTAAACCTTTCCAAGAGCGCATTTCTTTAGCAGGTATTTGTGAGGGTATTAGCCCTAGTTCGCCAGCAGCCCTTATTTCAGTTTCGATAGCCGCCATTCTTTCAAATCGATGCAAGAACCAGCGTGTCACACCCCCTGTTAAATCACGTACATCATCTATTGAGTATCCTCTCCTGAAGGCTTCGAAAAGTGCTCCCATTCGTCGATCAGTAGGTATTCTCAACCAGTCAACTAATATTGCCTCAGGCAATGCTTGAGATGCTCTCTCATCCATCGTCTCACCACCCGAAGCATCTGCTAATGTAAGAGGACGAGGATGAGGCTGCCCATATTCGAGACTGGCCCATGCCTTCAGAAAAGCCTCTTCAAAGCAACGACCTATTGCCATTACTTCTCCTGTAGATTTCATAGAGGTCCCAATCGTTCTATCTGCTGTTCTAAACTTGTCAAATGGCCAACGAGGTATTTTCACTACACAATAATCTAAAGTAGGCTCGAATGCAGCCGTAGTTCCTTCTCCTGTTATTGGATTGGGGAGTTCATCAAGAGTGTATCCAACTGCAATCAGGGCAGCCATTCTTGCTATTGGGTAACCGGTTGCTTTGGATGCTAAAGCAGAAGATCTGGAAACACGAGGATTAACTTCAATTACACGGTATTCACCATTGTTTTGGTTAACTGCGAATTGGACGTTACATCCTCCTTTAATGTTTAATCTTCTAATTAATTTTAATGCTGCATTCCTTAACATTTGATGATCTCTATCGGAAAGTGTTTGTTGTGGTGCTACTACTACTGACTCACCTGTATGTACGCCCATAGGATCTAAGTTCTCCATAGTACAAACTATTATTGCATTATCCGCATCATCTCGCATGACTTCATACTCATGCTCTTGCCAACCTAATATACTGACTTCAATTAATACCTGGCCAATTGCTGAATGAAGTATACCTTGACTGGCGATTTCAACTAATTCACCCATGTTAAATGCTGTGCCTCCGCCTAAACCTCCAAGAGTAAAAGCCGGTCTAATTAGAAGAGGGAAACCACCTAGAGCATTGGCGGCTTTGATTACTTCATCAATAGAGTCGCATGCTATCGCTTTACATACAGGCAAATTAATTTCTTCACACACTTTCTTGAATAAATCCCGATCTTCTGCCTCATCAATAGATGCCAAGTTACAACCAATTAACTCTACACCTAATTCATCTAAAGAACCATCATGCGCAAGTGCCATAGCAATATTCAAAGCAGTTTGACCACCCATTCCTGCAAGAATTGCATCTGGCTTTTCAATTTCTAATATTCTCTTTACTACTTCTGGTAATAATGGTTCAATATATATCCTATCTGCCATTTCAGGATCATTTTGTATTGTTGCAGGATTTGAATTAATCAGAATAATTTCATATCCATCTGCTCTTAATGCCCTACAAGCCTGTGACCCTGAGAAATCAAACTCTGCAGCTTGCCCTATTCTTATAGGACCGCTCCCAAGAATCACTATTCTCTCTAAATCATCTCTACGAGGCATTATTTCTCACCTCTCGAGGCATGAGTTACTTTATTTAGATGGAAATTTTTTGCGACAATCTCGGAAAATCTATCGAATAAAGGGGCCGCATCATGAGGCCCAGGGCATGCCTCAGGATGAAATTGAACTGTAAATGATGACTTGTCGACTAAGTCTAGACCTTCAACAGTTCTATCATTGGCATTAACATATCTGACTCTGAAATCAGCCCCTAGAACATTTTCTCCCTTTTCTGAATATACGCCACTGGGATGTGGGGCAAGCATACCTTGTTCCGGATCTTCTACTGCAAAGCCATGATTCTGGCTAGTAATATGCACTCTACCACTCTGTAAATCGATTACTGGCTGATTTGCTCCTCTATGCCCATACCTTAGTTTGTATGTCCTAAGACCAGCTGCTAGACCCATTAATTGATGTCCAAGACAAATACCCATTACTGGAAAATCTGCTCTAACCGCTGATGAAAGCGTTTCTCGAGCAATTGTTGCAGCACCGGGGTGTGCAGGATCTCCTGGTCCATTAGAAGAGAAAAATGCGTCAGGTGACCACTTTTCAATAATCTCATCGAATGGCATATTTGCTGGGCACCAAACTACCTCAAATCGATGACATAACTCACGTAAAATATTAAATTTAATTCCGCAATCAATCGCTGCCAAACGAGGTAAGGAATTACCATCAAAATCTTCTGCACCTTCGTTCAAAAGTACTGATTCTGAGCATGTAACTTCTGCTACTAGATCTTCAGAATCGGGTGGTACAAGATTATCAAGAACATTCTGCATTTCTTGTTCCTTTTCTAATGGTCCAAATACGCATAAAACGGTTCCATGTTCTCGAACTCTTCTTGTTAAAGCTCTTGTATCGATTCCTTCAATTCCAGGGACACCATGAGATAACAAGAATTCATGTACGCTACCTATTGAATCTCTATGATCCGGTACTTTCATCAATTCCCTACAAACAATTCCTCGAGGCCAAACACCAGAAGACTCTGAGCTATTAGCATGTATTCCATAATTTCCAAGAAGTGGCCAAGTAAATGTTAGTACTTGTCCTGCAAATGAAGGATCCGTAAGGCTTTCTTGATAACCACACATTCCTGTAGTAAAAACCAACTCTCCTTGAGCAATAGTTTCTGCACCAAATAATGAACCTCTGAATCGAGTTCCGTCTGCCAACAAAAGTAGACCAGGGGCTAGGCTTGCAGGTTGTATATCATCCGAATCTACCAAAATATCGGCTGCATCGGAAAATTTAGGAGCATTCTTAACACCTAAAATATCGGCCCCGGGAGAGAATCCTCTACCCGGTGTCGACTTCGACATCAACGATACTGCTGGAACCAGATTATTAATCATTGACGTATAATAATCAGTCGAGAAGTTAGAGAAAAAAATTATTCCTCTTCAAAAGTTATTACTTGTTTTCTAATTCCATTAGGTATAACTCTTATTTCTCCATCAGGAAAATGGCTCAAATCATCTATAGGACCTACAAGTGAATCAAGAAAAATAGCTAAGGCGGCCACCTCTGAATGAGGTTGATTCCCTATCGACACATTATGGTCGGCTAAACGATAAACTTCTCCTGGTACTTTTGTCCCACCAACTACTATCATCATGGGTTTATCAAGATCTATTTTAGGCAATGCTTCCTTCCATGGTTCACCATACATCGTCAAATGAATAATAGTTCCAGATTCATCTCCTTTACCTTTGGAAAATCTTCTCAGAAAACTAAGTGGTTTTTCTTCATACCGGCATTTGAAATTACCACCAAATCTCTTAGATACAGAATTCCACGTTTCTAAAGCAGAAGGGTCTATTTCACCTGCTAGATGGATCTCATTAGCACCAAATGCTCTAGCTGTCAGACCTAAATGAGAAGTTATTCTCTTGTCCCTATCCCTTCTATGACCTAAACGGAGAACACCTATGTGAGGTAGCCCAGGGGGATTCATACATCTTATCCGAGAGGCGCTTCTTCATCAGCATGACCCTCGTAAAGAGTAGTATTTTGAGAAGGGAATATGTCGACATCGTTCGAAAGGAGGAACGATCTTACCCACTGAAGAAGTAAAGCGTCAAAAAAGAATTTTGTAGCAAAATGCAGTAAAACTGCTAAAATTGAAAGCCTACCACTGGCAGAAATTGCATTTCTTAACTCTATCTCGCCTACACCCAAAGCAAGATTTCCGAATGGTTCTAGAATATAGAAAGCACCAAGAATCATTAATATTCCTGCGACGTTGGATAGAATCGCATTACCTTGCTCTCTACCAATTGACATTACTAAAGTTGCTAATAAAGCGATTGTAGGGACAATTATGCTTAATTCTGAAAATTCAAAACCACCTAATTGTGAAACCGGAATAGCTGCATCTCCTAATCTCTCAGCACCCTTTTCAACAGATATCCACCAAAGTAATATTGCCATTACTAGCATAGCCCCTGATATCCTTCCTCGATTAAATATCATATCTCTAATATCATGCCTGTTTTGAGGCTGTAATCTTTGGATTATTGACTCCATCATTTCTAATGATGGTTGATTCATTGAGTCACCCTCTACACTAGGGGAAATAGAGGGAGAAACAGAATTAGATGTATCTAAAAGCGTCTCGTCTCCAATAACCATCGTTGGATTGCCACTACATCACATCATAAAGGGTTGGTAGAATCGACGTACCAATATGGCTGACTGGAGACCCTTGATACGTCGCCGAGATGACGGTTTTCCACGAATAATGGGGGTTCTAAATATCACTCCTGACTCATTTTATGCTAATTCAAGACTATCTAGTGTTGAAGAAACTCTAGAAATTGCGGCAGAAATGGTCGACAATGGAGCAGATTGGTTAGATATAGGGGGGGAATCAACCAGACCTGGAGCAAAAACTATTGATTCTAATGAAGAAATTGCACGCATCATACCTGTAGTACGTGCTATTAGAAAGAAATATCCAAGCATAGGGATATCCATAGACACTAGGTGGGCAGATGTTGCTGAAGCCGCATTAGATGAAGGAGCAGATATGATTAATGACGTTTCTGCACTTAGTGACCCAAGAATGATAGAAGTCATAAAATCAAGAAATTGCCCTATTTGCATTATGCATATGAAAGGAGTCCCCGAAAATATGCAAGATAATCCAGAGTATAGCGACGTTGTCGAAGAAGTTAGAGAAATGCTCACTGGTAAAGTGAATATCCTAGTAGATTCTGGTATTGGAATAGAACAAATAATTGGGGACCCTGGAATCGGATTTGGGAAATTATTACACCACAATATTGCTCTTTTATCTGCTGGAAGAGATGTCATCCCAATGGAAAATATGAGCCTCATGTGGGGAGTAAGTAGGAAAAGAATGTTTTCAGATTTACTAGGTAGAAACGATGCCGAAGATAGGCTAGCAGGGACTTTGGGCGTAGCTGCAATGGCTAAATCAAGAGCCGTCGATATCATCAGAGTGCATGATGTCCCAGAACATGCAGATATGTTTAGAGCAATGTTTGCATTGGAGGATTTTTAATGCCAAAAGATACAAAAAACATCATTGATATTGATGAAAATCTTCGCCTACTAGGTACTGCTCATGTAAGCACTACTTCTGTGAATCTAGTAAAAAATCAGATTATT
>DADI01000016.1 GCA_002494975.1 Euryarchaeota archaeon UBA556
GATGAGTCTCCCGGAACTATGAGTTCTGCTGTCAAAGATTCAGTGTCTTTGGAAACCAGCATAAATAATATTCTAAAAACTTATTTGGGTGATCAACTGTCAGAAACTCTTCTAGAATATGCTGACATAGTTAATCCCGAAGAAATAGACTCTGCCGATAACGTATTAATATTTGGAGGACGCACTCGAAATGAAATTAAATTTGCTCAACTCCGCCAAGGTTCAAGTCCTGAAGGTGGAGTCGAAATACTTTCTGGTATTGAAGTCGGTTCTCTTTCTCCTAGCAATGCATTCTCCGATGAAAGAATTAGAAAAACTTTAGAAAATAAAGTTCTTCGTTTAAACGCTGGACCTAAGAGTGAGGATAAGAGGGCTGAACAAGCCCAACGGCTATCCAATATCCGCCGTTCAATTAATTCCCTTACTTCCGTCTTTGGGTTTGATGACCCTAGACAAGCGGAAGCATTTATCGCCGCTTGGTTAATGAAAGATTCCACTTGCCGATTATCTGGAATTCCAGGAACTGGTAAAACTACTGTAGTCGAGTCGGCTGCATTACTTATGGCTAACTCCTATGGATTCGATGATCAAATAAGATTTTATCCTAAAGATGCTTCTGATCCAGAATCAGAATTCCTTATCTTTGAAAACGGTCAACAATATGAAGCCTACCTAAATCAGAATAAGGATGGTATTCGAGATCTCTGGAATAACTGGAGATTTACTGAATGGTATTCTATGAATCCAGAACAACCCACTGAAAAAATTGCTAATTTAGGCTCCTCTGGTTCTTATCTATATGATTTTGGTTTCTTGGCTAAAAAGTATTCCGTGATGGAGGGACAAGTTGCTACTTATCGCCCAAAACTTGGAAGTATCTCTCCGGATCTCTATCGTAAAGCCCT
Organism: Euryarchaeota archaeon UBA556; assembly: GCA_002494975.1. Taxonomy (GTDB): domain Archaea; phylum Thermoplasmatota; class Poseidoniia; order Poseidoniales; family Thalassarchaeaceae; genus MGIIb-O2. The sequence continues at coordinate 906 of DADI01000016.1, forward strand.
CTTAAATTGTTGGCTATACAAAAAGCCGGATATTAATCCCTTAGACGGTTCCGAATATACCATTTACAAAATCATGCCGATCAACCTGGGTCTTGAAGCCTTTGGTGCTGGTATGGATGGAAAAATTACGGCGGGAGAATCACACCCTAATGATCCTAATTATAAGGCTCAATTCACAGTAGATTATGCAAAACTTTTGACTCCCGGTTTAAAAGAAAAATTAACTGGTAACATGACAATGGCTGATTTATTACAGTCTTTAGACTTTAGAACTGATGCTGGCCGTAATGAAGGATTTGCCCTTCGTGAGTGGTTAATGTCTCATTACTATGATGAGAGAAGAGACAGGGGAGATGCAGGTCGAAGTTCCATAAAGGGAGAAATGCTAAGAGAGATTGGTATTGCTAAAATCGATTATGATAAGCGAGCCGATGAAGTCCTCTATGGTATGGATATTAGACAAGTTTCTAGAAAAGATCCAAATGATCCTGGAAAAACAATTTCCGCTTATGATTTCGAACCAATTCCAAGACCAGTTGTTACGCAACCTATCAAGTTCTTTAACGAAGCAAACCGTTCTCAATCTGGAGTAGAAGATGCAATTCTAGGATTGATTGCTGAAAAGACTGTAGAATATCGTGGACGTTCATTCCGTTCTCCTTCTTTCGTGGCTTGGATGGATACTAACCCTCACCAAAAAGGAAACGATTTGGCTTTCGTAGATCGAATTGATATGGAACTTTTATTCAGCACATTAACTTTAGGAGATAGATATATGCAGTTGAAGTCTCAATATAAAGATAGAACTGTCAATCAAGATACAGATGCTCTCAGCCAACCTCAAGATTTAGTTATTTTTGATTCCGAAATTGGTATGGCTTCTGATTCACCTAACCGTGCCCGTTCTATGCGAATTACAGATTTGATGAAACTCTGGAAATATATCGATGGAATACCTTTCACTAATGGCGGTCGATCAATGATGGGCTATGATGGATTAAGAGACATTTCTTTGATATCAGTTATGTTTACGCAAAGATACATGACACGCCCTACCGAAACTACAATGGGATCTGATCAAAGTAGAACGGCTCAGTTACCCGATTCACAAAACATTCACAGCAGTCCGTTAATAGATATTTCAAAGACTACTAATCAAGATCTATTAGAAGGAAACTCTCCGACTACCATGTTCGAAACAGATAACGCTTCGTCTTTTGGATCTATCGGAACTGATGGTTCTCTACAAGCACCCGCTTTATTCAAGAGAGTTTTAGGATTCAGGTTTACTAAATCTTTAGTAAAACTTTCTCGAACATTAGCCTTCTTAAGAGGAAAAGATTTCGTTACTAGAACTGAAATTTTAGATGCCCTTCCATATGTTATCGGACATCGTATGGGTCCGGCTCGTGCCGGTAATGACCCTAAAGGTAGAGATCTCGGAACTGTAACTGGTGGATTAGGTGTGCTACCTTCTGAACAAGAATTAATTAGAGAACTTTTAGTTTCTGGATATGTAAAGCCAGTTTCTGGAGAGAGTTCAGATGATGGTTCCTTGAAGTTCGAACCTCTATATGAAGCACAAGCGAATCCAAACACAAATTCTCGAAAAAATACATTACTTGATGTTTGGGATACCGTTTATCAAAGATGTATGGCTACTTTGGCCTCCTGTGATAACTTTGCTCAATATGAAGTCAAGATCCTTCGTCCATTAAAACAAATGTTAAATGGAGAAGATGCGGATAATGCAGAAAATACTACTCCTATTCATTGGCATATTGCTACTATGGTAGTAGAGCAAGAAAGAAAAGAAAAAGAACTTTCTCGATGTCTTCGAACTGATGATGGTCTAACTTATCGCCAAAGATATAACAAATACTTCCGAGCCATCAATATTCCAACCGATGTTAATGAATCATTAGATATGCAAGCCCCTAGCACTGCTGAAGGTATTCAAATTGATTACAGTTTATTAGATTATTATATTTTGAGATCTAAAATTGCCTCTGATCCATTGCTCTTTACTGATGATAGAACTTATTTACTTGACTTAGTAGAAGCACGTATCTCTACGTTTGCTGGACCGGCTTTCAATGTGGCCGCTGAGGATGCTATACAAGTTCCAATTGGATACTCTACTTACTATTTGTGGAATGATTCCAGTCCACTAATTCAAGATTACATAGTTCATCCAAATCCTGGAACTTACAATATTTCCACATATAATGATGCTTTGGGTGCTTACGGCCAACTAATGCAAAACAGTAAGAAAATTGATGTCGCTGCCATAATCGGAGAAATCAGTTCCGAGGACGATGCGATATTTAATTTAACTAATGATGCTACTGTAGGGCTTTCTTATGAAATGTCCAACCAAAAGATGCAAATTTCGGGATCCTATCTTCATCGTAAAGAAAGTGATGGATCTTACTTGGAAATAGATAGAACTACGGCTCGATCTCCTGGAACGTATTTGGCTAGTATGGATGCCATTACTGATAATTTCCGTGCTTGGTGCGATTCTGGAGTAATAATGGCTAGCAATGGCAGTATTATAAGTTCTAATGCAGATTTCGAATTGACTATGGAAGATTGGGAACTCGCAGTAGAAGCCGTCTTAGCCAACCCTAATCAAGATATTGCTCAAACTTTATCAGATGCGGGCATAGATCCTACTTGGGAATTTGCTTTTGAGGATTCTGGTTTATTCTTTTGCTTCGATCTAGCACACCATAGTTCTTCTCGTAAAGCAAACACTTTACTAGTTATGATGAAAGAACAAGGATTGATTGATGAAGACGCTACTGATATTCCAAACGATAAATTAAAACTATGGGTTTGGATCGCCGCTAAAAAATATATAGATGACGATGCTGCCACAGCAACTTGGAGATACATCACTACTTATGGAATTACTAGTGGTTTCTTAGCCGATACAAAAATAATTAGAAAAGGAACCGGTCAATATGAAATGACAGTTCCCGGAACATTTGTAGCCATTGATAGTCAAGCATTTTATGACGCTTGTGGAAAGGCTAGCAATTGGTCCCCGGCCGGAGATGATACAGTTCCATTTATGGATGCAGGAAATTTGACCGAGGCTGATGCGGGAGCATACCACCAACTATTTTTAGGTGCTTTATTCCGTGCCAACCAGGGGTCTTGAATACATGAGTATTAAATCATTTTCCGAGGCTCAGGCACAAGCCGCCTATAACGCTGAATTAAATGCACCGGCTGCATTAATTGATGCCTGGACTGAAATACTTCCTTTACAAGCAGGAACAAAATTGAATAGTGGTGGTTCCATTACTGATTTCGATATCGGTTCTGGATATCACGGCCCTGCCACTAATATGGGAAAAATCTTTATGCCTCTACAGTATATACCCATGTGTATACCAGAAAATTATCATATGTTTGATCCTAGATTCGTAGATATTATGATTAAATATGTTGCCGGTTTCGTCTTGGCTCACGAAATAGGACACAACAATATACATCCTGGCCAGTCTGCCGGAGATTGGGCAACAGCAATTAAAGATATTGAAGTAGATGAATCTGATAAAGTTATGTGGATGAATTTTATTTCAGACATAATGGTAAACTATAATGTTAATAATGCTACTGCTCTTTCTGGAGGTGTCTCTGAGACAGACAGAGAAAATTATATTCTAAACACTACTTTAGGAAATCATGTATCCATGTTTTTAAGAACTCAACACAATCCTGCCCATATGCAAGAAGTTTTAGATGCCAAAAGAACTTATACAGGAGTTCCTATTTCAGATAATCGACAAGTAAAAGACGACATTGTTCCAGATGAAGATCCTCTTTGGCATTATTATAGTGGATTAGGAAGAGGAAATCAATATTTCCCTTCTTTGGCACAATCTGTTTGTGAAAATCATCCTAAAGAATATTTACAAGTTCGACCTCGAAAGACTGGAAACCCCGGAGAAACTAGGTTAAGTGATTCTAAATCTTATACAGTAGTCGATGTTGAAACTTATGATGGAAAACATAAGGATGAATTAATTGCAGAGTCTAATAAGAAAGCATCATCAGCACCTTATAATTTATTACCTTATTATCAACCCATTGCTAAAATTAAAATTGGTTCTGACTGGTATGATGCACGATATTTTGATGACATTTGTCCATTATCTGGGAAAGTAATGTGGGGTGGATCTACCTGGAATTATTGGTTACAATCAGAAACAAAAGAAACTTGGGATCAAAAGGTAGGAGGAGATGATAATCGAGCACAAATTGTTCATTTATTATGTAATGAGTGGGGAGGCCACTATGCAAATGAGGGATTTGCTGGAAAAACAGGATACAAAGCCGGTGATGCTTGGATAGATGCTTTTGCACCCGTAATGCACCAAGTTTTTAGATATGAGTGAGTTGGAGGAAATAATATGGGTTATGAAGATAATGCTTTCAATTCCAAAGCAGGAATAGATATTTTGAAACAAAATTTTAGATTAGTTTTTGCTCCTTCAAGAAAGGATCCAACTCAGATAGAAAGCAAAGATTTACAAACAATTACTAAACATTTCGTATCAAATACCAAACAGATCATAAATAATATTAAAAGATTTGCTAAAGGTTATACTCCTATTAAACCTTCGGATGCTTATGAAAGTGGTATTTATGTTTGCCCTCATTGTCAACGCCGAGATTGGATGTGGCTTTGGGAGTATAAAGATTTAGGATACTGGGATCAAGATTCAATTTCTACTGGAAATCTAAATTTTAATTTAACTTCTGGATTTAGTAAAAAAGATTATAGATCAAACACATTCCCTTCTATCGCTCACGTAACCTGCAATACTGTAAATTATTGTCCAGAGTGTAGCATTACTAGTTTAGACTCAACTGTTTGCCCTAATTGCAGTGGAAATACTAAGAAAGTAGGTTGTGGTAAAGATTCATATGCAATTCACTATACCCCTCCAATAACTGCCTCCACTTATGGGGCTACTCAAATAACTGCAACTAACAATTCTACCCATAAATATGTAGAGAAAAATATTTCAGAAACCTCACAACAAATCAAATATCAATCAGGAATTAGAACTGCTTTTGAGTATCAAAAAGAGTCAGTAGCCCCTAGGGAGTTCACAAACGATTCTACTAGTTCAAATATTTATTCCACTAAGTATTCTAATTTTGAACAAAAAAGAGTAGGAATTCCTAGTTTAGTAGTTGGATATTCTTCCAGTTCATTAATTAAAACCAATGATAATGGGACTATGGGGAAGCCGTTAGTTGAAAGATATCCTATTTCACCTATGCGTATGTTGATTTCAAACCCTCCAGCGAGATATAAATGTAATCATAGAGATCATTGGAGTTTCGGAAAAGATGGAGGTTGGTATAGTAGTTCTGCATATGCGATTACTTCTCGTAGTCTAGGTGAATCTTATTGGTGTGATACCGTAGATCCAGAAACTGGAAGACAACATGGAAATAGATATACTCAAAATGATTTAAGTTTTGGTCGTTCAGATTTGTTAAATTGCCGAATTACTAGTCCTAATCCATTACCAGGGGATGCAATCCAAGGGAGAACTTTTGGTGGAAAGCCAATTTATCGTATAACTCTACAGTATGAAAGCAATGTTAATTATCGTGGTAGCGACTCAACAAACCTTACTGATGATAGTAATTGGTCTACAACATTTTCTAGCACGGTGCAAAAGTCTCTTTATTTGCCTATGGTTTTTAGTTTAATGGAAATCCCACAGAATGTAACTGACGTAGATATGAATCCTGGCGGGCGAGAACCTTGCCCCAACGATCCAGCAATAGAAGAAATTGTGGGATCTTTCAAAGCCGACTTGACAGCCCAAGAAGAATTGCCACCAGAAACTAGAATTGATAAAACTTTAACCGTAGAAAAACTAATTGATGAAGGCCGTCAAGATATAGTAGATATTTTAAATCAATATGCTAGAGGATTTATTAATGATGAAATTTCTCCTTTACTACTAGAAAATACTAGTAACCGAGGCATTCTTTTGAACAAAAAATATCGTGGCTGGGTTGATTTATCAGATCCAATCGAAAACGCCGGTGGATTTACAGTTCCTCGTAAATTATTCTTAAATAATAAAGTAGACAAAGCCAAGACTTGGTTAAAAGATTATTGCCGAAATACTTTATTTGATAATGATATCGCTCCATCTGGGAAAATAATTTTTGGTAATTTTGGATGGGTTGCTTCAGCACGGAATAGACGAAGCCGAACTGATGACCGAGTATTACACAAACCTAATTATACATGGCTGACTTCTACTCGACATATCGAACCTAGTATTATTCCGTTAATCGTAGGAACTAATAGCAGTATTACTACTTCTCAATCTCCTTGGAGTGCTGAGTTTAAGAGAAAATTAAAAGGCACTAAAGTTGCTGGATCTACTACAGCCATGAAACCATATATAACTAGTTCTCCTAGTTCATTCTTACCTCTCACTTTATTGGCTTACACTAGTTTACCAGTGGCCGGAATAGGTGGAACTGTCTCCAAAGCAATAGATACTGAAATTAAAGATCTTAATATGCTACACTTTGTCGCCACCGGTATAGATTATGTAGATGATGAAATGATGACTAGTTATACCGTTATGCGTTGTGAAACTTGTAATGAAATTGTGGACTCTGGAGGAGTCCTACCTTATCGCATTGGCCGAGGAGAAGTAGATGCGGCTGGAAAAGTCACCGGAGTTAATAGGAACTTGACTCAAGAATACTTTGATATCGAACAGGCTCACGAAACTAATGGGGGCGGTAAATACAAACCATATGTTAGTCAGTCTGGTGCGAATATTTGTCCAGCGTGGGGAATCGATGAACCGGCAGCCAATAAATATGGTAAAGAAATGTTACTAGGTAGGGTAACTGGACAGGATGCTTCTAAATCACTTACTATTAGTGCGAGGAAAGCAAAAAAGTAAATAGCATAAGTTAATATAGCAGATAGAATAAAGTAAAACTAGTAAATTACAATAAAATTGAGGAAGTAAGGAAGGTCTTTGAATATGGCAGGAACATTTGAGCAAACCGCAATTGTTACTAAAGATCCCTATGCGTGGTTGTCTGAATCTCCGATAGAGGCAGATCCCGCCGATTATCCTGAATTTGAAAATCCGTTAGAAGTCGTAGTTCGTGCATTAAATCAGATGATATTTCCTTCACCTAAGAAAATTAAATTTCCTGAAGAACCGACTGGTCGAAAATCTTGGATGCCAGGTATTGATCCAGAATCTAGAGTAATTCCTGAGACTATTGTTCCTGGAATTTTAGAAGGCAATCCTCTACAAAGAGTTATGCAATATACTCCTTCAGGAGATCCGACAGAAGGTGAAGCCACCTTCATTAATTTTATTTGTGATTGTTCAGGTTCGATGAGCCGACCAGATATGGGTTTACTGCCTAATGGAGATCAATGTGCCCGTTGGGAAATGGCTAGGATTATTTGTTCTAGCATTTTAGAAGTTGCTAAAATAGAAGAACACTATTTCCAAGTAATAGGATATGATAATTCTGCATGGGATATTTGGGAAGGTCCTTCTAATGATTACGATGCGGCTCTAGATTATATTTTAAGATTTAATGCTGATGAATCCAGAGAATATGGACCCGAGGCTCCATTCCTTCCAAGAGGTGGCACTTCTGCAGGAACAGGAATGGCTAGAGCATTGGAAAACATGGAAAAGTTTGTAGTAGGAGGTAAATGGAAGGTTAAAAATTGTTATACCTTCGTTATTTCAGATGAGGATCTGTCATTTGGTGATGCTAGCAATAAGTCTAACCGCACAGTTGGTTATTGGGATGAAAAGTTACGGGCTTATGGTCCAGTTTTCTATGCCTTTACTACTCAAGTTCTTCCCGATGGATCCGTAAATGAAAAAGTTTCTGGACAAATGGTTAGAGCAATTAACTCCTTAAAACAGCAATTAGACAATCATTATGCCGGTAGATATAAAGTAAGCGATTGTTCGACAAGTTTTGGATTATTTTATGATCCTATTACTAAGAAGACAATTGGAGGGGGAACTTTTATAGAAGTTTGTCAAGGAAGGTCTAATGTAGCCTGTGAAGGAGCATTTAGTGACAAATAAAATACTGAATTCTTTCTATGTGCTTGTTTAGATGTGAACCCTTAAATATCTGTAGGTCATAACTAAAAGTGATTATATGTCTGACATTACTCTGGGCGACCACATTAAATTTCCGGCTTACGGAGAAAAATCTGTATCTTCGCAAGTTGTTTTCGTTACTGGTAAGAGAGGTTCCGGAAAATCTTATACCGCTGGTGTGATGATGGAAGAATTTGATAAGGCTCAGTTACAATTCGTTTGTTTCGATGTTTTGTCTGCCCATGCCGGTATGGATGCATTACCTAATGTAGAATCTATCCGTCCTCGAGAAGATGAAACTATTGATATGAATTTATTAGTCTCTAAGATCGCTACCGGAAATAAATCTTTAATTATAGATATTGGAGGATGCACATTACCTAAGCAACAACTTTTAATTGCTGATTATTGTGAGGCTCTAATTGATGCCAAAATTGGCCATAACCATAATAAAACTTTAATGACTATTATTGAAGAATGTCAGGATTTCGTGCCCCAACAAGGACGGCCAGTTTCATTTTCACCAATTGTTAGACTTTGTAAGTTAGGTCGTGGACTAGGTTATGGTTGCACTTTGATTACTCAGCGACCTGCAGCCTGTAACAAAGAAGCCTTATCACAAGCGGCAGTATATCTAACTCATAATGTGATAAATAGCCGTGATCTCAAGGCTTTGGAAGAACAGTTGTCGTTTGGAACTGATCGAGAAAGAGTAAAAAGAATTCTGCAAGGAGTCAATGCGGCTCAAAAAGGAGAAGTCGTAGCCTATGCTCCCGAATATTTCCGAGAAACAGGATACATTCGTATTGGTAAAATCCGTGGCGATCGCCGAGTTAAACATACGGGTGGAAACATTTCGGCTTCGCCATTAACCAGTAATAATTCTGGCGTTACTGCTGGAACTAGTTCTCCTTCTGGAGAAATGATTGGAGACTATAGTAATTCATCCAATAATATTTCTTTTGCCGAAACTAGTTCTCCTACAGGTCTAGTTACTTTAGAACCTATTAGCAGTTTAGGTGGGGCGGGTGCAGCCTCCTCTTTGTTAACTAGTAATATGGGATTCAAACCTTTAGATCCCTATGCGGCCTCTGAAATGGGTGGCGATAGATATCTTACCGACATGGATTTAGATTCTTCTCGAGAAGAAATTTTGACTTGGGATCCTCCAGTAACCTATGAGGGTCTTGAAGACATGAACTCTGATACATTTTTATCAGAGGAAACCAAAACATCATATATTAAAGGTCCTATTTGGGGCTTTGGTGTCGCAGTAATGATTGCTTCGGGTGCATATTTCGTAGTAAAGAAATGATTATATAGGTGATTTCCTTATAATCAGTCATGAGTTTACCGGTTGCATTTCAAGCCGGAGACTTAGTTATTATTCCAGAGGGTGAATATATTGACATCTGCGTCACGCATGAAGATAATCTAACTTCAACGCACACAGTTAAAATCAAAGACTATCTTAATATGTCAAATATCTTTTTTCGAAGGAAATATAATCTTCCCAAAAATTATGATCGGTCGATTAATAATAGTAGAATATTATCCAGAGGTGTGGAGTTAGTTCAATTAATTAGTCCCGTAGAAAAGGATAAGGGTCAAGTAATATTTGAAGCCGGAGATTGGGTAGTAAGGTCTTTACCCATAGAACATCAAACTTTATCAGAAGGAGTTAGTTATAGTTTAAATAAGTATCCAACTAAAAAATTAAGCCCTACAAAAAAGTGGATCAAAGTTGTCGCCAAACCAATAGTGTGGCCGGATCAAGCATTTGAAAGATGGTATCCAATTAATGAGATTTTCTTTACTAGGATTCCAAGATTAGTCCCCTATGTAGAATTGCATCGGCCTATGAATAATTGGGATAAGAATACTTTTGTTTGGTGGGAGGTATACAATACATCTCATTTTAAAAATGGTTATTACATTCCAAATTTAGAATACTTAGATGATATTATCTTTCTTCCTTTTGCAGTCCAAATGGATAGTGATGATAATAAAAAATTAAAAAATTCTAAGGGTCCTGGTTGGTTAGTAAAAATAAAAAATGATAAATGGCGTAAAGAAATTGGATCCGGTAGAACTCATTTTCAAAATGAAAATTATTTACATATAGATACGTATCAAGAAAACGGCTTTGATTATTTTTATGTCCCTTTGACACAAATTTCTATTAGTTTCCACTGTCCAGTTACCTTTGATGAATCTTTATCAGTCTTAGGAAATGGAATCCCCTGTGAAATACAACCTATTAAATAGTCGTGCAGTAAATGTTCTACCATGCGTATCATTGATAGAAATTCCATGATAAGGAATCTACCTAATACTCCAAAGATTGCAGCACTGCCTTCAGTGAACATAGTTAGAGATTCACTTCCTGCCCACAATGCTGAAGCCCAAGGATTAGTTGCCGCCGGTCCAAGACCTGCACCTCCTGTGCTACCTAATATGCCCTCTCTAAATATTCCATCTCCTAATAGTTATTCATTGGCAGACTTTGCTGCTGGTAGAGGAGCCGGACAAGGTGTTGTTCCTAATACGCCTTTGCCAGCCACTCCTAATGCTCCAAAAGCAATGAGATTAAAGTTAGACGCTGATTATGCTCGCCGTGATCAAGATCTTTCAAGATATAATTTGAAATCTTCTAACTGGACTCCATCCGCTCAGTATTCTAGACCATCTCACACAATGGAGATTTATGGTGTCGGTCGATCAGTAGATATTTCTGGTATGAACCGCATGAAAGCAGAATCTTTTATGAGTAATGTCAATATTCACGGTCCATCACACAATTTCGGTGGAGATCCAAGATTTGAAGCACAACACGCTGCTGTTAGACCTACTGCTGCACAATTAAGTCCAAACCACGCTCTACGTTCTCAAAAGGATCTTCGAATGACTGAATTCATGAGAGCCAATAGTGGTCCTGCCGCAACTATTTCTGGATTCGATAGAACTGGAATAGCAAAGAGAATGATGGCAGAATCTACACCAAAAAGAATTCCACTTCAAAATTTACCAGTTCGTCCAGCGGCTAACTTACCTAGTGCCCCTAGAGTTACACATTTAATACCTAAGTCTCATGGAGTAAAATTAGAAGCAAATTACATTGCACCTCCAATTCGTGGTGCAGATCTTGGTGGAAAGTTTAGTTCTATGTCTTCAGTATCTGGAAATATAGGAGTTCATCCTGGTCGTGCTTTCGGTGCTGACGCACATCTATTCCGCTAAACTTAGTAGAGTAGACATCATTAAATAGTCGGAACAAGCAATCTTAATCGTTGTCTATGCCTCGTTTAAAATCTGAAGCGATAGTTCGTGCTCAATGTGATGCGGGACTAGCCGCTTACTTAGCAGAAATACATAAGAAAGATTTAACCAGTTCTGCCGGAACAGGAATTTTTCTAGGAACTATCATTAGTGGTTCTATCTGGGGTATCTCTAAAGTTCTAAATGAAAAGTTTGGAATTCTAGAATATTCTTTTATTTTTGGTGGTGCTTTATTATCTTCGATTTTATCTGCAGTATTAACTTGGAATAATTCTGATGGAAAACACGAATTAGATTTTGAAACTGTTTGTGGATCATTAGAAGAATCAGACGAATCAGAAGAGGATGAAGATGAAGAAGATACTGATGTTGAGGAATCCGAGGAATATTATTCAGAAGAAAAATTACTCCCTACTAAAATATTAATGTAAAGAAGGTAGATTATATGGAACATAAAAAGAATTGTGGTTGCGGTCAAGACCCTTGTGTGACTTACGGGGCTGAATCCTTTGATGCTCAAACATGGAACATAAAGTGTGATGTTTGTGGTGAAAAGCCTATCTATGATACGGTTGATTCGGAAGATTATGGTAAAGAGATTCAAGTCTGTGAAGAATGTTTTAATGGTATTTTCGCGGCAGAATCCAATAGTGCAAACGATGATATTTCACTTATGATGAATCTTATAGATGAGATAGAAGCCAATGATATTTGGAATGAAACTATTAATGAAATGATCCGCCGAGGAAAAGCAGTTCGTAGACCAGATGGAAAAGTTATTTTTTCTGACAGAGTTCCTCAATTCGATATCATAGAAGATATTGCTCAATATACAACCCCCGAGATTAAGTCGGCTGAAAATTCAGACCATTGGATGACTTTTGGAAGAGTAGATTATAATTGGGTTACGGATCCAGAAGATTTGGAATTAACCGATGAAAACTTTTATATTATTGATGCACACATCCGTGATGAAGTTCGTTATGTAATTGATAATGATAATGACAATTCATCCGGTGAAAGCAATCTTTCGTCTGGAGATTTAAATCTCACTCAAGAAGATGAAGATGAGTTTACAATTTATTACTACTGGGGATCTCCCTTTACTACTGGAGTAAATTCTGCAGAATCCGAAGATGATGGCCCCACAAATTGTGGAGTTTGCGAAGTAAAGATTGGCTATGATGAAGCGATTCATTACGAGGAATTGGAATGGTGTGAAAAATGTTATGAGGAACAGATGGAGAGAGATATGCAAAATTATACACACGATGAAACGGATTGCATTTCATGTGGATTTGCTATTAGTCCAAATGATGTTCGCGTTGAATTGGTTGAGGGGTTATGCCCCGATTGTAATTACATTAGAAATGCAGAAGACTTAAGCAGTTTTACTTCTAAAGAACTTACAGAAAGTTCTGCGATTCATGGAGACTTTGATCACGCCTCAATTAATTATTCCGGACACCAAAACCTTGAGGTTCGTGCGGAAGCCGAGATAAAAATATACTCTTTCAAAGAATTATCCGAAGAAGCACAAACAAAAGCAGTAGCAGACTACATTGAAGGATGGGAAGAAACCCATGAGATGGGAGATATGGAGTATTTAGATGCCCTTTCCGTCTTGAAATATGATTACCCTATGGATGGCTTAGACCATTATAAAAAAGATGGAACATTTGTGACTCCCGAAGAAGCCTATGGTGCCGAAGCAGCGGAAGTCCTAGATGCAGAAGAAAATATTGCTTTAGCAGATCCCAGTTTTTGGATGAATTATCCGATCACTAGTATGTTGGCTACTGCAGGAATTTTTGCCATCGGAAAGACGCTATTAAATAGTAGAAAGGGGGACATATAAACATGAAGCAATCTACGAAAGGATCTAAGCGTAATACTAGTCTGAAAGGTGCTGACTTATCTGGTTATGACTTGACGGGTGCCAACCTGCGAGGTGCCGACCTGACCAATGCCAACCT
>DADI01000021.1:0-27880 GCA_002494975.1 Euryarchaeota archaeon UBA556
CCTCCGACTTGTAATAATCCCGTAGGCGAATTATCTTCTCGATACCAATCAGATAGTGCTTGCATAGCATGTAAACCTCCTAATACAATGTCTGGTGATGATATAGTACAATCAATTACTCTCGCTGTCAGAATATTGCCTAATGTTGAATCCTCCCATCCCGGTACAAAAATAGGTAGATTTGCATCCGCTGCGGCTAGAAGCCAAGAATTCTTCGGATCTGCATCGTATTCTAAATTACCATGTAATAATAAATCATATAGGTATTCGTGAGGAAACCTTCTATCTCCTGCCGCATCTGCATCTTTCCAGAGTTTAATCAATGGTTTTTCTATATGTCTGATTGCCTCCTGTTCTGGTATTGCAACATCAGTAACTCGATTAAAACCTCTTTTTTGTAACTCTTTATCTTCTTCAGCGGTCCAACTCCTCCAATCTTTTATTTTTTCATAAGAAGATTTAGCGACCAAATTAAATAGATCTTCTTCAAGATTTGCTCCTGTGCAGCATATCGCATGAATTTTCTGAGATCTAATAGCTGGGGCCAACGACCTTCCAATTTCAGCAGTCGACATAGCCCCAGCCAAAGTAATTATCATTCTTCCATCATTTTCTAAAAAATTCCGTAAAGATTCACAACATGTTGCAAGTACACCTGCATTGAAATGTTTGTAATGATGCCCGATGAAATCTTTAATTTCCATCATAAACCCTCATTGTTTAAACCTTTTAATTTCATTCCTACTCACTTCTTCAATATTTTTCATTTCAGAAACAAGCTTCTCATGAATCAAGTCTATAATTGCACTAGGGTCACCCGTTCCGCAAGTAAAAGCATCAATTGCCAATAAGCCATTTTCATAGTAGCAGTGGGCACTTACATGACTTTCGTCTAGTAAAACTACTGCTGCAAAACCAGGAGGGCTTTCTGAACCATCAAACTCTTCAACGTGTGAATGGACTTCTCTAACCTTGGCATTTTTAACAGCATAGCGCATTAATTCTAACATCCATTGCCCATTTCGAACTTCATTAAAGTCACATTTGACGTAGTCAACACAAATTTGTTTTCCATGAGACATTTTGACTTCCCTCCTTTCTAAAGTAACCATTTTCTCAATCTTCTCAAACCTTCTATAATTACTTCTTCATCAGCAGCATACGAAACTCTAACAAATCCTTCTCCACCAGTAATTAATGAAGCAGGAATTAACTGAACCCCAGCTTTCAAAGCCCCATCGGCGAATTCAATATCCGTCATACCGGTGCCAGTAATGTCTACAAATGCATAGAATGCCCCCTCTAATTTACCGACCCTTAATCCAGGGATTTCAGATAAGCCATTTCTCATAAGTTCTCTTCTGTTCAAATATTCTGAGTTGAACCTTTCAACATCGTCATCACAAGAAAGTGCTACTTTAGCGGCCTCCATCATAAAAGTTGGAACATGAGATGCTGAATTAGCTTGAGATTTAATAGCAGCCCTCATTGCATTTTCAGGACCTGTAAGGAAACCTAAACGCATCCCCGTCATAGCCCATGATTTCGACCATCCGTTAACAATCAATGTTCTTTCTTTTCCTCCTGGGCAGATCGCAGGAGATACATGAGGATAATCCGTCCAATTCAGGCGGGCATATATTTCATCGGAAACAATCCATAAATCATGTTCTACAGCGATTTTTACAATCTCTGTAATCTCATCGGGTGTAAATACAGCTCCAGTAGGATTATTCGGAGAATTTAGTAAAATCATTTTCGTTTTATTGGTAATAGCTGATTTTATAGCATCTAAATCTGGATGAAAATTATCTTTTCTCACCGGAACATGTACGGGGACCGCTCCAATAAGTTCCAACATAGGTTCGTAAGAAGCCCACGAGGGTGCCAACAAAATCACCTCTTCGCCAGGCATTGTAGTAATCATGAAAGAATACAGTAGTGCTTGCTTAGCTCCAGGAGTAATCACAACATTTTCCGCTGTCGTTTCAATCTGATGTTTATCCAATAAATAATCCGCGACGGCTTGGCATAAATCCATTGAACCAGCACCTCTGGTATATTTCGTATTCCCCGCATCAAGACCCTTTATTGCAGAGTCAATTATTTTTCTCGGAGTATCAAAACCAGGTTCACCAACAGTCCACCGAATTACCTCTGGGCCAGGCGGTTGTAAGTATGGTGCAAAGCCAACACCTAGGCCATCGTAGCGGGACGAAACATCGGGCACGAGCCTAGGGTGCGCATTCCCCCCATCAAGATATGCAGTGAAGACGCTCGTCCTAAATGGTAGTCTTTAACGAAGAATCTTCAAACATAAGGTCTGTTACGCAAGGCCACAGCATGGGTGGCAGAGTAGCTATGCAGCGGACTGCAAATCCGCGGACCTGGGTGCAAATCCCGGCCTGTGCTCCAAATTTTTATTTCCAGCGTAGCTCTTATTCAGCATTCCATTGCATGTCATAATGTGGTCCAATATTTTCTATTTCAAAAATATCAGAAACTATTTCAAAACCACATCTTGAATACATTGGTACAGCACGAATTCTAGCGTTACACCAAATCCCAGTATCTTCTTTTTTTGCTTCATCTTGTAAACCTTTAACAATATCAGATCCAATTCCTAGATTTCTGAAAGCAGCATCAACAGCCATTCCTCTTATTCTATATTTACATCCTTTTCTTGAATCAACTTGTAATGTAGAACATCCTACCATTTTTTCACCTACATATGCACAAAGAAACTTAGTACGAATGTCGTTATCGACATCTGGATAATGTTCACTTCCTCTTGGCATACCAACTCTCAATACTCTAAATCTTAAATCAAGATGGTCTTCATCCATTGAATTCAACCACACTAATCGGTGTTGCATATATCTGTGTACATATCATAATTGAAGAAACTATCTTTTGTCGGCGCCTTCAAATCTAACTTATCTTAGGTCCAGTCGTGAGTGAGGGGGAGGGGCCAGATTGGCGCACATATTTTTCTCTTGGAACCATACTAATTCTCAATACGATATTCCTTAAAATTTCATTCCAAGGCCCTTGGGAATCTTACTCATTTACACTAGGAGTTTCTGGTCTAGTTGGATTAACTCTGATTTATGTCTCTTGGTACAAATTTACCTTCAGAAGACGTGGTTTAGTGCCTTGGTTGGACCTTTGGAAGAATCCCAAATCCGCCGCAAAAAAAGAATTATTTGTATCATTTACAATCATATTATTAGCATATTTCCTCGGAATCGACCGACTATTTTTTCCCGAACCAACCTCTTTAATTCTTTCATTGATTGGATTGTTAATGATGATTCAGTCACTATACGTGCTGTTGAGTATTAGTGTTTTATCCGATAATTAATCATCTTTGCCCCGGTTTCCAAAATTGTACTGGCAATGGCTCTCTTCCCTGCATTGCACGGAACGCTAAATGGTCGGCTCTTTCATTCCAACGATGACCTCTATGCGCTCTAACATGCTCATGAGTCAAATTACGGAAAGACGAAACTTCTATCCAGAGTTTCTGAACATGTAATGCCAATTCTTTATTTGCCTTTGCTTTCCAAATTCCAGAGCCAATATTAAGCGCATATTGTGAATCACCTCTGATAACTGCATTTGTATCGCTACCTTCTATTATTAGCCACTTTAATGCATGCGCTAGTGCGCATAGTTCAGCAGTATTATTCGAACCAACCTCCGCTCCAATAAATTCTTTTGAGTTAATTTCGGTAATAACTTTACCACTTTTTTCGATTATTATTTCGCCTTGTCCTTTCCCTAGCCCAGTGTCTCCGATAACTACACAAAAACCCCAACCAGCAGGTGTTTGAAAAGTGACATTTTTATTTTCTTCACAAGATCCATCAACATAAATAGAGATCTTTTCTGAAGAAGCCATTACTTATTCCTCGACTAGAGACCTGTATGAAGCAGCATCGAGCAAAGCGTCCAACTCTCCCATGTCCCCAACAGTCATTTTACAAATCCAGCCATCTCCATATGGGTCGGTATTAACCGTCTCAGGAGCGTCTTCTAAGTCTTCATTTACCTCAATAACTTCTCCAGAAATAGGCGCGTATATTTCACTAACGGATTTTACAGATTCTACACTTGCAAATGACTCCATTGAGCTTACAGTTATTCCAACTTCTGGTAGTTCAACCCAGACGACATCAGTCAATGCGTTTTGCGCGTAATCAGTTATTCCAACTGTTATTTGATTCCCTTCTAGCCGAATCCATTCGTGTTCTTTTGTATAAATTAGTCCCTCGGGCACTTCGCTCATGGTAATCTCCAACCCCTACGATGAGAATCGAAGAGTCAAGTTTTCGCTTCGCTATTCTTCTTCTTCTAGACTAATTTCTAGATGTTCTTTTTCCATTTTCGACCAACCCGAGCCCATACTATCTCCACTGGCTTCTAACTGTTCTTGTTTCAATCGAGATCTCATATCGTCTTCTTTTTCCCTACTAATCCATTTGTCCAATAACGCATCTTCATGTTCCTTGTTTCTAGAGAAATACATTATTGAGAGTAAAAGAAGACCAATTAAAGAAATAATAGGGAATACTAAAGCATAATCATTCCTATCTATGCAAATATTTTTTCCACAATCAAGAATTTGAATCAGTCCTTCAGAAATAGCCAAAGCCGTCATTAAAATAAAAGCGGATGTAACTCCAATCAGAACTCTTTGAATTCGGTTTGCAGGCGAATCCAAATAAATCACCATTCGGAAAAATATATTGTCTGGTTCATTGAAATTTTTCACTCCAACAATTTATGAATTTTATATGGCAATAAGGCACGATTAACTGGAGTAACTTCGAGGACTCTACCATCGTCTCTTCTTCGTATATCTTGTAAAAGTGGATGACGACTCTTTTTATGCAAGGTCATCAAAGTAGGTTTATCATGTTCTAAAGCCGCACGAACAGCAGCAACAAAGGCTTCACTTTCTACAGAAAATTTACCTACCTCGTCAATAACTAATACTTCACATTCATCCAGAGCATCAAGTATTGCAGGAACAGCGACTCTATCTAGTTCGGTTGGGTCTATTCCGTATCCTAAAATCCTGTTTCTGGAGTCTATGTTGCGGTGTGCAATTACTCCTTTTTCACCCGTCCTAACATTCACACAGGCATATCCCACGCGCTCACCGTTTTCTACGATAGCTTCTGTTTGAACACCTCCGATAATATCTTTATACATTTTTCTGGAATTGTTCTTTCTTTCCTCTTGTACCATTTGTATTACTTTCTGTAAAACAGCAGACTTACCCGATCTGGGGAGTCCAGTGATACCAATTTTCGGATATATTCCCATAATTTTACCTTCATTTGTATGCTTTCGGACGCAATACGGTTTCACCGAGGTCGAGCGTATGTATTAATGGGTTTGGGCATTTACAGTCAAAAAAACCGGAGAATGGAAAATAATTACCGGAAACCGAAAACGACCTTTCCGGATTATGTTATTACACTGCCATTGAGCGTATTTTGTTCGGTTTAGGGAAAGGTAGATTTTCTATTTCATAATTATTTACGTTATTATTAGCCGCCCATGCACGCGACCAAAGATCTAGAGTTTCTGAATTTAGATGTACTGCTAACCAATTTAATCCTTTATCGACAGACCCGTGTTCTTCTGACATTCGTTCTAGGACTTCAGCAGGTAATTCTAGGAAATTAACAGAATTACCTAGAACACAATCAGAAGGAACCACTGCCCACCTCAATCTTCTCTCTAGTTGAGCATTAACAATTGCTTGACATGCAAGTCTTGGCTGTCCCTTGGGGCGTATCGGTCCTACCCATTTAGCCTGAGTTCTTTGAACAGAATCATCTTTAATTCCACTAACATATGCTGGGTGTACTATAGTAATATCTTCACCATTTGTTGAGAAATGAGTCCCTCTAATGAAAGGCGTCCCTCTCGAACCTGATTTCCAATTTATTATATCCTCAGACCAATTAGTTTGATCAATTTCCCCCACTCTCACTCTTATTGGTTTCCCAGTAGGATTTAGCCAATTATTTTCTTCAGATAATCGCGGCTGTTCGGCTAATTCAGTGATTGCCCTAACTACTCTCCTTCTATCGTAAGTGTCACGAGGCATGCGAGGTACTGACCAATTTCCATCAGTCCAACTTTTCCATGATTCACGTTCCATGTCGAAGGTAGGGATGTTGTTAGCAAGCCCATTTTGTGGAGTTACTTCGTTAGTTTGGAGAGGCCCGAAACTAGTCATCTTTTGTGTTTCGCCACCTTTACTAATTCCTATAACCAATACTCCTTGAGATACGCCAGGGAAGATTCTTTGATTTTCAGGGAATGACCAAGAAGAAGACCAGCTGTTGCTCTCAACCATTAATTTCCTGAGAGGGATACTGCTCTTTTCGCGCAACAGGGAATCGGGAACAATCATCCTCACACGGCCATCTTTTCTAACAAGTTGAATCCCCCTTTCTAAGAATAATCGATATAGATTAACATTTCCTCTTAGAGTTGAGAATCTCCTAGTGCCATCTTTATTTGTAGTATTTCTTAATTGCCGAGATAGCTCTTTTCTCAAACCACTACCATCCGGATGACCTCTAAATCGGTCTTTGATTCTCAGCCAAGGTGGTCTACAAACAAGTAATCCGGGTTTTTCTTCCCATGGCCATTCGCCTCTTAAAGCATCACCACATCTAACTGTTTGAGCTAGAATTTTCTCTGCTGCCTTTCTTCCAATTTTCCCAGCATCTCCCTTACCGTCTAAGTCCACTAGATCGCAGCGAGATAATGCAATCAGAATTCTTCTACGAGCACATTTGATTGCAATTTCAGAATTATCCAACATTTGTAAACCATTAAGCAAAACCAACGTATCCTTCTTTCTTTCCTCATTAGTAAATTTTTCACTTCTCTCAGAATGAATTCTAATTAATCTAGCTGCAAAAACACCAGCGCCTACAGAAGGATCAGCGAAAGGAATTGATATTCCTGTACGTGTTTGTAAGTCATCTGAGTCTTCTTCCGATTTTTCATTTTGATCTTCAGTAACATCTTGATTGAACTTTTGTGCATAAGCCCTAAATCCAGGAGGTAAAGCAGATAATGATAGAGTTGCTGAAGGTTCTTTAGAAACTTCTTCACGGGTATTTTTTAATTCATCAGAAAGAATAGCTTCTGCAAATTTTGCTGGAGTAGCATATGCACCCCTTGGAGAGCGACCGTCACTCTCAGCTTCATTTCGCGCTAGGAGATGATCTAGAACTGCTCCTGGGTCAGAAAGTAATCCCGCTGGTAAAGTCGGCCAATGATTTGGTAATGTAGCGGCAATAGGAATTCCATGACGAGTTGCTTCCTCCCATGAATCTAGCCATGTTTCAAGTTGTTCAATCCTATCGGAACACTCTCTGTCAAGCCTAGCGTACCAACCGGATGCATCACTAACCATAGAAATACAGGGGAGGCGACAAGGGTCCCCTCTATGAATGAGTCGGCTAAAATCGGTTCTCTTTCCCCACGGTTTTATATGTCTAAAGAAAAGTAATCTTGTTCCAACTCTATTATCATCTCTCTTTGTAATAACCAAGTTATTGCTTCATCAACTTCTTCTTCTCTAATTCCAATTGCTCCTAATTCTTGTAATAATAGATTAAAATGCATAGAAACTTCTCCCTTTACTGCTAATGATTCTAGGATATGCATTATATGTTCAGCAACTATTGCTAAAAGCGGATCATCGCCGATTTCTAAATTTGTATAATCAACAGCAGGAAAATCCTCCTCCTCTTCTAAATTTGAAGAAGTTTTATTCTTTTCCTCAGGTTCATAAATATCGAAGAGGTTCTTTTGATGAGGGTCGGTCCAAACAACACCCTCTGCAATTTCTCTCTGTCTTTTGAGACGTTTTGCTAATGTTTCTAGTCGATGTAGTCGCTGTTCTAAACGCAATTTCTCTCTTCCAAGTTGCCCTTCAACCATCTGCAACTCTTCACTAGCTCTTTCATCCAACCATGTTGAAATATCCCATGAGGGGTCAAGTCTCAGCATAGTTTCCCAGAGCCTAGCTACAGACTCAGGAAGCGCTCTAACATCTATGCGTGGACTCCCCTCTCCGTCATCCGAAGTACCGTCCATGGTGAGTTGGTTTATGGTGAACGTCTATCAAGTATCGTGTCGATAATTGTCAATTGTCCAATAGTTGGATTGATGAAGTAAAAGCATTTGCCCGACTCATGGCCGAGTACCGAGTGACCGTGCTTCCAGGTGATGGAACAGGCAAAGAAGTGATGGCAGAGGCCATGCGAGTTCTTTCAGTATTTGAGAAAAATAGCCCAATTTCCTTCGAAATCACCGAAATTCCCTGCGGAGGAGAATATTATCTCGAAACAGGAAAAGAATGGCCAGAGGGGTCATTTGAACATTGCAGAGATAATTCAGATGCAATTCTTCTTGGAGCAATAGGTTGGCCGGGAGCACGACTTCCAAATGGTGATCTTGCAGGCGGCCAAGTAATTCTAGGGCTCCGTTCTGGATTGAACCTTTATGCGAATGTACGTCCGGTAAAACTATTCCAAGGAATAAAACATAAAGTTCATGGCGTACATAAGGATATTTGGAATCCTGATTTAGTTGATATGGTAATGATTCGTGAAAATACAGAAGGGCTATACCATTCGTTGCTAAGGCGTATGTCCCAAAGAGCGATTGGAGAAAAAGATGAACCAATGGTAATCGAAAAATTCCCTGGCCTTGACGGAGAAGTTGCCTGGGACGCGCGACCTATCTCTAGAAAAGGAAGTGAACGCGTCATTAAATTTGCTTTTGATTTAGCGGAACATCGACAGAAAAAACTTGGCAAAGCACAAAAAGTTACTTGTGTCGATAAATCAAATGTTACTCGAGGCTGCCAATTATTCCGTCAGATATTTAATGAAATAGCTGAAAACGAACATCCTAATGTTGAAATTGATCACGCGTATATTGATGCATTCACTATGTGGCTAATGCGAGATCCTGAAACTTTAGATGTAGTAGTTTTACCAAATATGTTTGGAGACATAGCAACCGACCTAGCATCTGTTTTACAAGGAGGAATGGGTATGGCAGGAAGTGCTAATTTAGGCCCAAAACACATGCTATTTGAACCCGTTCATGGGTCATCGCCAAAGCATGCAGGGAAAAACACAGTAAATCCTATGGCCACACTTTCATCATTGCAAATGATGTTCGAAGCCCTTGGATTTCGTAAGAATGATTCCGAGCTAGATAAATGCGCGGATATTCTAATGCAAGCAATGGAAGAGCACTTTGCTGAGGGCGGATGTGTGACATACGATCTCGGAGGCACAGCATCTACTAGTGATGTTGGAATGGCAATTGCAGACCGTTGTGAGAAATTATTGAAAGAAAATTTCTAGATGTCTGCATTACTTGCAATAATTTCTAACGATTCATTTAGAACGTCATTGTTATTCCATTTTGTAGGTTTTTGATTATTCTTGATAGTATATTCAAGTAGTAATTCTGCCGCTCTGGAGATTTCATCAACTATAGTGACAGTTGCCATTTTGGCAGTCCTTGAGAGTGGATTTAAGTCAACTACTAATACTTGTTTTCCTAAATTAATTAGAGCTTCACATCTATCCCCATCTTCGAGAGGAACTAGAATTACATCTGCCCGTTCAATCCCTTCTGCAGAACAAATAGACCTTGGTCCTTCAAGGCCCTCAATCCTCCCATCGCCGACTTTACCAAGAATATTGACAGACATAACTGCTGAACTCCAATCTCCGTTCCATCCCTTAGGGTTATCTTCTTGAGATAATAATTCTTTTTGGTTTTCTAAAAAAGAATTTAATTTCGACATTCTTTCATCAGTCCTGTAGTAAATATTTACTTCTATTGGACAATTTAGTATAGCTGCCACTCGAATAAGTGCTTTTCCCGCCAATACTACAGTATTTCCATTTACAGAGATTACAGGATTCTTCGCTGCAATTAGCCGCGCTGCTACTTCTTTAATCGCTAATTTAGCAGAATCAGTTGTTTTCTCTCCTAGTAAGTAGTCAAAAGCTTCCCCTCTGCCATGTGCAATCATGGCTGAATCTGCCAGAAGCCCATCTTTTGTTGCCTCGACTATTCGTTGTCTAGAAAGGAGCGAAGCCTTTCTCGGATGACTATCTGGAATATTTGCCATTATTTTTCACCCCCTTCTATAATCAGAGAAAAATCAATAGGCGGAACTCCTCTATTTACGGCAGAAGTTGAAATCAAGTCTACTCCACTTGTATTCCATTTGGAAATTGAATCAATGGAGATTCCACCTGAACCCTCTAATACGCACCATTTCCTTAAATCTAAAGATTCCAACTTTAATATCGTGCTATTTATTTCTGAAATTTCCATATTATCTAGAAGTAAAACAATAGGTTGTAAATTTTCATTTTTATTTTGCAAACTCATCCATATTTTAGCGGCTGCAATTGCCTGTTCTTCATCCTGTACTTCTGTGATAATGAAACTAGAATTTCTTATCGGGTCAATTTCAGAAATTACACGTTCAATTGTCTCAATTATTCCCTCATGATCTTTTTTAGCAGATGCAAAGTCATTTTCTTTTAGCATCAAAGCATCTCCTCTATCCAATCTATGAGTCAACCCCCCTCCAATATGTACAGCCCATTTATCTAAAAGCCCCCATTCAGTTTTTCTTGTGCAGGCAACACCAATATTTTCCGAAGCGGAGGTCCACTTTAGAGTCGAAGTCGTAATTCCTGATAGTTTCCCCAGTATATTCAATAATACTCTTTCAATTTTTAAAATCTCAGAAGAATTGCCATTTATTTTCACAACAATATCTCCCGGCTCCACCCTTCCACCTTCTTCTATAATCCACTCTACAAAACAATCATTTGTATAATTCTGAATCAATCTATTAATTACTAAATGGCCGCAAACAACCCCACTCTCTTTTGCGATAACTTTAGCGTTGACAATTCGAGATACTTTATCCTCTCCACTCCTATCATCTGCAATCATTGTTTCAATCCAGCGATCAATTGAATTAACGAAGAGTACAGTTGGAATACCTTGCTCCACTAATAGCCGCGACCTGTCATGGGGTAGTGCTGCCACAGTATCCCGTGCCTAACATCTCTCTTCAAACGTCCGAAACATCAATTCGTCGTATAATTACTATAAATTGATGTTTTTAGATCGATTATTCTCTTTTGATTGCATTCAAAGTAGATTCGATGGCACCTAGACAAGCCAATAGATCATCAACAGTAGAGCGAACGTTTCTAAGAGATTTTCCTACTACAATAATTCTTAATTCCCATCTATCGTCAACTTCTCTAATATCAGCACTAAATGTATGTGGGTCATCAGCCGAAATACCCGCTAATAATGCTTCAGCCCGACTTTTAGAACCGGACCAAACTAGAGTCGTCGAAACTTTACTCATAGACATCCGAACACCCTAACACATATGTTTCCTCGTATCTGCCGATTTACGTGAGCAGCGACCCTGTACCTGATGTGCCTTTGCTAGCAGGCATGGGTGGAGTCAATAATTCTCAATCTCAAAGTGTTCATTCTGGTCGCAAAGCGATTATACTTTCTAGAGAGAATAACATAGACGAACTTTCCTCATTAGCTCAAACCATGGGCATCGAAATAGTAGATACGATAATTCAGAAAGGTAAACCAAATTCAAAAACTTATCTTGGAACAGGAAAATTACGCGAAATATCAGAAGAGCTCCAAATGGCGGGTAAGGGCCACCCCTGGAAAAATGTAGATTTACTTTTAATCCATGATAATTTGAAATCTAGTCAATTAGTGAATATTAATGATTTAACCTCTGTCGAAAGTTGGGACAGAGTACGACTTTTACTTGAGTTATTTACAATTCATGCATCCTCTGTCGAGGCTCGAATTCAGGTTCGAATAGCTCGATTGCTTGCTGATAGGTCAGTGCTTAGAGAATTAATTAATCGTGAACATACTGGTGAACGTTTAGGATTTGGAGCAGGAGGTCAGACCGGTTGGAGCAATGTTATGTCTGCCGTTGGTCATGAGATTGCCAAACTAAGGCGGAAACTAAAGAAAATGGATAATTCACTATCTGAGAGAAGACGTCAGAGAGCTAAATCTGGTGCATTGACAGTAGGTTTAGCAGGTTATACTAATGTGGGCAAATCAAGTTTATTTTCAGCCCTTTCTGGCAAACCAGTTCTAATAAAAAATCAACTTTTCTCCACTTTGGAAACAACAGTTGGAAGAATGGCAAATCAGCCACGAATATTGATGGTCGATACAATTGGATTCATCGATAATGTCCCCGCAGAATTACTTGATTCTTTTTCAGCGACGTTACAAGAATCTCTTTCTTGTGATATGCTACTATTGCTTGTCGATGCATCAGATGATTCTGATGAAATACGTCGAAAATTAGCAACATCGCGCCGAGAATTATTTGGAAGAATTAATGATGAAAATAACCCTGAAACTTTGGTAGTACTTACTAAAATAGATTTATGTTCTGCTGAGCAAATAATTGAAGCAGAAGAAATTGTACACTTTTACAGCCCTTTCGAATCTCTATCGGTTAGTTCTGCTACAGGCCAAGGAATAGATGAATTAAGATCAGGGATAATGACAATTTTACACGGTTCTCCAATAGACATCAGTATTTTTCCTCCTCAAAATGAAGGAGAAATTGAATTAATTGAATTAGTATCTAGAGTATATCGCGAAGCATTGGTTATAGAAGTAGAAGAAAATTCAGAATATACTAAGATTTCGGGATGGATGGGAAAGGCGAATATTTCTAGGTTAACAAAGGATCATCCTATTCAAATTCAGATATCTAATTGAGTTTATACATCAGATAATAATTGCATTCGACTATACCAAGGCCAAATCACATCGTGATTTTCTACTATGTCGAATCCATTCAGTCCTTGCATCGACCTCAATATTCCATAGTTGGCAAAATCCGCTCCATTCGGTAATTCTCCTCCAAAGAAATCTTTTTCAATCGCTCCAGACATTGAGTTCAGTTGGTTTGTCAAATTCTCTCTCGGAGGTTCATCAAACATCTTTGCTCTACTTTTTCCAACCATTCTCATTATTATTGCACCAAGCCATTTATTCACAATCCTATCTTTCAAGCCAAATTTGTCAACTCTAGTAACATAATCCAAGGCATGTAATGATGTACGATAATTCTTGTAAATTACGGCAACTATACTTTTTCCTAAGATATCATTTGAAAAATCCATCCATTCATCTTGTTTAGAATCAACTCCTTTTCTTGGAAATTTCCCTCCATTTGTTTCATCAATATAATGTAGGATATCATTCGAATCATTCACATGAGTTCCATCAGCATCTACGAATACAGGAACTTTTGTCCAATCAGACCATTTTAATTCAGTTTTTTTCATAGGATCAACTTCGACATTAGAAAAATCAATACCTCTTGACTTCAATAGTGATTTTACTTTCAATGAAAAGGGGCATGTCGCGTATGTATAGATAGTTGGTTTCCCATCAATCGATTTTTCAGGTACTTTCTTTGGTTGAACTCCTCCATAGGGTTCTGGTCCAGTTTTAGCCTTCCTAGCCATATTTGTCCGAAAGCGAACCCTTTCTCAATGTTCTGTTCTATTTGTTTATACAAATAAATCTAAACCATGGGTTTTTACAACTATCTATAATGTCTATTCTAGTCTTCTGTTTATGAAATCCTATGAAGGAGAAACTTCCGCATCGTCAATTATGGCTACGCTATTTACTTCAGAATCGGTTTCGGCGGGCCATCCTGACAAGGTTTGTGATGCAATATCTGATGCTATTGTAGATGCATGTTTACGTATAGATCCGAAGTCTAGAGTAGCAGTCGAAACAATGGTTAAGGGTAAGTCAGACAAGGCTGTGATAATTTTAGCAGGAGAAGTTAGCTTGTCTGGTAATCCTCCTTCATATGAGCAAATTGCGAGAAAAACCGCTGTAAATATAGGATATAATTCTCATGAAATAGGCATGGATGCTACTAATCCTGATCTCTGTGAAGTTCAAGTTCATATTACTACTCAATCACCCAATATTTCTCAAGGCGTAGATGGTAATTCTGATGATGATATTGGTGCAGGGGACCAAGGTATGATGTTTGGTTATGCATGTACTGAAACAGAAGCCGAGGATGAATTAAGAGGAAGATTTTTTCCACTTCCAGCAGCATTAGCACAGAGAATATGTCGTAGATTAGATATGATTGTTCAGACTAATGAAATCTCATGGATTAGACCTGATGGTAAAAGCCAGGTTACAGTAGAGTATGATGATTCAGGTAATCCCAGTCACGTCCATACAGTAGTAGTTGCTGTACAACATGATTCCTTATTGAAAGAGCAATTTGATGGAAGTGAAGTACTTGAACATCAGTTTGTTACCGATGAAATCCGTAAACATGTTGTTGAACACGCAATACCTTCTCATTGGCTAAGACATGGATATCGGCTCGTCGTTAATGGCACCGGTAGATTCGCTGATCCTGGAGGGCCGTATTCTGATGCAGGAATAACGGGCCGTAAAATTATCGTAGATACTTATGGGGGAATGGGTAGACACGGTGGGGGAGCGTTTAGTGGCAAGGATCCAACGAAAGTAGATAGGTCCGCCGCATATTATTCACGATGGGCAGCCAAACATGTTGTTGCAGCAGGATTGGCGACGAGATGCGAAATTCAAGTTGCATATGTAATAGGGGTCTCCCAACCTGTAAGTTTGCATGTCAATAGTTTTGCTACAGGAATAATTAGCGATAAAGAAATAGAAGAAAAAATTAGAGCAGTATTCGATTTTAGACCATCTGCAATCGTGCGTGAACTCAAATTAAGAAATCCTCGTTACAGTATTACTGCATCAGGCGGTCATTTTGGCCGCCCTCCATCGGAAGATGGTGATTTTGAGTGGGAAAGATTAGATGAATCTCGCCTCTCCGGCCTGAGATTAAATCAAAATTAATCAAATGAAACCAGGCTCATCCGACCGATGGACACTTGAATAGGGGGTTTTCCGCCAAGCCATGGTGCGTGAACTGGTTAGGCTCGATGAAATCCATCGAACCTTCGGCCCTCTAACAATTTTAGAAGGTGTTAATCTCCGAATTGATGAAGGAGATAGGATAGGTGTAGTCGGCCATAATGGTGCAGGTAAGACTACCCTTTTACGAACAATTTCAAATCAAGATCAAGATATGGGAGACATAACTTTTGCACCGGGTTTACGCTTAGCGTTTCTAACTCAAGTTAGAGACTTAGACGAAGGAGCTACCCTAGAACAAGAATTGAATCGCCGTGGCCGTCAATTTCAAGAACTTGAAGATGAGATTAATGAAATAGAGGCTAAAATGGCCATCCCTTCGTTCTATGAAGGCGACTGGCAGCCTACCATGGATAGATATCAAGAGTTACAGGCACTCATGGCACGTTCAGGTGGAGGGGATGTCGCAGGACACGCTCAAGAGATACTGAAAGCGTTAGACCTAGCACACCATCCTATGGAAACAAAATTGTCTTCACTTTCAGGAGGTGAGAAAGCAAAGGTAGCCTTGGCTAGACAATTAGTTGGTCTCAAAGAAATAGATTTACTATTCTTAGACGAGCCTACAAACCATCTTGATTTACAGACACTTGATTGGTTGGAAAACTTTCTATTGAATTTTCAGGGCGCTTTACTAGTAGTTAGTCACGATAGATATTTTCTTGATAGAGTCTGTAATAATATTGTTGAAATTCAAGATGCGCACTCTAAAGGATATCCTGGTAATTATACTTCATTTTTGAAACAAAAAGAATTGTTTCTTCAAACATTAGAAGATCG
This sequence comes from Euryarchaeota archaeon UBA556, assembly GCA_002494975.1. GTDB lineage: Archaea > Thermoplasmatota > Poseidoniia > Poseidoniales > Thalassarchaeaceae > MGIIb-O2. The sequence goes on from DADI01000021.1 coordinate 15,898, forward strand.
TATTGTAAAAACACAGAAAGAATTGAAGAGACTTAAGGGTGCCATGCAGTCTATGAAAAGTAACAATAAATTCGATAAATCAATTTCTCAAAAACATTTCATGATAATGAGAGCCGAAAGGGAATTAAAATGGTTAAAATCGATTAAACCACGGCAACGAAGAATGCTAAATTTCTCTTTACAGGCCACAGAGAAATCAAGTTTAGAGGTTCTTGATTTTCACAAAGCACATTTACATTTTGATGGCATGAAAAGGCCAATACTACATGGCCTTGACGTGGGGGTTCGCAGGGGCCAAAAAATAGGAGTAGTCGGTCCGAATGGTGCAGGTAAAACCAGCATTCTAAGAGTAATAATGGGAGAATTAAAGTTAGACTCAGGTAAACTTGATGTCAGACCAGGAGTTCAAGTAGGTTATTTCCATCAAGATCATCGTTCTCTTAACTTTGATAAGACGCCGATTGAACAAATTCAAGAATTAAAACCTAGAATGGATTACAAAGATATCCGCGCCATGCTGGGACAGTTCCAATTTACAAGTGATATGGTTAATACTAAATTACAGAAATTAAGTGGTGGTGAAAGAGCAAGAATTGCAATGCTCAAGCTATTACTTGAAGACAATAATATGCTGCTTCTTGATGAACCAACAAATCATTTAGATACTGATGCGAAAGAAGCATTAGAATACGCTCTAGAAGAATATGATGGAGGAATTATTACTGTCAGTCACGACAGATGGTTTTTAGACAAAATTTGTGATACAATATGGGAACTTCCTGGTGACGGAAGTCTTTGGGTTTGGCCCGGGAATTATTCAGAATATATCCGTCGAAAGGCGTTGCAAGACGCCAAGAAATCATAATCATATTTTTGTGAAATCTAAGATTTAAGTGCGTATTTGATGGTTATTCGGACCTGTCCGGTACCCATTCTATGTGCTGAGTATTACTTCAAGTTAGTATGGTCCGAGGTTTCGCCAGTGCACAAAATAATATATTGTCAAGAAAATTATCATTAGAAAATAAACGCAAATCTAGAGTTTCAATTGCATTGATAACATTAATGATTATTTCAGTGGCAGTCCCTATGATGCCAAATAATTCACCAATTTTAGAATATAATGAAGAAAGGTATCATACAGCCAATGGAACTCTCGACGACACATCAACTTCTACACTTTTATCGAATCTAAATACTTCTAATCCAATAGAGGTTTCAGGAGTAATGGATGATTCTCAAAGAGTCCATCTAGTTTGGATAGAAAACGGTACGAATCCTCAATTATACTATGCTCTAATCTCTACTAGTGGAATCGATACAGTTCTTATTGCAAGCACTCCGGTTGGACAGAATTCTTCAACAGCAATGTCTAGCCCATCTTTGGTCATAGATTCGAATTATCGAACACATATAGTTTGGGCAATTACTGATACTGAGATATTATACACTCTTCTAGATTCCTCTTTAGACGATCAAGATGGTAGTTCTGGCGACATAGCGTCTATGACACTTGTTTCAACCTATACAATTGCTGTAGGAACGGGCGTGAGGAACGAACCAGATATTGCAATAGATTCGTTTGATGGGATTCATGTAGTTTGGGTTGATACATATGATGCTCAAAGTACATTTTTCGGTGCTTCATTGATATATTATGCAATGTTTGCATTCAATACTTCAGGTGCCAATTCATTGTCTACTATGATTAATAATACAATCATTACACCTGCAATAGGTTACAAAGGTAGCCCTGCAATTTCTATGGGCGTAAATAATACGGTAATTGTAGTATGGGAAGATACCCGTGGTAGCTTAATAGAATATGTTGGCTTGATAGATTCTTCAGGCTCTATGACAACAGAATGGTTAGATATGTGCGCTGTATTTTATGGAGGTAACCTGAGTAGTGGAGAGTATTTCCAAGGAGTCAAACCCATGTTAGAATCTGCTAGCATTACAGTTCTCGAGACTCTTTATGCAATAAGTGGTCAAATGAGCTTTGCAAGCGGGCAGAAAAATTGCGAAGACGCTTATGAAATAGGAGGTTATGGAGATGGTCCTAGAGATTTATCTTTAGGGCAAAATTCTACTGATACATCCGGTGGGATAAGGGCTTTATCTGATGTAATGTATAATGGCTCGAGTTACAATATTCCTTCTGATTGGGGTTATAATAGTGAAATGTGGGGGCCAGGGTCAACATGGGCTTGTCTTTCTTGGAGAGATAATTCAGGTAGTATTCCAGGAAATCCTGCAACGCCAAATGACCATCAATGGAATCCTAATGCTACAAGATTGATAATTCCAGTTTCAGATGAGGGGCCATTTGGTGGCGATCCATCACAGGAATCAGATGATAATCAATCAATAGTCGAAGCTCACGATGCTTGTACTAAGGCGGGTATAATTCCTATTGCCATTGCAGGAACTTCTGCATATGGGCCTTCTACAAATATAGCGGGAGGTTCTGACTCAATGGTAAGATCTCATATGATGGATCTAGTACAATGCCCAGGTACAACCATTGGAACTCACCAGCGAACTTGTGATGATTCCACTTGGGGAACTAAAGATGCAGAAGGTGAAATGTACTTGTATCCTTCAAACAATATGGCAAATTTCGAGGGTGATTTTGAAAGTGGCAGCCTAACAAATGGTTGGGCAGTATCAAGTACATCAAACAGTTCTTGGGCAGTAGAAACTGCAGATAATGGATTGGTGTATTCTAACATGAATCTTTGTGATATTGGCGGTTTTTATTTCCACTCATTAAATTGTACTTATTATCATCCTCCTAATGTTTCCTCTATTGATTTGACAGTAACAACTGACAATTGGGCTTCTGAATTCAGCATGGATGTAATTCTTCCTAATGGAACCGTAGAATCTTACAATTCTAGTGATGTTTCAAACTATTACGATGCAATATTGACTAGTTATACTACTACAGGAAATTATACAATTTATCTGAATGATACATATGGCGACGGGGGCTCATCTGTATCTGCAGATTACTCTTATATCTCACAAACTAATCCATCTTCAACTCCAATTTCAGGCACATATTCTGCCCAATCGGGAAATATATCTAATGGAGAAAGCTCGAGTTTAGAGTTTGTTGGAATATTAGCCGATGGAATTGTAAGTTTTTCATATAATATTTCTTCCGAGGCAAATTATGATTTCTTACAATTTTATATCGACGGTATTCAGTTAGCTCAATGGTCCGGCTCTCAGAATGGTAATTTCACCACTCCAGTTTCCCTAGGGCAACATACTTTGATGTGGAAGTACGTGAAAGATGGAAGTGTAAGTTCCGGTCTTGATGCTGCTTGGATAGATGATGTTGTTGTTCCAGTTGCGAACTATACTGAAGAACTCAATGCCCTGGTTAATCAAATCGTTTCATTAACAACTGGTAGCGGCTCTACAGAAACTTTCTTGACAGTTTTGAATCCATATTCTATACTCAATTCTCCGAGAAGTGGATGGTCAAGAGGCATGCCTGCAATCGCTATAGATGATGAAACCGGAGAATATGTAGAAGACATTGGGCCAGCTCTAGATTATATTTGGCAAGACAGTGTAGGATGGAGTACAATAGGGCATTTCGTCTTAGTTAACGATACGCGTTTGACAAGTGGCCATGGCTGGTCAGTAAACCCCGAAGTGAATGTCGATGATACTGGTAACGTGCACGTAGTCTGGGTTGATGGTAGAGATTCCATGCCTGGAAAAGACGCACCATCTCAGCTCCATTATATGCAATTAGATCTAAGTCGTGCAGGAGTTCTTGACGGAGAGGCAGATGGCTTAGATTTGAATCAAGTCGCGGTCGTTACGAATTCTGCAGTTCCTAGTTCAGATATGACTTATGGTGCAAATCCAAGAGTTGATTTTGATAATGATGGCTCAATTCATATTACTTGGTTCGAATCAATGGAAGATACAATTACTGATGAGGAAAGAGTCGAATTGAGATGGACTCGTATTAATTCTCCTCAGTTAAATAGTGACGGGCAACTCATAACTGGACAAACTCTGACCGATGCTTATGGGGTGGTTAATACTCGAATTATAGCATCTAGCTCAGATAATTTAATGGGCATATTTGGAAATAATGCAGAAACCTCGTCCCAACCGATAGTGAACTTCAATTGGCCCAATAGAGATATCATCTGGACTACTGATGATTGTTTAGATTCAGATACAACTGAGGATAAGTGGGATGTTTGTATGTGGTCCGAAAATGTCTGGGATGTCGAAATAAGCTCTAATCCTACTGAATTAACATTTGCTCCCTCTCAATCATTTAATACAAATTATCAGATAAACGCGATTCAATTACCTGGAGAATCCGATGTCGTGAGTATTGACGTACAGGGTGTTCCTGCTGATTGGTTTATTGATGCGGGTTTTGCTGGCACATATCAACATACGACCACATTAATTGAAAATCAAATGAATGATTTTGATTTATTCATTCGAGCACCTAGTTTATCTCAGATTAATGAAAATCAAGAGTTTTTGTTGACATTATCAATTACTTCATCAACTAAAGACGAAGCATCTATTACAAAATTAATTAAAATAAATCTTGTAAATAATGGTGATTGGAATGATGATGATTCTGATGGTGTATCCGATGAACAAGACCTATGTCAGTTCGGTGAAGAAGGCTGGATATCATCTCCCCTCAATGATCATGATGGCGACGGATGTAGGGATTCCTCAGAAGATACAGATGACGATAATGATGGTTATTTAGACTCTGATGATTTATGCCCATTCGGTCAAATTGGATTAATTTTAGATAATGATAAAGATGGTTGTGACGATATAACGGAAGATATTGATAATGATGGCGATGGTGTCGTAAATAGCAATGACTTATGCCCTGATGGAGCGCAATATTGGAGTGAATTTGCAATCGATAACGATGGTGACGGTTGCCGAGATGCCGACGAAGATGATAATGATGACAATGATCCTTATCTGGATAGTGATGATGCTTGCAGTTCAGGTCATTCATGGTGGGATGATCTATATTTCGACCATGATAATGATGGCTGTCATGATTTATTTGACGATAATGATGATGATAATGATGGTATTCTCGATCGTGATGATTCTTGCCCTCAGGGCCTTGTTCTTTGGATTTCAAGCCCAGCAACAGATCAAGATGGAGATGGATGTCATGACTCGACTGAAGATGACGATATAGATAATGATGGTATTTTGGACCAATTTGATCAATGTTCAATGGGGCTTACTGGATGGACTTCTACGACATTAAATGATTGGGATTTAGATGGTTGTAATGACCTTCTCGAAGATCTTGATGATGATAATGATGGATATTTGGATACAAATGATAATTGTATTAGAAGCCCAATGTATACAACTCAGGGTAGTTCAGATGGAGATTTAGATAATGACGGTTGTTTAGATGATTCTGAAGACCTAGATATCGATAATGATGGAATAATGAATGACGACGACAATTGCCAAGATAATCCTTCTTCAGATTGGGTTTCATCAATCGCAGAAGACGCGGATAGAGACGGCTGTCACGATGAGAATGAAGATGCAGATGATGATAATGATGGTGTTTTGGATACATTCGATTTATGCCCTAACAGTATAGAAAGTGGATTAGATTTAGATAATGATGGTTGTATTGATGACATAGAAGATTTTGATGACGATGGTGACGGAATACCTGATTCAAAGGACAACTGTCCAAACGGTTTGACTAATTGGCAGTCTTCTAAGTCAACAGACTTGGATAGAGACGGATGTATGGACTCAATTGAAGATGATAACGTTGAGAGGAGTATTTTCCAACTAATGTCTTCTAGTTCAGTAGTTACAGCTGGAATCTTTGGCATGACTATGATCTTACTTGCTGGTTTAGTTTTAGTTCAAAGAAATAAACCAAGAGTAGGAGGTTTTTCAGATGACACTGCAAAGGTAGATGCAATGTATGTAAATCGACCCCCAGTATGGGAAGAGAATCGTACCCAGGAAAAGTTAGACGACTTAACTAAAGTAGGATATTCTCCTGAAGTCGCTCTTGCAATTATAGAAAATGAAAAGAAAATAATTGATTCTTCTATTGAAAATCAATTATGAATCATTTTCTTAACCTCTAGGGGCTACTGAAGCATGAGGAAGTTGACCATGCGGGCAGTTAGAGTTGAATGCGCGACCTCTTCAATAAGCCATGATTTTCGAGTCCAGAAGGCACTCGAATTCGTTAGTTGGGATTATCGTGGAAATCTGGGAATTATCGATGGAAATCTTAGATTGATGATTGAATGTATTACTACAGACTCGCAATGCTTGCCTCCCGGATTCAGCATTGGAGGCATCTCAGTTGTAGAGGTATTAGAGGAATGGACATCGGACTACTTAACGCATCATCTATTAGTTCTAGAATTTAATTCTGAAATTATAAAAGATTTCTTTTCTGGAAATGATTTGTGTATCCTTGCAGGGTCTAATTTAACTTCCTCAGGGCTTGTTTTACAACTTTCAGGCAGGCATTCTTCTATTGTTAAAATATTGAATGCGATTCAAACAGAGATGCCAGTCGAAAGAATAACGAGAGCAAAAAAATCTAAGGGTATTTCCAATATTAGTACGACTCTACAACAGCATCGAATTATCAAAGTGGCACATACAAATGGGTGGTATGAAGTACCAAAAAAGACTTCAATAAGAGATATCGCTGCTAAATTAGGATTATCTAAATCTACAGTCGCCGAACAACTTGTAAAGGCTGAAGGAGAAATTGTCAGAGGTTTTCTTAATGATTCGAAATGAATCAAATCTAGTCTACTTTCTTAGGTAAGAAATAATCCGCTCAAATCAAGAGAGATTTTTATGTCCATAATTCCAGCAACAACATTACAGCAATTTATTGGTATGGATGATTATGAAAAAAGATTAGCAATTGACCGTATTGCTAGAGAATTAGGAATATCTGGTGCCGCTATCGAAGCTGAGATAAATGATTTTGAAAAGGGTGGTTTTTCATCACAAAATGATACAATCGAAATCGAAATTCCCGAACCAAAGTCAAATTTTACAGAGAAGCAAGAGTCCGGAGAGGGGGCTCCCAAATTCATAAATGATGCACACAAGTATCGATTTACTTATGATCCGAGTAGAGATGCTAAAGAACGCCAATCAAAAGTCAATCAGGCAATTCTTTGCCCGCATTGCAATGTAGGGATAGGAATACCTCCTATCCGTCCAATAAAAGTGATGTGCCCTTCATGTCGAATTGAGTCATTATTTGAAAATTAATTAAACTCCCCAAAATTTGTTATTGGAGAGTTCCTCTTCTTCCTTAGTTATCGATTCAACCGCTGTCTTCAGTAAATAATATAGTACGAGAGTAAGTAGTGGCAAAGACCAGTCTTTCGAAACCGTATCAAAGTTCACTATATATGATTGAGAGTCAAGAATTAGAATCAACACACCAAGTGAAGCATCAGCAATAGTGTAAACAATAGCGCCTCTACCAAATAGAATCATCGATCTACCTGTATAAGTTCCTTCTCCCCATCTCACAATACCTATCGCTAAAGCGAATGAAAATACGGCCACAACAAGCCATTGTAACGCTTCCCCTATTGCAGTCGTCCAGATTAATGCATTCGAAGAACCACTATATGCTTCAACATCAGAGAAAACCTGGAACATCGTAATACCTGCTAAGAAAACCGAAAATATTGACATCGCCCATAACATAGATGAGAATATGCCTTTTTGTGCACTATCTCTTAAATCTACCATCAATCTTTCCAATTGTTCTTCCCAGCCTAGTCCCTTAGAAAGAATCCAAATTCCTACTAATAATGGCATTATTCCGATTAATACTTTTCCATTAGGTAAAATTAAACCCAGTCCAATAATCATTAAAAATATTGAAATTGGTACTAATAACCTCGCCCTCCAACGGGGGTCATCAATGGCTTTAGCGATATAATAATACGTAGACTCAATACCTTTTGATTGCCTCACAATTATTTTTTCGACATGATCTACTCGAATACGAGATGTAATAATTGGCATTGAAGCTTCATCATCTGCTCCATCCGTGACTAGAATAGCAACATCTGGTTGAAATTCTTTAATTACCTCATCTAATTGACTTGCTATGGCTCTATCACTTCTCGGACCTACGCGGACATCTCCTGTAAGTATAGCCACCTCTACTTCATCATTTGAGTCGACATTCTCGATTAATCTGTCATAGTGATGAAGAGCACCTAGAATCGCATTTGTATCCGATTCTTCTGGATCTGCAATTCCCAGTTTTATTGCCGCTGTAATGGTAGGTTTACGGCCTAGTACAGGCCCTCTTATTGCTGCTTTAACACCAAGGTCGTTATCTCTATCAACTGTTAGAACTAATGTCCGCACCATTCGACTTAACCTCCGATAGAATAGTCTTAACGAAAGTTACCTATGAAGAATTGTCTTAATTGTCTGTATTTCATTCAGTTTTATCCGTAATTACAGTCGCGCCAGTTTCTTGAAAGCGACGTCTCTGTTTCGCTTTCAGATATTTCAGAGGGTGCGTAAGCCATTCTTGATCACAAAGCCGATCATCCCCCGGAGAAACAGGACATCTTGCACTTGTTTTTAGAGCAGCGCATCCATGAGGCGTATATTTCGCTTCATATATCTGATTGATCTGATAACTTGTAGTGTCTGCATTATAATCTGGAGCATTAGCAAAGAATCCACAAGCTTGTTCTTGACTTAACCCCATTGCTAGAGACATGGATGCTAAGAAAAGTCGACCAGTATGGTTTACGTTCACACCTTGACTTAATTCTCCTACCGCCGACTCAAAACAGGGAGGCCAATCTGCTCTAATGGAGGCATTCATAGGCATTTCTTCTTTTACTTGTTCGGATAGTAATTTGGTAACTCTTTCAACCGGATCAATGAATAATTCTGCGAATGAATCATCCATCTTATTCATTCTTTCAATACAACTATTTGTTAAATCTTCACGAATTCTTTCTTTAATCAATCTTGCAGTTCGTTTCCTACTCGATTCTCCTGCGCCTGAATTCATACATACCCAACCATCTTTTAAAGGCCTATTTATTAACCTCCAATAATTACCTGAAATACGTGGACACAACTCTATAAAATCACTAATTGGAATCCAATAAGTTGAGTCTCCTCCGGCTCTTTCTCTTACTTCTTTGATATCAGAAAGATAAGATTTTGCTAAAATATCAAAATTTCCCTCATCCATTCCAAATAATTGATCGGCTCTACTAGCTTCGCCTTCTACCCATCGTGCCAATAATCTTTCATTGAATGAAGCGCATACTACTAACATTGCATAAAGAAATGACAATGACTCAGTCATTTTTCCAAGATCCGAAGATAAATCAATTGTGGTAGCACTATCAATTCCCTCCTTATGCATCACGGATTCCAATAGCCTAACTCTTCCTCTTGACCTGACTTCTTCCAGCCAATGCGCTTCAATAAGATCCTCTACCGTTATTCCATTTTTTTCAAGAATTAATCTAAGAAAAGTTGCCCCCTGCGGAAGGAAAGGATACCTAGCCATTAACGCCTCATCCTCGATGCTCGGTTTGGTGAGCGGCATCGGCATATTACTGTCATGAACGACGAGGGTTCTTCAATACTCACCGTCTCCTTCCACTGGAGCAAAGGGCCAATGTCGACAAGTATTGGAATCCTCGCTGTAGATAAAAAATTAATTATGATACAGGATGAGGTAAGGGAATTTTTTTCATGGGACGTAAAATCCGATCTAAATAGCGCTCTAGAGATGTTATCTTTAGTCGAGGAATATCCAATTGATATATGGAAGAAACCTCAAAGATTGGTGACTCTAGCAAATTTACGCAGAAGACTAGTATTAAGAGACACAAAAATAGCGGTCCTTGGTGCCGCAGTAGAAGAATCCGAGGTCATCTCAATTTTAGATTCTTCAACACTATTAGTCGCAGCAGATGGGGCAGTAGGCGTACTTTCTTCTTTATCTGAATCAATATCAGAAAGAGCATGGTCCCGTCTTGTTTGTATTGTTAGTGATGCCGACGGAGGAGAGGGAACAATTGAAGCGGTAAAAAGAGGAATCCCTGTAATATTACATGCTCATGGAGATAATTTTGATTCGTGGAAAGATCTTTTACATACTGCATCTAAGAATTCTTTTCCTCCTAGATTAGTGCTTACTCATCAAACTCCTGGTGAAATTGACGGAATGTATAATCCTGGTGGTTTCACTGACGGTGACCGGGCGATTTGCTTTTTACTCGCATTGGGTGTCCCGATTGAAAAAATTTCTTTGCTAGGCACTCGAACAGATATAGTGGGAAAATGGTCAGGAGTAACCAAGCCTGCTGAGAAAATCATTAAATTAGAATGGATGGCTAAAGTTTTAGATATTATAGGCATAGAATACTAATCACAAGAAATCGCTTAAAGTCATCACAGTGACACGATCATTATTGAATAATGAATCAGTACTCTCAGTTAACCATTTAACACGCTGTTCTGTGTACATATCAACGCCATAATTTTGAATAATTGCTTCTGTGACTTTGATGTATTTTCTTACAGCTCCTTCGGAAACGGTTAGTATGACATTTCCTCCACATTCGGTTGTATCTTCTCCTCTTCTAGCAGATAACCCACCAATTTCTAATTTACGCCTTTGAATGCATTTTCCTGCTAGAGGCATTCTTCTATATTTTTCTCCACACTTAACACATCTAACTTTCTGTCTAGTAAATGCCACTAGATTCCCCCTTAAATCTGGTAAAAAATGAGACTCAATGACTTGTGAAGCCACCTTTTCAACCCTAACGCTTCTCAATAAACTTCCAATAGCCAATTGCCCATTCATCTTATCTTCCATTGACTTCAAAGTCTTATATGACGAATTAGTAGGCCCAGCATCCAAATCTCCAGATTCATGGGTCCACCCATATCCTCGTAAATCCCCTATGGTACCCAAACGAGACTCGACTGTTTCCACGAGATTACTAAGTTCATTAGGGTGTGGTTGCTTGAGCGTTTCTTCGTAAAATCGTCTTGAATAATTATGTGAACAATCCACATTAAGAGCTTCTTTATCTATTTCACTAGGATTTAATCTAGTGGTCAGAACAAGAGGTGCATCCATTCTCCCACCTCTTCCAGAGGGTAAGATATGTTTAGAAAAATTAAGTAAACCATCCATTAGCATTAGTATACTATCTTCATCTCCATCGCAATTTCTTCTTTTTGCAGCATGGAAAAGTGGATGTGCGTATCCCGCAGAAGCTTTTGTCCAACCAATTATTCGACACAAAACTCCACCAGAGGTGTGAGGGGCAAGTCCTATGGCCAATGAACCAACAATATCTTCAACACTTTTGACATTATAGAAAGGGTCCATCCCATAGAATCTAACTAATAGGTCATCTACAAAATTACAAGTTGAGATTAAATGTTCTTCAGCATTTAAAGATGGTATGATGTCTTGAGGGAATAATTCTAAAATTTGGTCATCTGAAGATAATTCATCCCCAAAAACATCTTTTTCATAACCTAAGTCGTATAATTTATTCCAAGAAGTATATATCTCCTTAGGCTTGAAATGAGTAACTGGAACATCAATCATATCGTATCTGGATGTTCCATCTCGGAATACAGAAACGCCGTGTTTACCTCGAAGAATACCTTTTTCAATAGGTTCAGGCGTTTGGCCAACAGAGAGCAACTCTTTCTGTGCTTTGATTATTTTAGGTAATCTATCTAAGCCCAATGATCTTCTTTTCACTTCCAGTAATTTATCTAATTCGACAGTAGTTCTTTCTCCCTTTCTTCTCCTATTATTGCTCCCTCTAGATTTCCTCTCTATTGTTTTACCGCCACACTCTGTAGCGTCACTCGCTAGAATTCTATTGTGACAAATAAGATTAGG
>DADI01000021.1:27922-46092 GCA_002494975.1 Euryarchaeota archaeon UBA556
CGATAGGGTATAACGCATGAGTTAATGGCTTCAATTCTCTTCTTGCTGATTTTTCTGGCCTACCCATTCTAGCCCCAATTCTACAAGGTACAGAATCCTCCCATCTGAAATTTGAAACTTTCCTCACTATCCAGAGGCTTCTTTCGACTTCATTTTCATCGATTAGAATTTTTGATTTAGATAATTCTTCGATATTTTCAGTCCCACTGTCTACAATCTTCATTGCAGCTTTTTCTCCCGCTTTTTCAGTTTCTTGAATATTCATACCAGCTTGTCTCGCCGCGGTAGTTGCTACAATTCTTTCAAGATCTCTTTCATGTTCTAATTCTTCAACACGTTTAGACTCGCGATTAATTATCGAATAAGCGTTTTTAATTCTTTCAACTCTTTGATTAATATGTAATTCAATATCTACCTTTTTCCTGACATTATCTTGATAAATTTCCAATCCAAGTCCTTCTAAGAGAGATTCCCAATTCTTTTCGAGAATTATGTTTCCATCTTCATGAAAATGCTCCACCCCTAGAGTCATCAGGGACGATTTTAACACTCCATTATTTTTTACATCCGTCCATCTAGGCCATTTTTCAGATATTTGAAGTGGTAATTCTTCCTCTTTGAGAATCTCTTCACGAGGCCATTTTAATGCTACTTTAGGTATACAGATATTCCCATCGACAATTTTTGAATTTGTTAAGTGTTGAATCATCACAGGCATAAATGTCATTGGTAAATCGGACCACCATAGATTCCATGGTGGTGGAATTGCAGTTCCATATTCTAATGATACTGATTTTATTTTTTCCCAATCTAATTCTAATTCTCGGAGATACATCACCCATTTACGTTTCCTCCATTTCCTATCTAATGGGTTCTCACCACCTCTCTTTATTGCACCATTAAATGGCAACCCTTCAGGTAAAGAACTTCGTTCCAAGCCCAATATATTAGCAAAAGTTTCTACCTTTACAGGCATATCCAAAGATTCAACTAAATCAGACGCCCACCAATCTTTATTATACGCCGAAGGAACTAAATTTTTATTATTTTCAAGGAATTCCCCATAACCAATCAATATTTCTCCAGCATCCCAAATAGATTTGACATTAGCGACATTTAATCTCCAATCCTCAAGATTCCTAATTCTTCGGAATCCGCCATCCTCCATTAATACAGTAGGGCCATCTATTTCTGAGCAAGGAGTTACTGCACACGCTTTCCCAGGTCTTTCAATTTTCATCTGTGTACCTACTGCTAGAAACCCCCCCATGGCTTCCATTGTGATTGGATTCATCCCTGCTGCGGCTAAACCGGTAATCCGACTTCTTCCATATCTAAGTCTAAATCCACCGGGTTGATTTGGTTCACCAAACACAGGTCTTCCTGCAATGACGTCTTCCATATATCTTCTAATTGGCGCGATTTGTCTTGGTTTGAAAGATTCTATATTTTTATCATTCCCTTTATTTTTATTTGCAAACTGAGCTATGAATTCCCACCCTTGAATCTTCATTCTTTCAGTATGTTTCTGAACTTTCGGTGCTTTGAGGCATAAACCTTCTCCAATTACCAGCATCACACCTCCTCGAATTCTTGTACGATAAGATCCATTTGAATTAACAATATTTCTCACTTCTTTATATCCAGCACATTCGATTTTTTCGGTTTCTTCCCCATTTACCATTACTGGACATGCTCTCATTATAGTTTCAATCTCTTCAGGCGGGGGCTTGTACTGCAAACCTACTCGATATAGTCCAAATTCTTCTTTAACCCGCTCAACTTCTTGGGTTGTGGGGATGTATCTGTTTAATCCTAATTCTCTCCTCACCATATCTCCAATAAGCACACCAAGCGCTTGAGCAGTACCGCCTGCTGCCCTAATAGGTCCGCAAAAATCTATAGATAAAAACTCAGTTCCGTCTGCGTTATTTAATATTCTAACATCTCCTATTCCATCTAATGGTGCGACTAAAACCGCTTCAGTAAGGACAGCCAAACCTACTCTTAGTCCACAATCTATTGATTTCTGCATATCTAGCGTTTGCTCATTCATTTTTCTAGCTACATCTACTGCAATTTGTATTGAGGCACTTTCTCTGTCAGTGGTGTTAAGTAAATGTCTCAAATCCTCTTCAATTTTCATACCGTCTAGATAATCTTCCAACAGTTTTTCTGTCCTACTAGCCAAATCAGAAGCTCGAGGAATCTCAACAACATTTTCAAAGTCTAATTTTTTAGACTTTGCTTCCGCCGCAATTTGATAAACAGCCTCTGTATGTTCTTCTAACCAAGATTCATATGAATTCTGTTCTTGTTCTAGACGGCTGTAGTCAATTATCAAATTCTTACTAATCTTTTCCTCGATATACTCCACCCCCTGCCACTCAATATTCTCTCAACGATACCGGCCGCACAAGAACATTCAGTGTAAACAATGTCAATTCGAGTATTTTAATGTGACAACATTCATTCGATTCCCTTCCGCCGCAGACAAGAGGAAGCAGTATGTCGACAAGTGTAAATGATGCCAAATCACGCTTAATAGAAAAAGTTCGAGAGTTAGCTTATCTCTATTCTCCTGCTGAACTATTCACTTTAGCCAGTGGCAGACAAAGTCCCCATTTCTTTGATATGAAACCAGTAATGATGGATCCCGAGAGCGCTCATCTTCTGGGAGTTCTAATACATTCAAAAATCGATTCCCTCGATTCAATCGATGCAATAGGTGGTCTAGAATTAGGAGCAGTCCCTTTGACCGGAATTGCCATAGCAAAGGCCCCCAAAGGTTCCGAAATCCGTGGTTTCATGGTCCGTAAAGAAGCCAAAGGCCGAGGAGGTAGGAAAACAGGAAATCCCCCTGGCATTGAAGGAGCAAGTCTAGCTAAAGGTGACCGAGTAATATTATTGGAAGATGTAACGACAACGGGGGGGTCTGCCCTTAAAGCGTCAGAAAGATTAACAGAAATGGGCTGCCAAGTAGTTGCTTGTATAACAATTCTTGATAGACAGGAAGGGGGGATGGATGCCTTCAATGAAGCAGGAGTTTCATTAATTCCTTTGCTTCTACGTTCTGATATCACAGGTGAGTGAATGAGCCAACACCAAATTGATCCAGACAATCTCCCCTATCATCCAGAAAAATTACTTAGAAAAGAATATGTTAGTGTCAATGATTATTTTTCTTTAGACATGAGATCTGGAAAAATAATCGACGTTTCAGAATATCCTGAAATGAGAAAACCGTCCTATAAAATCCGAGTTGACTTCGGGCCGGTAATAGGAGAATTATCTAGTTCTGCGCAGATTACTAACTATTCTAGAAGTGAATTAATCGGGCGGTTAGTTGTTGGTGCAGTTAATCTCGGAGACAAGACATTACCCGGGGGTTTTGTTTCTCAATTCCTAATCTTAGGGGCGCTAGACCCAGACGGTTCAGTTAATCTTCTTGAATTACCAGATGGTGTTTTATTAGGATCTACAATAGCCTAATTATTTATTTTATCCATTTATTTATGAACATAACATAGGCCAGTTTTTCTAAATTCTACTCTCTTGCATTTTTTCCCATTTAGGGAGTCTACGTGACTGCAATAACCATCTGAGGCGATTTCTTTTTCTGCTGATGAAACATCTTCTCCCTGTGCTTTTAACTGACGAGTTTTCTTTCTTTCTTCGGTCTCTAAAGCACATTTCATACAAAGTAAAAGTGGGTTCTTCGATTTTTTCTCAGTCTTTGATCCTCCAAAACCACCAGGTAAGTCTACGATGCCAGCGCCACCTCCCTCGGCTATGGCGAAAAGTGCTATCACGCCTACGCCTACTACTACGGTCCCTATTGCGACTTGTCCGAGAGTTTTAGCATAGGCTTCCACAGGGTCCGAACCTATGGTTTGACAATCCGTACAAATATGTGCCCAACACCCTCCGCTTTGACAATTCCAAGCTAATGATTTATTTTTCATACGACATTTATCACAGGTACCTTTATTCAGGGATTTTTCAGGGTCACTAGATACCATTGCAATTAATCCGCCGAGCCCTAAAATGGCTGCTCCAACCGTCATAATGACGCCTCCACTCCCCATCATCATAGCAGAAAAGATCAATACTCCTAATCCAGAAAGCCTCCTAATCATCATTTTTTGTTTAATATCTTCTTCAGTCAGTGTTTGATCATCAATTAGTCTATTCGAGTTAGAATCATATGATTTCGGATTCCGCACTTTGGGTTTTATTCCATTTAGAAGGTCTAGTTCTCCTGCATCGAACCAGAATGTAGGGCAATTTTCACAAGAATCAATTATGACTTTTTTAGGAGTAGATCCGTCGATCAAACTTAATTTCTCTTTAACTTCTTCAGGGATATCCAATTCAATTTCCTTCATTTCAGTAGAACAAATAGGGCAATCGCAACCACTTCCTACATATGATTCCTCGTTCAGTTCATCTAACTCATTTCCGTTTGAGATAACAGAATCCATCGATTTAGCAGCAACCGCTACTCCCCAGCACTCTTTACAAATCAGTAAATCTACGCCTTGTGCTTGTTCACTGGTTTCGATGTATAATGCTAATTTACATCGAGGGCAGGTATGCTCACTGAGCTCACTCATAGAAATGTCAAGTGCGATACACCACATTAGTATTGTCACGGCACTAGACCATTATCCTCTTGAACACAAGTTACTTCGGATAGGCATGACCTTAGTACAAATGTCGACTACTTTAGGAGAAATACAAATTGAACTTTATACAACAGATTGCCCAGAGACTACGGGTAATTTCTTAAAATTAGTAGATTCTGGATTCTACAATGGATTACATTTCCATAGGATTATCAAAGATTTTATGATTCAAGGAGGTTGTCCTAAATCTAAGGACCCAGATAGCCGTGCAGCGGGAACCGGAGGCCCAGGGTGGCAAATCCCCTGCGAATCAGCAGCACTTGCAAAAGCTCATGATCGCCCAGGTCTATTTTCCATGGCCAATGCAGGTAAGAATACTGGAGGTTCCCAATTCTTTCTAACTACGGTCCCTACGCCTTGGCTTAATGGAAATCATGCTGTTTTCGGAGAAGTCATAAAGGGGATGGATATAGTTAAACAAATTGAGTCCCAACCAACAGATTTTCGTGACAAACCAGAAACACCTATGCAGATAATCTCTGTCCAAAGGCTCTGATTTTGTAATTTTTATAAAATTTTAATCAATATACTGCTCTTCTTTACCGTAAGTTTATTAATAACTTATTAACTAGATTATTTATGGCCAAACATCGAGCGGGCGATAGACGTATCCTAAGCATAAGTATACCAGAAGATTTAGCTAAAAAATTAGATAAAAAGGTAGGTAAAGGTCAGAATGATGGACGTTCTGCAACAATATCAAAAATGATTGAAAATGCACTTTTTTCCGAGAGAAACCCTCAACCATATGAGCCTAAAGGTGAATCAAAGACCGCCCGTGGCGAAAAAGATTTTATGAGAATCGAAAAAGATACTATGGGGGAAGTTGAAGTCCCCTCCGATCGCTATTATGGCGCTCAAACGGCTCGTTCATTGATTAATTTCAATATAGGAGAAGATACAATGCCTCATGCGATGATACGTGCCTTTGGGATTCTCAAGAAATCTGCAGCAGAGACAAATGTAGAATTAAACGAGTTAGATTCTAAAATAGGTGCGTTAATTTCTTCTGCTTGTGACGAAGTAATTGCCGGTAGTCTAAATGACCATTTTCCTTTACGTGTTTGGCAGACAGGTTCAGGTACACAAACTAACATGAATGCTAATGAAGTAATTGCAAATCGTGCTATTGAGCTAACAAATGGCCGTCTAGGGAGCAAAACTCCAGTACACCCAAATGATCATGTCAATAGAGCTCAATCTAGTAATGATACATTTCCCACTGCAATGCATATCGCTGCTGCTGAAGAAATTCAACATCGTTTAATCCCTGCTATTATGACTCTTAGAAACTCTTTAGATGTCAAATCAAAAGAATTTTCGAATATAGTAAAGATTGGCCGCACCCACTTAATGGATGCCGTACCATTGACTTTAGGTCAAGAATTTAGTGCATATGTTTCAATGTTAGATTCTGATATTTCTCGTATAGAAAATTCCCAACAAGATCTTTTAGAACTCGCACTCGGAGGTACCGCTGTGGGGACAGGGCTTAACACCCATCCAGATTTTGCAGAAAAAGTAGCCGGGAAAATAGCAACTTACACATCTTTAGACTTTGTCAGTGCAGAAAATAAATTTGCTCAATTGGGGGCTCATGATGCAATTGTTGCAACTTCTGGGATGCTGAATACTCTTTCTGCATCTTTAATGAAAATAGCTAATGACGTGAGATGGTTGGGGTCAGGCCCCAGGTGCGGTTTTGGTGAATTATCTCTCCCAGCGAACGAACCCGGGTCTAGTATTATGCCCGGTAAAGTAAATCCTACTCAAGCAGAAGCAATGACAATGGTTTGTTGCCAAGTAATGGGAAATAATATTGCAATATCAATAGGTGGAAGTCAAGGTAATTTTGAATTAAATGTGTATAAGCCTATGATGATACACAATCTTCTCCATAGTATCAGGATACTATCCGATACTTGTATTTCATTTTCTGAAAAATGTATTGACGGATTACAAGCTAATATTGAAAAAATTTCCCAGCATTTAGAAAATTCATTAATGCTTGTAACTGCATTGAATCCCCATATTGGTTATGATAATGCCGCAAAGATTGCTAAAAATGCACATAAAAATAATTTAACATTGAGAGAAAGCGCTCTAGAACTCGGATTATTAAATAATCATCAGTTTGATAATTGGGTTAAGCCTGAAGAAATGATTGGACCTAATAAGAAGTAAAAGTCAGGCGAATATACCGAATAGGTGGGAGCTAGCAGTGGGTTCTGAACATTGGGGGATCATTACCCTCTGCTAACTCCGCAGGGTCCCAAGTTTGTAGGTTCCGTAAGGTTCCTACTCCCCTGGGGTAGATGACTCGGAGACTTCATGCTCTCTCTTCGTCCTTTTCCGAGTATCAAGAATCTCTTCTTTCAACCCGTGTTCGCTTTTTTCCCTAGCTCTCACCAGTTATTTCCACGTCTCAGTACTAATCCTCCACGGTTTCCCGCTCTTGTTCTCAATGTGTTTCCATTCTGTTTCTTTTCCCCTTCCTTTCGTCCAGTTTTCTTCATCTTCATTTCCTCACATACGCGCCTCAAGTTTGTCCCATCTCTGGTCCTCTCTCTTCGCTCGTGTACCTCTTCGGGATAGTTTTGTATTTCGGTTATGTTTTCCCCGTTTCCGGTTCGGTGTTGTTTTCCATACTTCCTCTGTGAGTTCTTTCCCTTTCCTTTCGTCCAGTTCTTTCCCATCTCAGTTCTCCCGTCGTCTCTACGTCCACAGACGTTTTGACTATTCCTCGGATCTCTTTCGATTTCCGATTTTACTGCTCCTTTTCGGAGCTCGGTTTTTGTGGCCCGCGGGTCGTGAATTAACACGCCCACACTCCTCCACTGGAGCAGCAAAGTTCTCAGGGACGGCTGCGGCTCTTAAACCTTTCTCTAATCAGGCCGCAGTCCACCGGAAACAGAGGTTATTTGACGTTAATTTCCACTGCAATAAATCACTTACGAAGTGCTCTTAATCGTTTTTTTAACAAATCTCTTTTCTCTTGATCTTGAACGATTTCACTAACTTCATTCAGTCTCCTAAATACGACATCTTCTTCTAGAAGGATAACTTTTCCTTTCTGGTCTGATAAAGCAATTTTTCCATTAATATATTTTATTAATCTAACTCTAGAATCATGATTTATTTTATATTTAGTATTGCCATTATCCTCATCTAAAACATAGATATTATTTTCATTAGCAGTATTAGATGCCCATATTGAGCTATCAATTTTTATTAAACAGTCAATTTTTCCAACGAAATTTCTTTCCCAGTCTTTTGATGAAATAATAGTTCCATTATCATTACCTACACACAAATAATGTTCGTTTTTCAGGACTGAACTTATAGGGTATTCTTCAAATTGTATTATATCCATCACACCATCCTTAATTTCTGTAACCATACCATTACTATGCCCGAGTAAGAAACCTAATTCAGTTTCAATTCCCATAGTAATGGGACTATTTCCTTCAATTTTCTTATGAGATAATACATAATCGCTATTTACAAATAAACAACCACACCTTGGTCTTCCGATACCTAAAACTAAATCATTCGATGACATCCCAATAAACCATGGTTTTTCTTCAAAAATAATTTTTTTAATTAATTTTGAATTCCTATCAAACTTGAGTAAGGTTGTTTCCGTATAATCCTGGACTTCTATTTCATATAATGAAGAAGTTACCCATATTGAATCATTGTCAATTTTAATCAAATCACTAGAGCCTCCTATATCTACAGTCCATTCTAATTCTCCAGTTTCAATTTTCATTGCATGTAATTCGGCAGAAGCGGTAAAATAAATTCTATCACTTATACCTATATCTGAAATGGGGCCATCTACTTTACATTGCCATTTTTCATGCCCATTATCAATGTCCCAAGAAACTATTCTTCCATCTTTCGACCCCGAAATCAACATATTTTTATGGATGACCAAGCATGTACATTCACTGCCCAAATCTCTAACAAAAGACGCAATCTCTTCCAGTGAACGATTTTTCATCACAATTCCTAATCCTTTCTATGCTTTGTTGCTTTCGTACATATCTTCATAATTCATACAAAAATTCTACTTTATCTTGAAGATATTTAACAAAATCATCTGGCGAAGGTTCATTTCCAGTTGCCTCTTTAATCAATTCAGAGGGTTCAATGATACTTCCCCGAGAATGTACATTTTTACGCATCCATTCCAATAAGGGGGTAAATTCTCCCTTTCTTATTTGTTCATCATGGTTAGGTAATTCTTTCCGAGCGGCAGTTAGTAATTGGGCAGAATATAAATTACCAAGTGTATATGTGGGGAAATATCCGAATGCTCCAAACGACCAATGTATGTCTTGAAGTACCCCTAATGTCCTATTTGGGGATCTTATCCCTAAAAATTCTTCATACATATCATCCCATACATCAGGAAGGTCATCTACCTCAATCTCTCCAGAAATGAGTTTTTTCTCGATTTCATATCTTATCATAATATGGAGATTATATGTGGCTTCATCCGCTTCAACACGAATCAAACTTGGTTCAACAAAATTCACGGATCGCCACAAATCTTCTGCAGAAACTCCTTTCATTTGTTCAGGAAAGTGTTCTTTCCAAATTGGTAATGCCCATTCGCAGAACTCTCTGGAGCGACCTATTTGATTTTCCCATAATCTGCTTTGACTTTCATGAACTCCCAAGCCGTTTGCTGAACCTGTTGGTTGAAAATCCAAGTGCCGCGGTCTTCCTTGCTCATATAGACCGTGTCCCGTTTCATGCATTGAACCATATAATGATCCAAAAGGATCTTTTTCGTCATATCTAGTAGTCCATCTCACATCATCTGGATTTGGGCCACCGCAGAAAGGATGAGTTGAAGCATCTCTTCTACCCGCGTTAAAATCAAATCCAATGGCTTCAGAAATAGATTGTGACAACCCCTCTTGTCCTTTCTTACTCCAAGTATTGTTATGCACCCAAGACATATCTGGTTTCGTTCCACTTTGCATTACTTTTTTCACGAGTGGAGCAACATTTTCTCTTAAACCCGCAAAAAGTGGGTCTACCCGTGAAACAGTTAATCCAGATTCATATAAATCCAGAAGTGCATCATATCTAACTTCATCATACCCAAGATAATCTGCTTTTTTCCTCGACATCTCGACCATTTTAGCTAAATCATCTCTAAAAATTGAAAAATCATTTTCTGCCCTTGCGCGAGTCCAAGAAATTTGTGATTTTGATTTATGCATTGCCATCTCTGCCACAAAATCAGTTGGTAATTTTGTAGCCTTATCATAAGAATCTCTAGCTAATCTAATATTTCCTCTTTGTACCTCATCTAAATTGTCTTTTTGTTCTAATACTTCTAACAATTCCCCTATTCTTGGGTCGGTCAATTTTTCATGGCCAGTCTTTGAAATCCACGAAAGTTGTTCGGCTCTTAATGCGGCTGCTTTTGGAGGCATCAAGACCTCTTGATCCCACCCTAATAAACCTCCAATTTGGCCAACCAAATCTATATCTTTCAATCTTGCTAATAGTTCATCATAAGCATTCATACTTCACCGGAATCAATACTCTAAATCAAACCCTTTGATTAGACATTCTCAAATTTATTAAGTTAAATTATACCTGATAATCATATACCAAACCATTCTCTAAGAATTAATCCTATTGCGAAAGAAATACCAGTTACCACAATTAAAATACTAGTCATTTCTGTAAATCTTTGCTTGAAAGAATGATCTTGTGCTATTGATACATAAAAATTGAATAAAGCAATTATTAACAAACCAATAATTAAGGTAATACAAAGTGCTTGAATATGTGGTTCAAGCCCTAACATAATAGCGCTTGTATCATCTAACAAGAGATAAGGCGTGACTAGAAGCATTACAGTGAGCATATAGGCTATTCCAGTAAATATTGCTGCTTTAATCGGAGATCGTTCAGAATTTTCCTCCTTAGTTGCTAAAAATTCAGACGCGGCCATACTGAATGATGCAGCGATTCCAGTCACTAACCCTGCTAATGCAACCACTCTTAATTCTTGAAATGCAAAAGTAAGTCCCGCAAGAGCGCCTGTGAGCTCCACTAGTGCGTCAGAAAGACCCAATATGATGCTACTTAGATAATTCAACGCGTCTTCTTCTAATAGTGAAAGCAATTTTTCTTCATGTTCATCTTCTTCTTTAGCAATATCATTTAGTCCCAACTGTCTATATTCCTTTGCAGCACTTTGTTCGATTTTTTCCATAAGTTTCAAAGAAAAAGTTAGTCCGAAAAAGAGTGAAGCCAGCACGTGCAATAACACTCTTATTCTTGAGGGCTTAACGTCAATATTTGTGATATTCTTTAAAATATTATAATGATTAATTTCTTGTTCAGCGATTTGTTCTAGAATCGTCTTATTGTTCTTATTTCTTTGATTTTTAGCCAGTTTTTTGTATACTTCCGCCTCAGTGATTTCCATTCTTTGAAGCCGAATGAGACTCCTCTTTCTTTCACTGTCCATGTTCTTTGTTCTGATGCCGAAGTTTTTCAACTAATCTATTATTATGGCTATATTTCCATTTTTTTTTATTATTATAACTCACAAACGGTAATGGAAAACACTCATGAGTGATATAAATGACGCGCGTTATATGGTTAAGAGGTCGTTGACTCTATGCTTAGCGTTATTGCTTCTTACACCTGTGTTGTCAGGTTGTTTTGGTAATAATGAATCTGAAACAATTGATGAGAAATCACATTGGTTACCAGATGTCGAAGACAGATATAACTTACAATATCGTGCTGATGATGTATTCAGTAGAGTCTCTATCAATGGTTCATATGAAATAGGTGAAGTCAGGTCAATTTATGTTGCTGTAAAGACAATTACTTCCAGTGATGGTGGTGCAGGAATTACCGGAGACGCTGAAGTACATCTTGGATTATGGTTGCCTGTTATAGATGGATGTGACTATGATTTGGCGGAAATTCCAGATAATTGTCAAGTTCCAATAATTGCTGAAATAGGCCCATATTATGATGATGGTGATGTAGATGCATTAACGCCCGCAGATCGATTAGGTCGTTTTTTGATTGAAAATTTTGTACCTCATGGATATGGGGTAGCTCAAATTAGTGTATTTGGAACAGGTGAAAGCAATCACTGCATGGATTTGATGGGTACTGATGAGCAAAGAGGAATCCACGCCGCTGTTGAGTATTTGGGGTCAGCTCCATTTTCTAACGGAGCAGTTGGAATAATTGGTAAGTCATATGACGGTTCAACTCCTTGGGAGGCTGCGGCTATGGGTTCTGAATATCTGAAAACAATAATTCCTATGTCAGGACTCATTGGGGCGCATGATTTAATGTGGAGAAATGGTAGTATGGAAGCCAGAGGGGCAATAATGCATAATGGAGTCTATGGAAGTTTTGGATTAGATGGAGATCTTGAAGATGCAGAAAATGCCTGTGAAGGCTATTTAGAAGGCTATTACGCCGGTCCCGCTGCATATCTGTCTGGAGATAATCTAGCATGGTTAGGAAGCGATTATTGGTCAGAACGTACTTTCCTCGATAGAGCTTTAGAGAATTATAACGGATCTATCTACATCATTCATGGCATGCAAGATTGGAATGTCGACCCACATATGGCATTTCCAACACATAACATATTCCGCGATGCAGGATTTGATGTTAAGGGCTTATATGGACAATGGGGGCACGACTATCCAGATAGGAAAAGTGGTCATGAAGGACTATCAAGTGGCCGAGGCGCCGAAGCATTTCCATTCACTCTTAGATGGGATTGGGCAGATGATTTACTAGAGTGGTTTGATTATTATCTTAAAGATCAAGGCCCCGAACCAAGATTAATCGCCGAAATACAGGATAATATAGGAGGTTGGAGAGTTGAACAGACATACCCTCCTTTAGATTCAGATTTGTTGAAGTATGATATGGATGATTGTAATATTATCGGAGGAGGAGAAACTATTACGTCCAGTTCCCAATTGTCGATTGAATGCCCATTTTTCGAGAACGAAACTAGAATAATAGGTACACCAACTTTTCACGTAGAGGCTACTATATCCTTACTTTCAACCAGCGGTCATCTTTTTGTTGAAATGGTCCAAGCAAGTAACGGAATGCATTTGGGCCATGCTGTGATGGATTTAAGATTCCATAATGGAGGTAAAGAGGGAGAAGTCCTTTCTCCCGGTGAAACAGTTATCGCCAAAATGGAATTCTTTGGAATGGATGTTGTTATACCAGAAGGAGACGGCATCAATCTGATAATTACCCAAACTGGAGAAGATTATATCCCGAGTCCAGTTTCTACGATGGCTGTTACCTTAGGGTTAGGTACTAGCAGTGTTTTAACACTACCAATTTCCAATAAAAATTGTGATAATTTATTCCTTCCTCCTATGCAAGAGCAATACCCTCAATGTATGACTATTCTTTCTGGACAATAATCCGAACTCTTGATGCCAGTCATAGGTACCGGATAACTCATGGCGGCTAGTGATGCGAGAGTTAATGTCGCAGTTTCAGACCGTATAATGGTACATCTTTGGGAGCAAGATCATCAGGCTGACCACTATCTTGTATCATTCGAAATGACTCGTCCAGGTATTGCAGAAGTCTGCGCACTACATTTACCCAATGTTTCAAGGACGATGCGTGAATTAGTAACTGATGGTTTAGTTTCTGAACATACTAGAGCGATTAGAGGCGAAGAAAGGCGTCAAAAGACATGGCAGTTAACAGACGAAGGCCGCCTAGAATCCAGAAAAAGAATTGAAAAACTCCGTTCAACTAATGTTTTAATCCGAAATAAAAAAGGTAAATTATTAGAAATCAGGGCTGATGAAGTATCATCAAGATTACAAACTGGATTAACTCTTCTACAAGTTTTAATGCATGCACAACATGAAGGTGTTCTTAATTTTGGAGATATCCGATTTGGTGCAATTATACGTCCCGAAGAGAAAAATAATAATCCCGGTTCAATTTCTTTATTGTCAGGTGCTCATTCAACCTATCACATAAGACCTCCTGAAACAAGGGATGTGCATGGTCGTTCATTAGAAAAAAAAGCAATAGACGAGTGGTACAAATCCGAAACTCCAATGTTTGTTTTATCTGGTATTGCGGGCTGTGGTAAGACAACTTTAACTTCCTTTTGGATAGATAGCATGATTTCCTCGGGTAAAGACATTCATGCTATGTATTATCCATGTCAGCCATGGGATTCTTCGCTTGGTATAGCAACTAGTTTACTTCATCGAATAGGGATAGGTTCGGATGATAAATTATCCGACCCATACGGTGTTTTAGAATCATTACCGTTAAAGCCAGGTGCATCTTTTAATATTGATTTATTCCGTAGAAGATTAATAGCACATTTATTGGATGAAAAGGAAATTTTAGAGGTAAAACCATCAGATTTATTCGTAATTCTCGACGATGTTCACAACATAGGGCCAGAGGGGGACCATCTTTTTGGAGCATTATTACAAATTTCAGAGGTGACATCAATGAGATTATTTTTAATTTCAAGAACAAATCTTGCATTCTATGATCGTAGGGATGTTCATACCAGAGGCAAAGTAGAAGAATTAATTTTGACTGGATTAACTTTGGAAGAAATTGTAGATTGGATAGATCAATTGAATCTCCCCAATGATGCACCTGCCGAAGAAATTTACGCCGCTACTGGCGGACATCCTCTTGCTGTTGAGTTACTAGAGATATATGGGAACACTTTACACCGAGATTGGTTACGATTCCTCGATGAAGAAATACTAGATGTTTTACCTCATGATCATAGAGAATTATTAGCTTTCTTGGCTGTTGCCGAAAAACCAGTACCATGGAAAACTTTAGCTAAGGTTTCACAATTTAATGGAAAGCCTCCAACTAGTCTACTAGAACGTGGTTTAATGCTTGAACTAGAAGATGGAATGTGGCTACATGAGGCATTGAGATCACGATTATTAAGGGAAGTTGGCACTTCTCTCGAGGAAAGATCAACTAAAATTAATCAGAAATTTGATTAATCCATATATTTACCTAACCATTGGTCAAACATTGGTTTAGGTCTCGCCCCAGTCATCTGGTCAACTGGTTTACCGTTGTGAAATAATACTAAAGCAGGAATCCCTCTAAAACCAAATTTACCCATTGAAAGAGGATTCATATCAGTATTCACTTTAGCTATTGTAATATCTTTTTCTGCTGCAATCTGATTTAGAATAGGTGCAATCATCTTGCAGGGGCCGCACCAAGGTGCCCAAAAGTCAACTAGGACCCATTCACTACTGCTTGTTGCCATATCAAACTCAGCATCACTAACATCTACGACCCGTCCCATGCTCTCACCAATAAACTCGAGTTATAACTCACCCTAATAATAATTTGTTATTTTCAATCATAATTACCATAGTAACTATTGAGTACCCTCGGCTCCTCGTACTAATTAGAGGGCATATTACATGGAGATAACACCTAGTATACTCACTGCGGATTTTTGTGAATTAGGAAAAGTAATGGATGATGCGATTTCTGCTGGTATTCAATGGATTCATTTGGATGTGATGGATGGGAATTGGGTAGTAAATAAGACAATAACTTTTGGTCCAGCCCTAATTAAAAGTATTCGTCAACACGTAGGTCCAGAGATATTTCTCGATTGCCATCTTATGGTTACAAACGCTGAAGAAAATTGGGAACAATATGTAGATGCTGGGGTCGATTTAGTAATTTTTCATGTTGAAGCTGTAGACAATATCTCTAAATTAATCAAAAACCTTCATTCACGAGGATGTCAAGCAGGAGCGGTTCTCAATCCCGCCACTCACCCCTCAGCAATATTGCCTTATTTACATGATCTCGACCTCGTGCTTGTAATGAGTGTTGTACCTGGAAAAGGTGGGCAGTCTTTTTTACCGGAGATGGAATCCAAGGTCCGTGAATTTAGATCAGCAATAGATTCTCAAAAGTCCTCTGGGGGCCGTTCTACAAAATTAATGATCGATGGAGGAATTAAACATCATAACGCTGCGCTGGTCAAGAGTTGGGGCATAGATATAGCAGTAGTTGGAAGCGGTTTGATTAATAATAATGGAACTATTGAAGAGAACTTAGAAAAAATTAATTTAATGCTTTAATTTGAAACAATCTTTCAGCCATGTTCAAAGAGGGCGAACCTCATAGAGAGCACATGGTCACCGAGGCGTGGATGGTTTCAGAGGTCCTCGAAGTGGTTCCAGATGCCATTGTTGAGGCCACTGATTTACATGGCAGCGGTGATCATTTTCATGTCCGAATCATATCTAAATCATACGATGGTGTTAGGCCATTACAAAGACAGAAACCAATACTTAATCATTTCAAGCCATACATTGCTCAAAATATAGTGCACGCATTAGATTTGAAATGTATGACTCCTGAGCAAGCAGAATCCACTCTAGATACTGCTTTCGATCCCCACTCTGAGAAGAAAACAGAATTTTTTGGAGTACACATTCGTCGAGAAAACAAGGAGTGAATAAAATGAGTTTTAATTGGACAGCAGAGGAGTTACAAGAAATAGTAGATAACAACCCAATTGTGTTGTTTATGAAAGGAACACCCGAACAGCCACGTTGTGGATTCAGTAATAGGGCTGCAATGGTTCTCGGCCAGTTAGAAGATAAATGGGCAAGCGTAGATGTGACATCGGACCCTCGAGCAATACCTTCAATTTGCACATGGTCTGATTTTCCGACGATGCCTCAAATTTTTATTAATGGCGAATTAATAGGCGGTTCTGATATAGCCATGGAAATGTATGAAAGTGGCGAACTTCAACAAATGATTTCCGATGGGAAATCTGAGTAAGGTGCATCGAATGTCGGTCGATGAAGACCGAAAAAATATGTTAATTGCCTTATTTGGTTCTACTCTAATATCATTCGCTCCCTTGTTTTATCAATATTCAGATACGAATCCTGCTACCGGCGCCTTTTTTCGTATGAGTTACGCTCTACCTTTTCTAGCATTGATTATTTTATTTTCAAAATCTGAGGATACCCGTAGTAGAAAATCAAGATTAATGACATTTTATGCAGGACTAATAATATCTTTAGATTTCATAGGATACCATACTGCAATTGATTACATAGGGACTGGTATTGCTACAATGATTGGCAATTCTCAAGTTATAATTGTCACTTTAGTTAGTTGGAAAGTTCTCGGTGAAAAACCGAATAAATCTATTATTCTTGCATTACCTGTAGTAATTTTAGGGCTAGTTTTAATATCTGGTATTTGGGATGATGAACCGTATGGGGAAAATCCTTTTCGCGGAGTTATAGCTGGAGTTTTTGCAGCAATATTTTACTCCTCTTTCTTGCTTCTTTACAGATATTCTAACCGAGAAATGGCGCCGGCTCAAAATCTCCAATTTGATGCTACAGCAGGTGCTGCGATTGGATTACTTTTCATCGGTTTAATGCCTTTAACTTCTCTAGGGGTTGAACCTATTGACTTCCAACCAACATTTCCAAGTCACGGTTGGCTAATTTTCCTGGCTATTTTTTGTCAAGTAGTAGGATGGACCGCGATCACTTACGCTCTTCCTCGTTTACCGGGTGCGAAAACCTCATTTGCAGTACTTTTACAACCAGTATTAACAATAATGTGGGGTTTGTTGCTTCTTCAAGAGCAACCATCCTTTCAACAATCTACAGGAATATTATTGATATTAGGTTCAGTAATTGCAGTAACTATTTTCGGTAATGCTGACGCTAGTAGTAGTGAATGATTTAGGTGTACAGGGCGAGAGATATTAGCGAGGGGATGGGATGCACTCAGCAGAACCTTACGTCCCTGTACGAACTCTCATACGGGTGGGCAATTCATAATCCTTGTTAGATATAAGTCAATAAGTGATTAAAATATGTATTTTTCACTCTAAAGTACAGTTAATACTTCTGGACCACCCTCAGTGACGATTACAGTGTGCTCAAATTGCCCGACATTCCCGCCATCAACATCTCGTAATGCTTCATAAACTTCTAAGAATCTTATAGCCGTTAGTTTTTTTATCATTGCTTTCCATTTTTTCTGTAAAGACTCAGCATCTTCAGTTGGAAATGGCTTTTCTAAAAGTGGATACGCCCATCTTGAAGCAAATGGCAATGTATGGTATCGTTCTTCGATGTATCTAGCCATAGTTGCTCCAAGAGGTTTTAATTTCCCTTTAGATAGTGCTTTACGAATTGAAACATCCCCTGTAACTCTTAGAATATTCGATGATCCAGTTGGCTGTATATTTTCAATCATCCCAGTTTTACCTGTTGTATTAAAAGGCTCAATTGCATAAACACTTCCCGTTTCAGCTTTACCTTTGAATCCAGAATTTGGTCCGCATGCATATGATGGTATAGATGTACCAGAGTGTAAATTCCACCTTTCTAATTCATGTCCACACAAATTCCTGATAGGTTC
>DADI01000021.1:46131-49904 GCA_002494975.1 Euryarchaeota archaeon UBA556
AACGCATTATCTGCTAGAGCCCCTTTAATGTGAACTCCAACATCTAATTTAACTAAGTCACCTTTTTCAAAGGTCATTGGTTTATCCCATCCCTCCGGAGCAAGATCTTGGTGGCTGGGCGTGAAGTGTGCAGCAATTTCATTTACAGAAATAGTAACTGGAAAGGCAGCCTGTCCGCCATGTCTTCTAATAAATCTCTCAGCAGAATCAATGACTTCTAACCAAGTTTTGCCTTCTTGAATTTCATCTTTAATTCCCTCCAAGGTCCTTCGAGCCACGTGGCCAGCATCTCTCCACTGCTTCAAATCTGCTTCTTCCACCATTCTAGAACTTCCTTTGATTTGACTAAACCTTCTCTCAATACCTCTATCTCGCGACTGTTGGGTGATTTACAGACCGTATGCCATGCTATCAAGGTACTGGGTACTCCTCCCGTACATATCCCGGATATGTAGGCAATCTCATTAGCGGTATTGGAAAGACTTTCTGCCGCAGTTTCACAGTCATTAACAGGGATTAATCCACTAATATTAGCCGAAGTTGCAGTTATAGGTCCAGTCTGCTTTACGAATTTCTTAGCTATTGGATTTGAGAGTATACGAATAGCAATATTTTCCCCACCTAATCTCTCATCTAATGGTTTTTTAGCACGAAGTATAATTGTAACCGAACCCTCGGGAAACGCAGAGATGAAATCTTCTAAATCATCTGTTAAATATACTAAATCAGATGCTTGCTCCAAGTCGCTTACAGCTATACTGACTATCATGTCATGAGATCTTTTTTTGAGTTCATATAAATTATCGAGAGCCTTTGAAGTTAATATGCAACCTAGGGCGGGTAAAGTCGAAGTAGGATAAACTACGCAATTTCCGTTTAATACTTCTCGAATTGCTTTTTGCATACAACATCCTCATTTGATATGTTTTCTATTTGCGGGTGGTAAAGAATTAGCATGTGCAACAATGGAGCCTACGCGTAAATCAATATTAGATTGATGTGTATGCCGCTGAGAAATTCTCGCTAAATCATAAGACCCGAAATAAATACTAAATGGGAAAATAAGATAACCCAATTTTTTCATAGCTCTTATTTCCCACATTTTACTTGTCATTTCAGAACCATCTTCTGCTAAAACCGCCAGCCCCATTAATTTCTGACCAAATGATCGCGAGTAGTATAGTCCAGTATACTTCCAATAAAGCCAATGTGATATTAGAAGAATAAACAGCATGGCTAAGGCGTAATGAAAATCAGCAGATGCCCAAAGAGTTAGATTCCACACATTGATCAAATCTCCGCCTGTAGCTAGTAGTAAAATTGAACTTACTATTACGGTATCTACAACAAAAGATACAATCCTCCTCATTCCAGATGCCAAGATTGTTCCTTCTGGTACAGGCCAGTGCCCACCATCTTCAGAAACCAGTGCCTTAGCAATTGTAGTACTGCCTTTGTTAATCGAAATAGGTGAATCATGCCCATCCATCATAGTCATCTCAGGCCATTCCGAGAAGGTGCCACGCCTCAAACTTACTATTGCGGATATACTCTAACCATGCTTGCCAATTCTTATCACTTCTGAGAGTTGCAGGGTCACCGATTACGATAAGGCCCCTTTTTGCTCTCGTTAAAGCAACATTTAATCTTCTAGGTTCCGCTAAAAATCCTACATTACCTTCGGGATTGGATCGTACACAAGAAAAAATAATCACTTCCTTTTCCCTTCCTTGATATCCGTCCACGGTCCTAACTTCCACATCATCCAATTTTTCATCCATAGAATTACGGATAGCCCTAACTTGACCTGCATAGGGAGTGATAATTCCAATATCTTTTTTTGTCAATTCTCCTGCTTCAAGTAGATCCTCTGTAATTTTAAGAACCCATGAAACTTCTGCAGGATTTTCTCTTGAAGTTCCATCAGGAGAAACAAGTTCCCCTCCCTCTATAGGGATGAATGCAACAGGATTATCCCAATCAGGCCAGAGTAGTCCTGCGGGGGCGGGTCTACTACTTGCATTCACTCCATCAATTAGTTTACTAGAATAAAATTGTTTATTTGGAAATTTTGAAATCGAAGGATGCATTCTATACTGTTTTGTCAATAAAAATGGTTCAATTCCCAAATCCACTAATCTTTCAAATAGAGACCTTTTCAGGCCTTTTTCTTCTGCTCTAAAAGATAGTACCGTCGGCGGTAATTGTTTATGATCGCCAACTAGTACGATTTGCCTGGCCCCTCTAATTAAAGGGACTAAAGACGCAGGTTCTGTAGCCTGTGTTGCTTCATCAATCAAAACTTGAGAAAATCTTCTTCCATCTAATATTTCATTACCTGAGCCTATACAGGTACAACAAACAATCTGAGTTTTATCTAATATATCATCCCTAATTTGATTTTCAATCCTACGAATTTCTTTCCATCCTTTCTTAATATCTCGATGCGCCAAACCTTTTTCTTTACCTTTCATAGAACTAATTCTTCGATTCAATTTTTCATTCAATTCTAATTGAGTTTCTAAATCTCTCCTCAGAGGGTGAATTTCCATTTGCGCATCCATTGTCGCCTGCCTTAATTTTTCTCTTACTTTTACGGGTTGCCCCAATCTTACTGATCGCACACCTCTTGCTAGTAAACCTTCGAGTAAATTATCTACTGCGACGTTTGAATCAGCCACAGCCAGGATGGTCCCAACATCTTGTTTAGCCCATGACTCTAGTATTCTAACGGCAGTATGAGTTTTTCCAGTACCAGGTGGTCCTTGAATTAATGTCAATCTCCTTTCTATTGCAGCCTTTGAAGCAATCAATTGAGGTTCATTAAGGTCGTGTGCGAAGGACGTACTTCTACCCCTTGCTCCCCCCAACTCAGGGGTTAAACTAGCAGTGCCTGGAGGGTCGTGAACCATACCAAGTAATAATTCTCTCAAAGGGACTCCTCCCTCTTCTTGAAATACACTATTAAGCGCATCTTTCATTCTATCGTAAGCTATTCTATTTGCCCCTTTATCTATTCTCCAAGTATCTTTTCTAATATTCTTTGGTATATCTGAAAATACTATCTTTATAGAATTCCTTGAAGTTGAATAAATAGTTCCTTCTATTGTTGTTTCTTTCAGAGGGTCTTTTCTTGATAATAATATAATATCTCCTTGCCTAAAACGATGTGCACCTAAATCTTTTTTCCTCCGATTTGTAAATTTGATAATTCTTTGGCCAAATAACCAACCATCGTTTTTACCAATCAAATCAAATAGGGATATTCCATTTTCAATCAACCTTTTCTTCGGCCAATTTTGTAGTTTTTGAAGAACATTTTGCATCTCATCGTCTAATTCCCATCTGATTAGTTTTAGATATAATTCGTGATGATCTTGACTTCTGTTAAAACGCGTAGGAGGTGCCTTAGAATCCCCTCCCATAACTACTCGCCAAGGTAATTGACACATCACGCTTTCTGGTCTAAATTCACAATAGTATTACATTTGATGTTTTACACTTCTCCACGTGAGGATTATACGGTATGTTTTGTCGAGTGCGAATGTCTGAGGGGATGCAAGATGTTCGATAGGTTCCGAAATTGGAGAAATGTCGAAGAAGTGGGTCAAATCTGTCCTACCTGTCAACACAAGAATTCGGACGATGCAGTTCTTTGCTCATTGTGCCAATATCAGTTAAAAAAGGCATCTTTTCAACAAGATTCTGAGATCAAGGAGGAAATTGTCAGTGATCTTTTTGATGAATTATTAGGTGACTTTGAAGAAGAAGAA
>DADI01000021.1:49954-50217 GCA_002494975.1 Euryarchaeota archaeon UBA556
CAGCAGTATGATGATGATGATGGTATAGTCGTTTCAAAAAATCCATCTTTTGCATTGACTGTCGATTCACCTGAACCTATTGATGAAGAAGAAGAGGATTACGTTCTCAAACCTGAAGATGCCCCTGAATTTGTGACTAAATTTGAAATTCCAGAAGAGGAAATAGAACCAGTCGAAGAACTATCTTACAAATCAGTTGAATTAATTCAGCCTGCTGGTCCAGAATTTGAATCCAATTTAGAACCAGAGCCGGAACCAGAGCC
>DADI01000022.1 GCA_002494975.1 Euryarchaeota archaeon UBA556
ACTCTTAGGTATGGTCGCAGTTCCGTCGGCTACTTCGTTACCTACGGGGGTAGCAGGAGTCAAGGACTCTGGATGTAATTGCCATGGAGCCGTGACAAGTGATTCAGTAGTACCAACTTTGGAAGGCTTACCAGATATATACAACTATTCAGAAGTGTATACTTTGAATATAGGTTTTACAGGAGGACCTGCTGATCCCGCAAATATTAATCAAGGTGGATTTAATCTATGGGTAAGTGATGGAATAATTAGCCCTAGTGATGCATCTGTTCAATCATGGAATCCAAATGAAGTATCACACACTGATGCAGGTAATGACCAAACTAGTTGGACTGTCGAATGGACTGCTCCTGCTAATGATAGAAATATCGAATTTATTCTTCATACCAACTCCGTTAACGGAAATGCTGGCAGTTCAGAAGGAGGGACTTCTGGGGATGAGTGGAATAGACTCAGCGTCCAAGTATCATCTCCAATAGTCGTATTAGAACAAGCAAATCCATATACAGTATTGACTACTCTTATTGTAGTTAGTTTTGTATTGTTATTACTTGTATTGACTTTCATCTTCTACCAGAATAATCCTGAATCATTCGATTGGGAACATTTTGCACCATGGATTGCGGGATGGTTAACTACAACTGATCACAAGAGAGTTGGTACACTATACTTCCTAGCAGGATTCTTTTTCCTTGGAATTGGAGGGATTATGGCTATACTAATTAGAATTCAACTAATGGTGCCAGGAAATGATTTCTTGACTCAAGACCAATATAACCAATTTTTCACTCTTCACGGCACTACAATGATATTTTTAGCAGCTATGCCTCTCATTAATGGAGCCGCGAATTGGATGGTTCCGCTACAAATTGGAGCACCTGATCTTGCTTTACCGAGGTTAAACGCTATGAGTTTCTGGCTACAACCAGTTGGTGCATTTTTAATTTTCACAGGAGTTTTCTCAGGAACGGGAGCCGACACGGGTTGGACTGGATATGCCCCCTACATTGTGAGTGAGACAGCCCATGTAGGAACAACGATGTGGGTTGCGGGACAAATACTACTGGTTGCATCATCGACTCTAACTGGGATTAATTTCTTGACAACTATTGCAGTAATGAGGGCTCCTGGAATGGGTTGGATGCAGATGCCTCTATTCACATGGTCAATTCTTGTAGCTAATCTAATGCTATTCCTGTCGATTCCTGCATTCGGTGTTGGGCTAATACAAGTATATCTCGATAGAGTGATTGGTACAGCTTTCTATGATGCCGCGTCGGGAGGAGACCCTTTGCTTTGGAGCCATTTATTCTGGTACTTTGGACATCCAGAAGTATACGTTGTGATTGTACCTGCTTTCGGAATAATATCTGAAGTAATTGCAACTAGTGCTCGACGTTCAGTATTTGGATATCGTTCAATGGTCTACGCAATGGCTGGAATAGGAATTGTATCATTTATCGTATATGGCCACCATATGTTCACCTCAGGAATGGATCCTACACTGAGATTCGTAACCATGCTGACTACAATGCTTGTTGCCGTCCCTACAGGGATAAAAATATTCAACTGGTTAATGACAATGAATGGAGGTAGTTTGGTCTATCGAACCCATACACTATGGGCTCTAGGGTTCTTAGTAACATTCACATTGGGTGGGATTTCAGGTATGTTTTTCCCAAGTATGGCCATGGATTTACATTTCCATGAATCATACTTCGTAGTCGCCCACTTCCATTATGTGCTAGTCGGAGGTACCGTTTTCGGACTATTCTGTGGAGTTTACTATTGGTTCCCTAAGATGAGTGGAAAGATGTTAAATGAAAAACTAGGAGTCCTACACTTCTTAACAGCATTTGTAACATACAATGGTATATTTTGGCCTATGCATAGATTAGGAGTATGGGGGATGGCACGCCGTCATCATACTTACTTTATTTCAGTCGATGAAGTCAGAGGAGTTGATGGAGAAGTAATTACTGAAGCAGTTATTGGAGCATTACCTCCAGAAGCTGCAGGATGGAATATGTTTATCACAGTCTGCGCAATATTATTCTTCTTCAGTAACTTCATTCTAGTTGCTAATGTAATCATATCACTGGTAAGAGGGCAAAAAGCACCTGCTGATCCATGGGGAGGTTGGAGCTTCGAGTGGATGACCTCTTCGCCACCACCTACTCCATCATTCGGACGATTCGAAAATGGAGAATGGTATGACTTGCCTACACTTACAGATGCCAATGAGCACATAGCCCATGAGCCAAGTAAACTTGGAATATGGTTTAGCAAACTCATGGTAGCAGATAAAGAGGAGGTGGACAATTGAGCGGACACGACGACGAACATCATCATCCAAGTGCATGGGGACCTCATGATTGGAGTCATGGTGCTCCACATAATTCATGGGCTCCTTTGATAATGAGTATCGGATTTGGAATATTCTTGTTCATGCTTGCTGGCGCATTTACAAATGGTATATTCGATGCAAGCTATGTCCCGCTGGTTTTTGTTGGACTTCTAGTTTCATTATTTGGATTAATTATCTGGTGGAGACAAGATATGTCTTTCGATGGGACCTATGAACCAATGTCAACGGGTGCACCGTTCAAGAATATACAGATTCGTAAAGTTTCAATTTGGGTATTCTTAATGTCGGAAATGATGGTATTTACATCCCTATTCAGTACATACATCAGATATAGAACCGGTATTGAAAACTGTCAGACGGTATTTGAGAGAGGAGATTGGGTAGAACAAGGATATACATTAGAAGCTGGAGAAGCTCTAATTTGTTTTGAACCGGCTAGTCACCTAATAGCATCAAGTATGTGGCACATTGCACCAGGGGCAATCAATACATTCGCTCTAATTATTTCATCATTTACAATTGTTCAAGCACTAAGATGGGCTAAGAAACCATTGGGAACCGTGGACGAAGAAGTTCGTAGAAAGAGAGTATATAGATATCTTGGAAGTACATGGATTTTAGCAATAATTTTCCTTGCATTAAAGATGACTGAATGGTTCATTGGCTTCTATGTCCCTGAAATAGAGGTTCTAGGAATACACGAACATCATATTCATTCTCTATATTCTGAAGGGTATTTGATTAATGCAGATCATTATCACCATCATGATTGGGTAGATGAAGCAACAGGAGCAACTATGCTTGCAGATATTAGTGTCAGCGCATCTACTTTCTATGTAACGACTGGAACGCACGGTGTTCACGTCTTTGGGGGAATAATCGGATTAACATACATGACATTCAAAGCATGGACTGGCGGATATACTCCAACAAATGCAGTATCGATTGAGTATTTCGGTCTCTACTGGCACTTTGTCGACTTAGTTTGGGTACTAGTATTCCCATTCTTCTATCTATATTGAGGTGAAAAAAATGGCACATTACACAATTATGGGAAAAGACCCCTACTGGATGAATTTCTATGGATTAATGATTTTGACTTTAATAGAGGTCGCAGCAGTTGGTTTGGATTTATCCGATACAGCCGCTAATATTGGTTATACAGAGAAAAAGTTGACTTTAGTAATATTAGTTGGTATTGGTGTACCTAAATTCATAATGATTGCAGCCATATTTATGCATCTTTTTGGAGATGAAGATTCTAAGATTCTAACCCTTACAGCGCTATTCCCTGCGTTTTTCATTATTGTCATGATACTATTCATCGGATTAACACATCCTGAAGCCACTACTGGATTACCGGAGTGGTGCAGACCTGGATTCTACAGTTGAAGATTGTAAAGTTCATCTCTGATGAGTGATTCGATAGAGCGCGGCCGAGATCGCATAGCCCGGTATTGCGGTGGATTTGAAATCCACTGTCCATTGGACGCGGGGGTTCAAATCCCTCTCTCGGCGCCACTATCACTCATTAGGAATCGAAGATGCACCACGGATTGTGATCTGATTTTCATGATACTTCATTGAAACTGGAGTAGTTAGAACCGCTTCACCATCTACATTAACAAACATTATTGGATTATGGCGTTCATTAGATGGATTGCCATCTTTATCGACTGCTCTAACTTCAAGAGATTTGGAAGATTGCATACTAATTTTCCCCCACTTCCCTACATGCTTTCCTTTTTCTAATGGGCCCATTATCAGGAGCATCTGTAATTTAGAAAGCCCAAAGGCTAGTATTAGTGAACCATGATTTTGAATTGGGGATGCACCAGGTGTGACTTTGAATCCACCGCCAAATGTCTGGCATTGAGAAAGGCAAAATAAGCCTGAAAAATCAACTATGCGTCCGGGTTCATCATCTACTTTGATCCAGCCCCGTTGTTTCTTCCAACCAAGTATTGCTCTAATCCCTAAAAAAGTATACTTCATCTGGCCTCTAATCCATTTGAACTTCCCTTCATTCTTCATACGATTTACTGCAGATGTAACTCCAGAATCAACTTCTAAGAAACTCCAACGCACCATATTTCCATCAATATCAGGGTCACCATCCACTGAGTGATGTTTTGGATCAGGAATTGTATCATGACCAATCGCAGGAGGACCTTCGACCCTTACTGCACCAACTCTTCTATCGGTACCTGAAACTAGGATGTCTATTGCGCCTTGCATGTCTGGAAATTTTTTACCTCTGGGAATAGGAATTCCATGAGCTCGAGCATAATCATTACCACTACCTATTGGTAAAATCCCTAATGTCATTTTTGAACATCTAAGGCCTGATGCAACCTCATGAACCGTACCGTCACCTCCGACTGCAACTACAATTTCGTAATCGCCGCTAGATAGATTATGAGCAATCTCTGTTGCATGACCTGGGTATTCGGTTTGATGTAAATCTATTTCAAATCCTGCAGTCCTCAAAGCGGGCTCAAATAAGTCCCATTGCTTCATAGATAATCCATCTCGGGCCTTGGGGTTAAGGATACACGCAATACGTGTCATGATTACACCAGTAAGGAGTTGAGACTTGAATGCTCCCAAAGCGAGGAATCATGAGTAAAGGATGTTTCGAACGTTTAGAGGGCATCCTATGGACGATGAAGATTTCATGCGTCGAGCTATTGAATTAGCTGAAAGAGGAAGATACTCAGTCAGACCAAACCCACTTGTTGGTTGTGTCTTAGTGAGGGCCGGAGAAATCATTGCCGAAGGGTGGCATGACCATCTTGGCGGGCTTCATGCCGAACAAATGGCAATTGCAGATGCGGAATCAAGAGGTGTAGAAACTCAAGGAGCTATTGCCTATGTGACTCTTGAACCATGCAATCATTTTGGAAGAACGCCTCCTTGTAGCGAAGCATTGATGTGGGCTGGAGTGAAGAAAGTTGTCATTGGAGCAGCAGATCCAAATCCTATCGTGAGAGGAGGAGGTTTGGAAGCTCTAAAACGAGAAGGAATAGATATTGAAATCGGCATTCTAGAAAAAGAATGTAATCAGCAAATGTTTGCATTCATGCATTGGTGTAAATATAGAAGACCGTATGTACTTCTAAAAGCGGCTACAGATAATAATGGAAGAATAGATGGTGATCCAGAAAAGCCCGCAGTAAGGTTCTCATCAAAGGAATCATTAGAAATGGTACATCAAATAAGAAGAGATTCGATGGCGATTATTGTTGGAGTGAATACTGTAATCAGAGATGACCCCAAGTTAACAGTAAGAGCTGAAAAAATTTCTGCTAGCGACATTATACCAAAAAGAATAGTTATTGATCCAAATAATAGAATCCCCAATGATTGCTATTTAATGACAACTTCAGACGCTGAAACATATCTAATTAATGCGGAAAAATATGATTCCAGCAATGATAAAGAACATGTCAATAGAATTGTTTTACCCTCAGAAAATAGAAAAATAGATGTTAAGAAGATACTAGATTACTTGGGAGACTTAGAGGTTCAAACACTGTTATTAGAAGGAGGATTAGAAACTTGGAAACGTTTCTTAGAAGAAAAACTTGTAGATTCGGCTCATCTTTGTATATCAAAAATAGAATTGGATGCAAAAAATGAAAATTACTTCAATAAAAGTCATCTTGAACAAGCAGGATTGATTGAGAAAGAAGAAATTAAACTAGGTAGCGATATAATCAGTAAATGGGAAAAAAATGAATGATATGGTGGGCCGTCCAGGATTCGAACCCGGGGCAAGGCGTCCGAAGCGCCCCATTTTATCCACTAAACTAACAGCCCTTGTTATTAGTCGTGCAGGGGTAATCTGATTTCAATGCAACGGATGACAAACGACAACCATACGTGCTAAACTCTTGTGAACTTTGACGGGTGAACGTACAACAACGCTCCAACCTATAGCATTTATTTGATTCTCAATTTCGCTCCAAGGTCTACCCATTACGATATAATCGACTTCGGGGTCATTTTCAAGAGATTCTGCCCCTGCAGGCAGCATGGTAGATATTGTAGAATCGGGGTCAATTTCTAACGCTTGAGCCAAGGCAGCTAAAAATAACTCAAGACCATCATCCGATTTCCAAGCATTACGGCCATATGGAGGATCAAAAGCAAATATACAATTCTTCTTTTTAGCCCATAGTTTAGCTATATTCTTAACACTACATTTTTCCACTTTGATTATACCTGAATTATGCTTATCTGCCCATGAGAGGTTTTTTTTAGCACCATAGACCATAGTAGGATCTAAATCACTAGCATATACGTCCATTCCTTGCAGTAAGGCTTCTATTGCTATACCTCCGGTGCCACAAAAAGGATCAATCATTATTTTTGGATTAATTGCCTCTCTATGAGCTAGAGATATCAATAATTTTGCTAATCTAGGTTCGAGAGATATCGGTTTGAAAAATGGTCTTTCCATTGGTTGCCGCCCAATAAAATTAGGTTTAGTCCATTTATTTTCCCTAATTCCCCATATAATACAAGGATTGCTTGCTACTGAATCCCAGTGCACCTCTCCATCTACTTTACCAGCAACAATAATCACAATCTCATATTGTGGATTGTTTAAATCAACAGGATTTTTATCAGAATATAATTGAGCTCCTACTTCCTTTTCTAAGTCTCTGCGAGATATACCTTTTACTCCTGAACCTAATTTTTTACTTCTGACTGCAAAACTACCTAAAGGTAAATTTTCCCGAGACCAATTAGATATTTCTTGAGATAACCTAGTAAAATCAGTCTCATTAGAAAAACCGCCAAAATGAATTAAATCATCTACTAAAGCAGCAGATGATAAACGTGAAAGAAATTTATCTTCAATAGCCTTATCGAGTAATATAAGGCGAGGATGGAGTATCTTAAAATCACCAAATAATGACTTAATTTCTGAACGAAAAAGGAATGGATGCCATCCACTTCCAAGAATTAGAGTCCCTGACATTACGTCACCTATGTTCACCCGTGTCCGACTTCAACCCTAAATGCCTCGACGTCGGCCATAGCATGAAGACGGGGCAGGGGGAGTATCATGGGATGTAATTTGAGAGATTTGGCGCCTTCTCAGCCTATCGGTTTGAGTGAATTAAAAGGTGAAAAAGTAGCCGTTGATGTTTTTCTTAATGCATATCAGTTCATAACTAGTTTGACGGGTCAAGATGGTAAGCCACTATCGTATAATGGTAAACCTGTGGCTCACCTCATGGGATTCTTAGATAGAGCAACAATAATGATGGAAGAAGGTATTGATCCTGTTTTCATTTTTGATGGGAAACCACACCAATTGAAGATGGAAACATTAGGCGGGAGAAAAGAAAGAAAGATTAATGCTGTTTCGAAATGGGAAGCTGCAATTGAAGCAGGAGATATGAGTGCTGCTAAAAAGTTGGGTCCTCAGACTGCTGAATATACTAGAGAAATGGTTGCAGAAACTAAAGAAATGTTCGATTGTTTAGGAGTGACATGGTTGGAAGCACCAATGGAAGCTGAAGGAGCAGCTGCTGTTCGTTGTAGAAATAACGAAGTCTTTGCAGTTGCAAGTCAGGATTGGGATACTCTGCTTTATGGAGCACCTGTGATGATTAGAAATCTTACGTCTCATGGCACGAGGAAATTTGGTAGAGTGCTCCAAGCCGAAAAAATTGTGCTCAAAGAAATGCTCGATTTACATCAAATTACATACGAACAATTAGTTGATTTGGGAATAATGATTGGTACTGACTTCCATGAAGGAATAAGAGGTATAGGACCAAAGACTGGTTTGAAATTAATTAAAGAGCATGGCACAATGGAAAAAATTTCTATTGCTAAAGGATTTGATTTACCTGAAAATTTAGAAGAAATCAGGAGACTTTTCACAAATCATCCTATTCATCCGATACCATTACCAGAATCATCAAAATCTATAGAAGAAAAACTTACTGAATTTGCTAAATCCAGAGGTTTTGGTGAAAAGAGAATAAAAAGAGCAATTACTAGGCTAGCTAATGCTAATAGGTTGAAATCTGATAGTCAACCGACTTTATTCGATTTTTGAAAAGGTTGCGACTCTCCCTAGGACTGTGTCGCCCTAGGGGAGTCTGTCGCTGCATGACATCTACGA
Organism: Euryarchaeota archaeon UBA556; assembly: GCA_002494975.1. GTDB lineage: Archaea > Thermoplasmatota > Poseidoniia > Poseidoniales > Thalassarchaeaceae > MGIIb-O2. The sequence goes on from DADI01000022.1 coordinate 8,517, forward strand.
TGTTGCAGGCTAGCAAAACAATCTAGTATTCCAATTTCTCAATCAGAGAACGCCGCCGTTTTCGTCAGCATCTAAGATACCGTCTCCATCGTCGTCATCATCCAGATAATCGTCCAAGCCATCATTGTCGTGGTCGAATTGACCGGTATTACTCCAGCCATCATTCTGCTCAAACCAGTCGGAAAGACCATCATTGTCATCATCTAGATCCAAGTAATCTTGGTATCCATCGTTGTCATGATCATATCTCCATACGCCGGTAACGCCATCGTTTTCGTCAACATCGAGGATGTTATCATTATCATCGTCATTGTCAACACCGTCATTCATTCCGTCATTGTCATGATCGCGTGAGTAATCCTCACCGTTCGGTCCAATGTCGTTCCAATTGTCAATGCCATCATTATCGATATCAAAATCTACGTTATCGCTAACACCGTCGTTGTCATGATCATAGATGTCTGTATTTGGGTTGCCGTCATTAACTTCCTCTTGGTCGTCAATTCCGTCGCCATCATCGTCATCATCATCTGCATCGTCGATACCATCGTTATCGTGATCCTCGGGATTAGCATCCTGATTATCAGGAATACCATCATTGTCATCGTCGAAGTCTAGGTCATCAGGGATGCCGTCTCCGTCGTTGTCGTTCTCACCGTTCTGGTCTTGGTTCTCGAGTTGTTGGTTTTGCTGCTGATCGGATTGTTGACCCTGTTGTCCTTGATTGGAGTCTTGGGTCTGACCTTGCTGCTGTTGGTTCTGGCCGTTCTGGTTATTTCCATTCTGACTATCGCCAGTCTGCTCACCTTGCTGACCTGATTGTTCACCACCAGATTGTTGCTGGCCTTGTCCATTATCTTGCTGCTGACCTTGCGATCCATCCTGACTGTCTTGGCCTTGTTGACCATCTTGTCCTGATTGTGATCCTTGATCTTGGCCTTGGCCTTGTTGACCGTCTTGACCTTGACCTTGACCTTG
>DADI01000040.1 GCA_002494975.1 Euryarchaeota archaeon UBA556
ATGTTATTTCCATCATTATATCGTCATTTCAGGCAAAAACTACCTTTTGGTGCTATTCAAACTGGTAAAGGTTACCGTAATGAAATAAGCCCTAGACAAGGAATGATTAGATTGAGAGAATTTAATATGGCAGAATTGGAGTATTTCATAGATCCTGAGAGTCCACCGCTAGTAGATATCTCGATGAAAAAAGAAATCATTTCTTTAATTCCAGATCCTAAAGGACATGAGAGAGAGGTTATCAAACTTTCATTTCATGATGCTATAAATCAAGGATTGATAAAAGATAGAACAGTAGGATATTTTCTATCGAGAACTTGGGATTTCTTGATTAAAGTAGGAATAGATCCTTCTAAAATAAGATTCAGACAACATGAAGGTACTGAAATGGCACATTATGCAGAGGATTGCTGGGACTGTGAAATATTAGGAGAACATGGTTGGATTGAATGCGTAGGTATTGCTAATAGAACCTGCCATGATTTACTTTCACATGAAAAATACTCAAATTCTAATTCTTTGAGGGCCTGGAGAGAATTTAATGAACCAAAAATTGAATCAAAGGAAGTTCTTGCACCAAATACCTCAATATTAGGGCCGATTTTTAGAGGAAAAGCAGGAATAGTCTTAGAGGCATTAGAACAATTAAAGGAATTACCAAATACACTCCCTTTCCAACTGTTAGTAAATGACGGGACTAAAGTAGAGATTACTGCAGAGATGGTAGAAAGAAAAGTTGTGAGCAGAAATATAGCTGGCGAGTGGTTTACACCACATGTTATCGAACCTGCTTTTGGGATTGACAGAATAATCTGGCATATCTTAGATCATGCCTATGAGGAAACAGAGAAAGAAGGAGAAAAATACAATCTTCTGAAATTATCCGAATCAGTAGCACCAGCGGATCTAATTGTTTTACCATTATTTGAAAAAGATGGAATGGGAGATGCTGCTAGAAAATTAAACTCAACACTCAATTCCATGAAAGGAATTACATCGCTAATAGATTCCAGTAAATCAATAGGAAGAAGATATGCTAGAGCAGATGAAATAGGTATTCCTTGGGCAGTTACTATCGACCATACTACACTAGAAGATGAGACAGTAACTGTTAGACGAAGAGATGATCAAAAACAAATCAGAATTGGGGTTAGAGAGTTGTTGAGCCTTATTAGTTCGGGCAATGTTTCATCTTTATTTTAACGAATCTTCAATAAGTGCCAACTTAGGCAACTGCTGTGGGCGAACACTTGGTCGAAGATTGGACCGAGCGATATAGACCCTCTTCTATAGGGAAAATGGAAGGGAATGAGGCTCAACTTAGAAGAATTAAGACGTGGCTTGAAAAATGGGATTCTCCAAATCCACCAGAAAAAAAAGGGATTTTACTTTCAGGACCACCAGGTGTAGGAAAGACAACATTAGCTAAAGCCATAGGGAATGAAAAAGGTTGGACTGTCATAGAATTAAATGCGTCAGAAGAAAGAAATGCAGCCGCTATAAGGAAGGCTGCTACGAGAGGGTCACAACATATTTCATTGGATCAATTTTCTGAAAATTCGACAAGTAATGGAAGGACTTTGATATTGCTTGATGAAGTAGACCACCTTAGCGGAAGTTTTGCTAAATTAAAAGATGACACTATAGAGAGAAAAATATCTGGAGATGAAGTTGGACTAAAGGGGGATTCAGGTGGTAAAGCAGAACTCATGAACCTTCTATCAAAAACTAAGCAACCGATAATCATGACCTGTAATGATCCTATGAGGCTCTGGGGCAGTGGCAGGAACTGGAAAACAAATCAAAATAGATTATTGAGACTTGCAGATCAAATTATGTTCAAGAGAGTAGAAAAAATGCATATGAGAAAGATATCACGCAGGGTATTGGACTCAGAGGGATATTCAATTGACCCAGGTGCATTAGAAGAATTAATTGAAGGAAATCCAGGGGATTTAAGGGCACTAATCAGAGATTTACAGGCAGTTTCTGTAATATCAGGAGAGCACATAGATATTGCAGCAGTACAAGATCTTGCATCAGTAGCAATAAGAGACTCGCAGATTGACGTATTTAAGGCACTTAAGCAAGTATACAAGAGCCGTTCTGGAAAAGAGGCTGGTAAAATATTGCTCAATTCCGATAAAGATCCAGACCAAATGATTTCATGGTTTACATGGAATAATCAAAGTATGTTCGATAACAGAACCTTGGAAGAATTGAGTTCAGCAATGGTTAGCGCCGACAGAGCACTGGCTACAAAATATAAGAATAGAGCTTACAGGTCTTGGTATTGGGGATCAGTACTTTCTGCGCAGGCTGCTGTTGCGATGAAACCTATAGATTCAGCCAGAGAACCTTTCATCACATACCCTAACTTTTTGAGAAGAGGGAGAACGAATACGACTAGTTCAGTAATAGATAATCTTAGTAAACAACTAGACACAAGTAAAGCATCAGTAAGAGAAGAGTTGTGGCCCAATCTATTAGCAGTTCACGACCAAGACATTGGTGGAGATCCGATGGATTTTTCATTATCTATGAAATTGGGATTGTCGGCAGAAGATCACCTTTCCCTATATGGAATTGCTAAGTCAAAACCTATGGGAATTAAGATTCTTAAAGCATTCAATGAACTGAATGAAGAGGAATATGATCCAATACCAGAGATTGATGAAGTCCCTGAAAAAGAACAAGTCAAAGAAGACACAGGGAAACAATTCAGATTAGATTCATTCTAATTAATTCTAATCAGTCCAAGTCCTAGGATGTAGTAGAACTAAGACAGTAAGTAATTCGAGACGACCAAACCACATCAATATAGATGTCCAAAATATTGTTAATTCATTCATACTAGACCATGTTGCAGTGGGACCGAATTGACCTAATGCAGGACCAGTATTACCCAGTGATGAAACAACTACTGAGAGAACATCATCCAAACTCCAACTTGGTTCCATAAATGAAATAAATAACATTGAGGACATGGCAAGAACTAACCAAGAACTAATCATCCCTAAAACAATGAAAACTTGATCTTCATTAAGAACTTCATCATTAACTCTCATTGCTATCACTTTTTTAGGCTGGATTATACGTAGAACTTCTCTCTTGGCCAATTCGAAAGCAATACGAATCCTGAGAACTTTCAAACCGCCTCCAGTAGAACCCGCAGAAGCACCAACTATCATCAATAATAAGAGAACAAATTGACTGAAAACTGGCCATTTAGAGAAATCTGCTGAAGAATATCCTGTACTTGAAATTGATATGGCTTGGAAAGCTGAATGCCTCATCGTCTCTAAGAAACTATCATCACCATTTCCTGAACGTAAAAGATTGAAACCCATTGCCAACCATGCAATAAATATAATCAACAGATAAGTCCTAAGTTCTTCATCTTTCAATGCATCTTTAGAACGACCTGAAATTATCAAATAATAAAGACTGTAATTAATACATGTCAGTAGCATGAAAACCATAATTATAGATTCTATTAAAGCGGAATCAAATGACATTATACCTCCATCTGAGGTGCCGAATCCTCCGGATGCAAGAGTAGTTAAAGAATAATTAATTGAATTGAATATTGACATATCTCCTAAGAAGTATAGTAAGCCTATTTCAAACACAGTCAGGAATGTGTAGATAAGCCATAATATTCTTGCAGTAGACTGTAAATCTGGCCCTAAACGAGAAAGAGACGGCCCCGTTAATTCGGCTCTTGCTAAATTCATACCACCTCCAAGAACACTAGAAAATATCAATAAACCAAGCATTATGACCCCTATACCTCCAAGCCACTGTGTTAAAGAACGCCAAAGTAAAATACTCTTTGGCTGCTCTGCGATACAATCAATATCTTGTCCCGCATTGATGCAAATAGGACTTAGGGTTGAGTCAATTAATGTAGCGCCGGTAGTTGTAAAACCAGACATTGATTCAAACCAAGAATAGAGTAAACCATGAAGGACTTCGACAAAACTGGCATCATTACTAATTAAATCATATGGACCATAAAATGTGCCACCTAACCAAAAGGGCATTGAACCAAGAGCAATTACTGGAATCCACCCTAAAGCAACTGATGCGAACGCTTCTCTATCTCTAACTCTTTGAGTACTATTACTATTCTGCGATTTATTGATAAACCACTGACTGACAAGTGCTGCAAGAATTAAGGGGATTAAGTATGTTTTAATGGCATATTCTTGACCTTCAACATAAAAACTGAATATTCCAACAACTGAAAGTGGAATACAAACAACCCTTATCGTCCATCCAAGTACTAAGCCTATTACATCCCAACGCATTATCAGTTCTCCAAAGACTTTTCAACTCTTTTTAGATCTGTTTTTTCTAAGAAAAGATAGATTTTATCGGATACTTCAAGAACATCCACCTGACTAGGATTTAGGACATTTAGAACACCATCCTCATCTTCTTTTTCTATTAATGCTATTCTAGAACCAATTTTGTGTTCAGCCTCTTCAACCGTCTTACCAACTAAATTATTACCTGAATTTAAAGTAGCGGACATTGAAATAATTTCAGGAAGAGTAGGTATTGACTGATATGTACCTGGTATATTCATATGAATTGATTTGAGTATAGAAGTTACGGTTACTAATCTACGACTAATTGGTCGAGTAAGACCAATTCTTTGTACCGCTTCTACTAATGCCCTGTCTTTGAGTAATAATCCCGTTCTAGCAACACCCTTATCTTTAGCACCCATAGATATAGCGATATTTAGATTATCATCATTTAATGCTGCGATAGAAATATCTTGATTATCAATTCCTAATTCTCGAAGCAAATCTTCATCTTGAGGATCACCATGTATCACATCTAGTCTTTTATTCATGCCTATTTTAGAGCCTACTAATTCATTAGCAAGATCGAGATTAGGTTCTATAACAACTACTTCAGAACCTATTTCGAGATAGTGTTTAGCGAGTTTATTACCGAATTTCGTAGCACCAAAGATTGCAACGAGAGGTTTTTCTGGAAGTTCAGGATCTACGCGACCAACTGCCTTAGTAATCAGATTGAATTTAGAAGTAGAACGAGAAACAAAAACAAGAATATCTCCTTCTTTTATTATTTCACTACCATCCGTTAATCTGCCGCCGTCATTCTCTGAGGAAATCGCATATATTAAAGGAATATCAACAAAAACATTAGTTACATCTCCCGTACTTACACCAATAAGAGCAGATTGAGAAGTCACATTAACGGCAGAAATCCAAGATTTGTCGCCAAAAGAAAGTATTTCATCTATTGAAGGAGCTAGTAGACCTGCTGCTAACTGTTCTACAATTTGATCCGACGAACAAACAATATGGTCGGCTCTAGTCCATTTTTCAAGTGGACCTGCTCCCTTATCATCATTCAATAAATTAGGGTTACTGATTACAGCAACCACTGTTAAGCCAGCGGCATTTCTATCTCCAACTTGTTCACTGTAAACTCTCTTAGCAAATGCGCAGGCAAGAAGGTTAACTTCATCGTTATTCGTAGCCATTACGATAATCTCTGCATCGCTAATCCCGGCCCTTAAGAGAGAATCTCTAGAAAGAACTGAACCAGTGACGAGAAGACAATCTAAAGACTGAGATTCACTGATAGCACTAGGTTTAGGATCGATTAATGCAACGCTGCGTTTTTCTTGTCTAAGGGCGTTAGCAACTCCTCTGCCAACCTCCCCTGCACCAGCAATGATTACTCTCATCAATTACCCTGCCTTAACCGAACGAATATAATCATACTTACTGGTGAATTGCAAATGTGGTCATTAACGAATATCTTGAAGTAATCGAAAGAATCATTCTTCCTCGAAGATTCTTTCGCCTCTAATACGATTTTTAGATGCAAGACGGATTTTCTGATCTTGTCTTATAGTTCTACGAAACGCCTGTAATGCAGCCGGAGTCATACCAATTGGCAGCCACTTATTTTGGGCAATCTGCCAATAATAAGAGACTATAGGCGCGAAAAATAATATTATCAGAGGGTACCATAAAGTAAGTATTAATCCAAGAATTAGAATACTTCGTGCAATTGTACTGAGATAGAAAGTTTTGAATCTTTGATGATTTAGTACCCCCACGCCTTGAAGAGTAGATATTTCTGCATTACCTACACAAGCAATTACTGCTAATGAAAGAGCGATTATAACTGAAAATATAGAAAAACCTGAAAATTCAGAGGTCAGTTGTGGGTCGAAAAGCCTCACAATAAGCACTGAAGTAAACATTGCCCCCATTCCTAAACCCAGCGTCCAACCATAAGGAGTTGAGGAACGTAAAGCCACTATCTTTGGTCTACCGAGTAAGAATAGAACTAATGCCGATTCTGAAGCAGCAATAAGTAATGAAACAAAAAATGCAGTAGCGATATTCAATTGCGAATTAATTACGCCAAATTGTAGTATCATCTCATCAGACGCTACTGCAAACACCATTCCTGATACAATACCGTAAAGAAGATATTTGAATGCACCTGCCATATCGTAGAATCCAGTCATCTTGGCTATGATACCCCTCCACCCGATATACACGCCCAAGAGGCCTATTGCAAAGGCAAGTTGCATCTGCACGAGAGGGATCTCAGCAACGGCCATGATTGGCGATAGGGTTCTACCTTTCAGTTCACCGACTCTAATAACCTTCAAACCACCCTAACATCACCCGAGGTTGTGGCGCTCGAGGGGTTCAAGAATCGTATTCTTGGTTCGATTGGTTTATTGAAGGGAAAAAAGCAGGTTGATGAAGAATCTGTAAAAGACCTAAGCCGTTCTCTGAGAAGAGCATTATTAGAAGCTGATTTCAATGTTAGGCAAACAAAAGAGATCACTGAGAGAATAGAAAGAAGGCTATTAGAGGAAGAAAAACCACCAGGTTTGAAACTTGAAACTCATGCAATGAATCTTATTTATTCAGAACTTGTAAGAATACTTGGGCCACCAAGAGAGATAAAACCTCATAATGAAACCATCCTAATGGTTGGTTTGTATGGTCAAGGTAAAACTACCACTACTGCAAAAATTGCTGATTGGTGGAGAAGAAGACATGGAGTCAAAGTTGGAGTTATTGAAGCAGATGTCCACAGACCGGGAGCATACCAACAACTCTGTCAGTTACTAGAAGGAACAAATATCGAGGTATATGGTGAACCTGAAGAAAAAGATGCTGCAAAGATTGTGAAGAATGGTCTGAAGAAAGTAGGTAATTCAGATGTTGTAATCATAGATACTGCAGGAAGAGATAGTTTAGATGAACAATTACGAGAAGAATTAATTGAAATTGCAGAAATTGCTAATGCAACAGAGAGATTTCTTGTTATCGACGCCCAAGTAGGTCAAGCCGCTGGAAAAGTCGCCCAAACATTCCATGATCTTGTGGGAGTAACTGGTACTATTGTAACTAAGTTAGACGGTACTGCTAGAGGAGGCGGAGCACTTTCAGCTGTAGCAACAACAGGGGCACCTATTGTCTTCGTTGGAGAAGGAGAGCAAGTCAAGGATTTAGAAAAGTTCGAATCTGATAGGTTCATTTCAAGACTACTAGGAATGGGAGATATCAAGGGACTGATTGATTTAGCACCTGGAGATTTAGACCAAGAAGAAGCAATGAGACTAGCTCAACGGTTAATGTCGGGAAGATTTACTCTTACAGATATGTATTCTCAGATGGAAATGATGAGTAAAATAGGCACAGTTGACAAATTAATGTCGCATCTTCCTGACTCTATGTTTGGAGGAATGGGGTCACTAGGACGAGGACAGAAAAAACAAATGCAGGACAATCTAGAAAAGTATAGAGTGATTATGGATTCTATGACTCAACAAGAAAAAGATGAGCCATTGTTACTTAAACATAGCAGAATTAGAAGAATAGCTAAGGGTTCAGGTTGTACTGAAAAAGATGTAAAGGATCTTATTGGTCAGTGGAATAAATCTAAGAAAATGATGAAAGGAATGAAGGGCGACAGAAAGATGCGTAGGCAAATGCAATCAATGATGAATATTGATGATGCTGACTTTGACTTAGGGTGATATTTTGCAACGGCATTATGCCATTATTGGTCATAAGGCACCAAGTTCTGGAAATCTAAATTTAAATGACCTTCCAGGTTCTGGGAGAATAGATGTATTAGTTAGAGCAATAAACTCGGCTCTTTTCATATCTCATGGGATAAGGAAAGATACCAATATCACATTACACCTTCAAGGAGGAGAAGGGCCCGATAGAAGAGTTTTCTTTGACGGAGAGATATTGGCAGGTGTGAGACCAGATGAAAGATCTATTGCAGGACAAATAAAAGCTATAATGAAATTACCAATTCCACCAATTGGCCAATATAAAGAAATCACTCAGGGGATATTCCATTCAGGTGGAGATATTTCTGACACTATTAATTCTTGGAAAAAAGAAAAGATAGACATCAATATATTAGACGCTAATGGCAAAGATATTTCGGAGATTTCAAAAAAAGAAAAAGTAGGTATTATCATTTCCGACGATTCACCTTTCAATGAAAATGAAATAGAACAATTTACAGAATATGAAAAGATATCATTAGGTGAAAAATGGTTACAAGGACATTCATGTATAGCAATCTCTCAATATATTTTTGACAGACTATGAACTAAACCAAAATGGCAATCCCTGACTATCAGATATTGCTGCTGCATCTAGGATTGACTTCGGCATGCCCAACGGGTGATTGACGGGCCATGAAGAGATAGGAGAAATTGCATATTCACCTGAATTTACTGAAAAGCAATCAGTTTGGGGTATTTCTTCCTCAATAATTTCTGCTGCGCCAACCTCA
>DADI01000028.1 GCA_002494975.1 Euryarchaeota archaeon UBA556
AATACCCCTAAAGAATCAGGAATAGCGTCAGGGAACCTTTCTTTCAAGGAACGTGCTTCAGAAGTCATTCTACCTGATTGTAAATCTGAAAGACGATTTACTAGAGACTTGGTTGAGACTCTGTTCCAATATAATTCATCAATAATCACTTCATTATCATCTATAACACGGGCCAATCTCCAGTCATAGATGATACGCACGGACTCTTCGACATCGACTTCAGGCTTCAATCTCGCGATTCCGAGCGAAGGCATGAAAACTAGTATCTATTGGCAGGGTTATGGATGGTAGGCTGATGCTATTGGTAGGTATTGGTGGTGCTATAGGAGCCATTTTAAGATATATTATTTCAGATATTATGCCATCAGAAGGGCTTCCTTATGGCACTGTAACGGTGAATCTAATCGGATCACTGTTACTTGGAATTATGTTTGGTGCTATCGCTGCTGATGCATTAATTAGTCAAGATAATCTATTACTATTTGGAACTGGTATTCTTGGAGCATTTACCACTATGTCTGCTTTCGCAATGGACACCGTTAATCTATCTGAAAATGAATTTTCTACTGCGATGATTTATGTTACTCTGACAATTATGGGAAGTATTGGTTTGGCATGGTCAGGATATAGGATTGGAATTGAATTGTTTTCATAATTTAGAAGATATTTCTGGTCTTGGATGAGTAATGTTCAATAAGACATTGATTTACCACTATTCGGTTGAAGATAGAAATCAACTGGTTGTGAGAAGTTATGTTTTGTCCAGAATGTGGTACGTTAGGTTTTATGGAAGCAAATGGGAATATTAGATGCACCAATTATACGTGTGGCTATGAAGGCCCTCTAGCAGGAAAAGATGGGAAAGGAGCAGAATTTACTGACCCAATGACAGGAGAAACAATTGACCTAGGAGCAGCGAGAACATCTGTAGAAGTTAAGGAAAGAGATGATAGGACTCGCGGGGAAGATAAAGCTAGAGGGATTTTGTACGAGGACAGCTATATATGCCCTAAGTGTGATTGTAAAAAGATATTTGTTTGGATGCAACAAACTAGGTCTTCTGATGAACCTGAAACAAAAATGTGCACTTGTTCTGAATGTGGACATAAGTTTAGAGAGTATCAATAAATTAGTGAAAAAAGAATGAAATCTATTCTTAAATAACTAATTGCTCAAACAGAAGCATGAATAACCAGCAGTCAAGGGTAAGTTAAGAAAGGGGCGGCATTATGTTGAGAGTCACAGCAAACACGCAATTAATGAAGGAAATAGTAGACTTGCTTTCTGTGTTAACAGAAGAAGCAAAATTAGTGTGGGGTGAGAATGGACTTCACATCAATGTAGTAGATGGTTCACATGTAGCATTATTATCTGCCACAATAGGAGATGCTTGCTTTGAAACATATGAGGTTGAACCGGTAGAAATAGGTCTAGAACTAGCTAAATTAAGAGATTTATTGAGTCTTGCGGGACCCTCTGATTTAGTTGAGTTAGATTATGATGAAGCAATAGGTGCAATTAATGTGAGAGTGGGCGCAGTGCATCGAATTTTAAGAGGATTAGATACAGGAACTATGAATGAACCTAAGATGCCTCAACTAACTTTCGATAGCAAAGCAACTATTGATCCGACTAAATTATCTAATGCATTAAGAGCTGCAAAATTCGTAGGCGAATTAGTAGATTTGAGTTTAGATACAAATCAAATGAGTGTGTCCGTCACGGTAGAAGCAGGTGAATCAGTTAATGTTAGATTTGATGCAGGAGAACTAAGCGAATTGGTAGCCCCAAACCCTACTCATTCAACTTATTCTTTACAATTTTTAGACCCTCTGACAAGAAAACTTGCTAGCGGACTAACTGATGCTGTAACTTTAGAATTCCAAGATAAATATCCTTTGCGGCTTACTTGGAATAGTAATGACGGAGGAGCTAGTTGGGTTTACTTCTTAGCTCCAAGAGTTACAAATGATCCTTGATTGTTCATCGATGTTATTGAAAGCATTGACGCTTACGCATGGTCGTGAGTAATCTCTCAGTCACTGTAATCATTCCTAGTGTTAGGAATCATGAAGAACTAGATATTGTCCTAAAAGGGTTAAGCAATCAAACCTATTCAGGACCTTGTGAAATAGTCGTAGTTGGACCTACAAATGACCCTGGGAAAAAAATTTGTGAAAAAAATAATATTCAATTCATAGATGATGAAGGTTCTAGAACTAGAGCAGATGCTTGTAATATTGCAATCAATGGAACAGAATCGGAACTTATATTATTCACAGATGACGATGTAATTGTACCCAATGATTGGGTTGAAAAATTAGTATCATGGTTTTCTATAGAAGAGGTAAGTGGAGTAGGTGGGCCGAATTTTGCACCAGTCAAAGAATCTACTATGTGGCAACAAGTAATTGATGTAGCATTCTGTAGCACAATATTCACTGCTGGAACTAATTATGGTAAAGTTGGAACAAAGGAACTTGATGAAGTAAATCAATTACCAGGTGTTAATTGTGCTTACAGACGCTCTGTTATCGAAGAAATTGGTGGATTTGATGAAGGTGCAATAGGAGCAGAAGATGTCATGCTTGATCATAGGATTAGAATGACTGGAAAGAGATTATGGACTGATAAGACTGCAATTATGTGGCATAGAAGGAGAGATTTGTCGAGAGTCAAGAAGCAAATTAGAAACTATGGACTTGTGAGAACTTTAGCGAGTCATCAATATCCTGAATTGAGAGCACCCACGCATACTGTAGTAGCATTGTTTCCGCCAATAGTAATTGCAGCATTTGCATTCTTTTTTTGGGGTTTAGCGAATGGGGGTTTAGCTTGGCCGAATTTCTGGGACATTAGTTTATCAACAGTTCCAATGGGGTTACCAAGGTTAGGAGTTCACACATTACCAACACTTATTCTGATATACAATCTAATTGCTTGGTATGGGTCATGGAAAGGAAACTCACCAAGTAAAACAAAGAAAACTATCTTCTTGTCATCAATAGCAACTTACACATTACACTGGAACTATGGCATGGGAGTTCTAACTGGATGGATGAGGATTATAAGAGGAAATTCAGGCTTACAAATAGATGACAGAGAACGGTGAATTTATTTCATTCTTCCACAGTTATTTCCAATTCTCCAAGATTTTGTTTTAGGTCTCCAAAAAATAACTGTGGATATCCCAATAAAAATACCACCAAAAACAAGATTTAACCAGCCTTCTAAAATATATCCTTCACTGGCATTGAAGTGGGCCCATAAAAAAGAAGGAATTATACCAAAAATTAGTGAGATAGTAGATTCTTCAAGAATTAATCTAGACTTATTCGAAGATTCGGGCAATTGAGGAGATTCAGTCGTAAACATATCATTACTAGGTCTCTTAACTAACCTTATGTACTCAGAATTATTATCTTTATTGATTGGACTAGCAGAAACATTTCCAGAATTCCAGGTACGTGCGATTTTCATTATCCAATCATCCTCTATGAATGATCTACCATCACAATATTTGGACCAATAAGATCCCCTTATTCTATCGGATAGTTCTTCTAATTCATTATTTCCCGAAATTAAATCCTGTTGGAATGCTAACTCCCACTCTGATTCAGAAGCAATATGATAGTCACTTGATGATAACATCTCAGATGCATCTTCTCGAAAAACAGGTAAGAATGAAATTTCAAATTCATAATCAATTTTTACTTCATGCCGAGGACCAATCCCCCCAAAAATAATTGAACGGTTATCGGAGCCAACGTATACTTTACCTGGATTTACAGTTATCCATTGGATTTCCAAAAAATCACCTCTAAGAATCAATTTCTCCTGTTTGAATTGACCATTGGGATGCGTAAACATTGTTATTTTCTATTAATTGATTATGTATTCCACGTTCTACAATAACACCATCAACTAATGCAATTATTTCATCTGAATTTCTTATTGTCGCTAACCTATGGGCGACGGCAATAGTAATTCTCTTTTTACCGCCATTAGATTCTCCGAAAAGTGATTGTTGAATCCTTTTTTCCGTTTCGGCGTCTAAGGCAGC
>DADI01000094.1:0-2058 GCA_002494975.1 Euryarchaeota archaeon UBA556
TCCCATCGCATAAATCAATACTGAACCTGTTAATATCCCAAATATCTGTGTAAAAGGGTATAGAGGAGATTTCCATTCAGGTTTGTACCAATGAGATTTTGCAGAATTTCTCAATACTAGAACGCATGCATTGATAAGGATAAACACCATTAAATTGAATCCTGAAGCAAGTTCTGCTACATCATGCACTGGTAAGAAAAGAATTGCTGCCGCCATAGAAAGACCTGTTCCAATTATCGCCCAATGTGGAGTATCGTATTTGCTATGGACATTTTCGAATAATTCAGGCAATAGGTTGTCCCTAGCCATAGCAAAAAGGAATCTTGAGGCTGCCATTATTCCAGCGAGAGATCCTGAAAGAACAGTAAATGCCGCGAAAGTAGCCGCAATTGTTGCAATCGTCTTACCACCAACAATCAGAGCAAAAACATAGATTGGATCTTCTCTAGCATGTCCATTTTCTACATAACTCAAAGGATCAACTGTAATAGCCATAGTTAGAGTGACAAAAACATATAGGAAAACACTGAAAAATAATGAAATCAGTATACCATACGGCATATTTTTGCTTGGATCTTTGATTTCTCCGCCTACTGCTGCAACTTTTGTGACGCCGATGTATGAAACAAAAACTAGAGCAGCAGTTGATGAGAAACTATGCCAATCTGCCCCTAATGCTTCTCGAGATATTGCGGCATCCCAATTTAGCTCCATCGTTAACAAAGCGTAAATACAAACAAACATCAAATAAGTTACTGAAACTAAAACTACTGGCGTTTGAACTTTCTTAATACTTTTAGCGCCTAAAATATTAATTCCTACAATTAAGCCTAGCATTATCATCACGGCATAATCAAGATTTATTGAAACATCAAGAATTCCCTCTAAGACCCATAAATATGCTCTGAAACCAATAAGGGCGAATGCGGATTTAAGCATGAAATTAGCCCATAACCCTAGGCCAGATATTGTTCCAATTATTGGACCGAATGTTTTCTCAATATAGACATAAGCACCACCCGATGATGGCATCGCAGAAGCTAGTTCCGATTTCGAGATGGCTCCAGGAAGAATAACTAAACCTGCAAATAAATATGCTAACCATATACCACCAAGAGGTAAATTACCATCTCCGAGTTCCATCATAGCCAAAGAAGGTAGTACGAATAAACCGCTACCTAGCATCGCAGATAATGAAAGAATAACTACAGAAAATAACCCTAACTTTCTTTCTAAAGTTTCTGAAACCATTTCAAGAGGTTGGAGAACAATCCCAATGACCTCTTTTGGAGATAGCCTATCCATGATATTAGCGGCTCAAACATTACTGTTCAAGGTTTGGTCTTCCCAATTCTTAATGTTTAAGTGCCGTTCAGGCTGAAACAAGATGAAGACGATTACCTGTATTATAACTCTGATTATGATGACTGGTTCAATGAGTGGCTGTCTTTCCATGAGCGAAGATTCTAAAGAAATAATTGAAGATGACTTGACGCCTCTAAGAATAAATCATATTCAGGTAAAGGGAACGCATAATTCATATCACTTAGAGCCATTAGGACCCACATTAAGAGCATATGAATATTCACATCAGCCATTAAATGTACAAGCGGAAGAACAGGGGGTAAGACAGTTTGAAATTGATGTTTGGTGGGATGCCAGAGGGCAACTTTATGTTTATCATAATCAGTATGACTTACGGACAACTTGTGTGACATTTGAGGAATGTCTAAACACACTTTTGAATTGGTCAAATGAAAACCCCGAACATGTCCCATTTATGATTTGGATTGAACCAAAGGAATGGATGGAGCAAAGTACGGATAATACTGCAATAGTGGAGCTACAGAATCTATTGGATAGTATTGAACAAGAAATAATTGAATTTTGGCCACGAAACAAAACAATCACTCCCGATGATGTTAGAAAGGATTCAGAAACACTTTCTCAGGCAATAATGGAAAATGGCTGGCCATTACTAGATGATTCGAGAGGTAAAGCGATGTTTATTCTCTTATCAAGTGGAGAATTAAGACAAAGTTATCATGATAAATTCCC
>DADI01000094.1:2079-3358 GCA_002494975.1 Euryarchaeota archaeon UBA556
GGGCTAATTGAAGCGAGAATGTTCACAATGTCAGAAACGGGTAGTTCCGAAGCAGCGATATTTTCAGATACAGACCCAGTAGGAAATGCAGATGAAATTATAGCATTAGTCAAAGATGGTTATATTGTCAGGTCAAGAGCAGATAATGCAGAAAATGGCGAGGCAGATGAGAATAATAAGACTAGGCTAAATGCAGCATTATCAGTAGGTGCGCATTCAATATCTACTGACTATCCTGCTAAAGTCGAAGGGATAGATTATTGGGTGGATATACCAGAAGGAAACCCGGTTGCATGTAACCCTATATCGGCGCCTATAGACTGTACCTCTGAAAGAATAAATAAAATTCTAAATTAGGCTTTAGCTATAACTTTTAATTCCACTGCAATAGGAGTAGGTAGGGCGGATATTGCGCAAGTAGTTCTTGAAGGCATGATCTCTGAGAAGTACTCAGCATATACCTCGTTATATCCTGCGAAATCTCGATCCATGTCTACTAGCATCGAATATACGTCAACAACATTTTCTAGACTTGACCCGTATTCTTCTAGAATTATTCGAATATTGTCAATAACAGAACGAGTTTGAGCTTTGATATCATAGTCCAATGGATTACCATCTTCATCTTTAATTGGACCGCCAGGTATTTCATTTGTAACAGGCTTCCTTGGTCCTATTCCACTAACGAAAATCAAATCACCTACTCTATGCAAATGAGGATATGCACCGACTGCTGAAGGTCCTTCAGTAGATATGAAAGGACCATTTTCTATTACTAATTTACCTGCAGTTTTCTTACCTACTACGCCACCTACAATTCCACCTACTGGACCGCCGACAGCTACTCCTGCTGCCGCACCTAGTGCACCACCCGCAGAACTAAGCAATGATTTACCATAATCTGAATACATTTTTTCAACAAAATCATCAGGAGAAAATATTATTCCTTCGATGAGTTTACGACGTTTCTCAAAATCAGTCAACTCATCTTTAGGCATCAAAAGTTCCCCTTATTCAAGACATTTCGGTCGCCTTGATAAAATTCAACATCATCTTCATCAAACTCTTTGTCACCAAACGAACCTGTAGAAGGAGTTAGTTGTATAACTGCTCCTCCTGAACCGTGTAATGCTTCGTAAGCCAATACTTCACCTTGGTAATTATTATGCTGACCCATTGCAGATGCTAACCACCAAGCAGGTTTGTATGCAACTACCTTTTGAACTCTTATTTGTCCATGAATTTCACGACTTAATTGACTTAAATCTTCTAACCTACC
>DADI01000069.1:0-1322 GCA_002494975.1 Euryarchaeota archaeon UBA556
ACAATTTCTCCTTCTACTACTCCTTCTCCTATGTCTGGTAATTTGAAAACATAATCTCCCATATTCATTCCTCCTGAGTTTTGCGTATCGCTTCAGATATTCTTGACGGACTTGGCATATAATCCCACTCAGTTGTATGAGGGAATGGTGTATCCCAGCCCGTGACTCTTTCAATACGACTTTCTAGATGGTAGAAACAGCGTTCTTGAATTGAGGCAACCATCTCTGCACCAAATCCGCTAGTTTTAGGGGCCTCGTGAACAATGACGCATCTCCCTGTTTTTTCTATAGATTTCACAACAGCATCCTTATCCCATGGCACTAATGTTTGTAAATCAATAAGATCACAACTAATCCCTGAATTTTTAATCGCCTGTTCAGCAACATGGACCATTGTACCCCAAGCAATTACGGTACAATCATCTCCTTCCATTGCTAATCTTGCTTCTCCTAATGGTATCTTGTAGTATGATTCAGGTACCTCTGCTTCAGGATGATCTTTCCAAGTAGGTACTTTGTGAGGGTCGCCATAAAAAGGCCCCCTATAGCATCTTTTAGGTTCAAAGAAAATAACTGGGTCATTATCTTCTATAGCACTGATTAGTAATCCCTTTGAGTTAAACGGTGTTGAACAATATACTACTTTTAGCCCTGGAGTATGCGTAAATTGCGCTTCAGGCGATTGTGAATGATGATGACCCCCTCTAATCCCTCCTCCTGCAGGGGTTCTGATAGTAACTGGGCACCAAAATTCTCCTCCTGATCGATGCCTTACTTTGGCCATTTCATTTACAATCTGATCATACGCAGGAAATATGTAGTCCGCGAATTGTATTTCTACAACTGGCCTCAATCCATTAATTCCCATTCCAAAGGCAGTTGCCGCTATACCACCTTCTGATAATGGTGAATCAAAAACTCGATGTTTTCCAAACTTTTCTTGAAGTCCGTCACAAGTTCTAAAAACTCCTCCAAAGTATCCAATATCTTCTCCGAAGAGTATTATTTCATCGTCTTTTTGTAGCATATTATCCAGTGCACTATTCACTGATTGGACCATGTTCATATTTACCATGTCACTCGTCCCTCCAGCGTTTCATTTCATCCCACTGCTCTAGTAAATGCCATGGGGGGGTTTCATAAACTTCTGTGAATATTGCATCCGAGGAAGGATAAGGCCCATTAGCTAAATCTCCAAATTTAACTGCCTCTTTGTAAGCATTCATAACTTCTGAATCCAGTTTATTTTCTAAATCTAGATGTTTTTCCTCAGTCCATATGCCTATTTTTATCAAGTGCATTTTCAAACGATCTATGGGGTC
>DADI01000069.1:1408-9957 GCA_002494975.1 Euryarchaeota archaeon UBA556
GTAGGACCTAAATTTTGAGAAGCCCGTTGTCTTGCCCATTTTGTAACTGAGTATAATGCCAAAAAATCATTTCCATCTACTCTTATACTAGGTATTCCATAAGGCAAGCCTCTTGTAGCGAAATTTTGTATTCCACTGGCGAAATTAGAATGTGTAGAGATAGCCCATTGATTGTTAACTACATTAAGAATTACTGGGGCCTTGAAGATACTTGCAAAATTAAGGGCATAATGGTAGTCGCCCTCTGCACTTGCTCCGTCTCCGATCCAAGTAATTGTAACCTCATCTAATTGCTTATATTTTGATGCTAGAGCGACTCCTATTGCTTGACTAAATTGTGTTCCAACAGGGCTCGAAACTGAGATGTACCTCCCCTCGCGATATGTGTAGTGTACTGGCATTTGTCTTCCTTTGACATTATCCTCTTCATTGCCAATGCAGTGACAAATCATACTGACCATGTCTCTCCCTCTAACAAACTGTGCACCTGGTTGCCTGTAGGTAGGGAACAACCAATCTTGATTTTCCAATGCCATAGTTTGTGCGATAGCAATTGCTTCTTCACCATAAGATCTCATGTAGAACGATAACTTACCAGTACGTTGCATTTTCATCATCCTTTCATCAAAAATTCTCAATCTAAGCATATGTTCTAATCCGATTATTAATTCCTCTGGTTTGAGATTAGGATTCCACTGGCCCGAAGCCTCATGTTCATCATTAAGAACTCTAACTAATCCAGATGCATGTTCTCTAGTATCATCTGCTGAACAGCCAATTTCCAATATATCTAGGTCTTCAGGGGTCCATGACCATTTTTCAAAATCAGGTCTATCTCCTGGTCTTTGAGGTGCTTCAGGGATGTGGAGTGTCTCCGTCTTCTTCTTCACCATGTACTCAACACCTACTCCTCACTCATATTTGTTGGCTTTCTCAAATCACAATTTTCCCATTAAATTTAGATGACTGACTGCTGAACCTGTAGATTCTCTTGTCACTACTGGTTCCGCTCCTTCAGCCTCTTCGTAAAGTAATCCAGCTCGATAAGACGAGCGGACAAGAGGGCCACTCGCCACTGCTTTAAATCCAATCTCTCTAGCCTGTTTGTCCCAGTCGGCGAACTGTTTGGGTTCAGGGAATCTATCGATAGGTAGGTGCTTATCGCTTGGTTGAAGATATTGCCCTAGAGTGATCATATCAACACCTACTTCTCTGAGTATTTTCATCGCTTCAACTACTTCTTCGTCAGTCTCACCCAACCCTACCATTATACTGGTCTTGATTCTAATATCTGGTCTCAATTTTTTCGCTTCTTTGAGGATAGTTAATGATTGTTCAAAGGAAGCCCTAGGGTCTCTAACAACACCATCTAGCCGAGGGACACATTCTACGTTGTGTGCAAATACTCTAATCGGCAGGTTTTCTAATAGTTCTGCTAATGCAACAACATTGCCTTCTAAATCGGAACATAATAGTTCTAGACCTACTTTTGGAGTTCTCTCATTTACTGCCAATAAACAATTTCTATAATGATTCGCACCACCATCTGGTAAATCGTCTCTATTTACTACTGTAATTACAGCATGTGATATCCCCATATGTTCGATAGCATCCGCTAATTCCGTAGGCTCATTAGGGTCTAGCATTGGAGGTGTTTTAATCGTACCAACTGCACAAAATCTGCAACCTCTTGTGCAAACTTCTCCTGCAATCATAAATGTCGCTGTTCCTCGTGCCCAACAATCATGTACATTTGGGCACCTTGCTTCTTCGCAAACTGTATGTAATCCATGTTCATGGACATTTGTTCTTGTTTTGTTGAAATTGCTCTGCGCGTCACCTGTTGGCAAACTCGTCTTAAACCACTCTGGAAGTCGTTTTCGTTGGGCTTTCCTTCTCTCTAAGGCACTTTCTCCTCTTTTCACTCTTCCTTCATTAATTGATAATATGCCGCTATCAATTGTGGGGAGGCGAGTCGTCATTGTTACTTCGAGAAGGGTAAAGACGAAAACTATTCTCATTCGTTATGTTTGACTTGGGCTTATACAAGAAGTCATATCATGATTCATCTTCGCTGGCTTGTGAATCAGGGCGCTGTGATAGTTACCGGCGGTTCGAAGAGAATAGGTAGGGAAATTTGCATTCATCTTTCTAAAATAGGATTCAAGATACTAATTCATCATAGAAATTCTGCTACTGATGCAGAAGAAACAGCGCGAATCATTAGGTCTAATGGGGGTCTAGCCGAAATATGTCAGGCTGATTTGTCAGAATCTTCTAGTGCGAAGAAATTAGTCCAATCAGCAATCAAAAACTTTGGCGAAGTTTCGGGAATTATAAATAATGCCTCAGTTTTTATCCACGACGATATAAGCTCACTATCTTCGGATTCATGGGACAATCATATGAATGTGAATGCTAAAGTGCCAATTTTACTCATCCGTGAAATGTATGAATCATTAAATGATGGAAGTAATGCCTCAGTCGTCAATATCTTAGATCAAAAGTTATCTAATCCTAATCCTGATTATTTATCTTATACTGCTTCCAAATACGTAATGCTTGGCTTAACAGATTCTTTATCTCGTGGTTTGGCTCCAAATGTAAGAATCAATGCAGTTGCTCCAGGTCATACTCTCGTTAGTGATTTACAAACAAATGAAGGTTTTTCGAAAGCACAATCAGGATCGCCTCTTGGATTCGGCCCTTCACCCGAAGATATTGCAGAGGCCGTATGTTACTTGATGACGGCAAGGGCGGTTACCGGGCAAGTGATTTATGTAGATTCAGGGGAAAGGTTCCTCTCTCGATCTAGGGATGTTGTTTTTGAAACAGAGTGATTTTATGACCTCGCATACAGATGCTATAACAAATTTATTATCTTCTTACAAGGGGGTGACTACATTATTTTTGGAAGATATAGTTAGGGATGTAGATATTGGCGTTCATGACTATGAAATCGGCAACCCTCAACGAGTAAGATTTGATATTTATGTATTGATTTCTGGAGTCAAAAATCCTGAAAATGATGCAATTGAGGATGTGTTAAATTATGAATATTTACTTGATTCATTAGAAGAGGTTCTATCTCTTGGTAGGTTTTCTCTCTTAGAATCTCTTGCTAATCACCTAATTAATTCTATTTCTGAGCCTGAAAGTGTTAAGGCTGCGTCTGTAGTCATAACAAAACTTGACATTTTAGATGGAGATGGAAGGCTTGGTTGTTCTATGACTAAAACCAAATAATTAACGCAGATTTTATTCAAATGGTGCAGGGGGTGGGATTCGAACCCACGAAGGTCTTACCACCGGAGCTTAAGTCCGGCCCCTTTGACCACTCGGGTACCCCTGCGGCCCTCGGGCGTAGGAACTTAGTCTTGAATCGCGCGGCTCTAAAATGTCCCGAAAATAGATGCTTGGCCGGAACTTATGATGAGAACTCTTTAACACCCTGTGAACAGCCGAGAACCGTGCAAGAGTCAAGGAATGTTCAACGGCGCGTCAAAACCGCGCAAATTGCTCTATTCTTAGCGTTATTAATGATGGCGCCTATTTATTCGGGTCAAACTTACGGTTCGGAGCTCGAAGAAACATATTCTGAACGCAATAATGTCGATGCGCCTATTGAACTTTACACACTATATTTAGCATCAGCCGACTCCACTACTGACGGCGACGGTTTGATTACAACAAAGATTCCTGATTCAGGAGGCCAAGAAACATCGAGCGCTCTGGATGAAACAATAGAATTTATCAGTCAAGAGTTGTTATCTTCGATTGAAATATTTGGTAGACCCAATCAAGGTTCTAGTTCAGGTAGTTATTACTTGCCTTTAGATCTATTTTTGAAAGCAGTAGGGCCAAGTGGTTCATCAGTTGAGTGGACGATTAATATTAGAGCCGGTGGTTCATCAATAGGGCAGGCGGAATGGAGTACTGATGCCTGCAATACTGGAATTGGAAATAGTTGTAACTTTGATCATGAGGAGTTTGAAATTGATATCGGTTCTAGTAGCTCATTTATGGTGCTTGAAGATGAGACTATTGAAGTAACAATTTCTGCAGAGATGTCCGGTTGTGACAGCAGTGGTAGCCCGTTCGGTAGTACATGTACGGCTGAAGTTGCTTGGAACGAGATAGATGGCGAGGCGACTCGCCATTCAGAAATAGAAGTTGAGACCAATGCCATTTCGAATAGCATAGTGGTATTACAGAGAGATGGGGGCGAGATTTCAGAAGGTCCTGAGTTAGAATGGTACCCTAATGATATAATCGATCAAAGATCAATGCAGTTTACATTTGACGTCAAAAGTGCATTTGGAAGATATGACATTGATAGTGTAAGGTTATTACTCCGTGATTCCCAAGGCATCTATCGGATAGATAGAGAAATAAGTAATGATGACCCTGATATCGATGATACAAATGAAGGTATATTCGGGCATTATTCATGGACTTATCCAGGAGGAGTGCCGTCTGGCGAATATTCAGTTGAGTTAGAAGTTACTGACATTCAGGGTAATTTAGTATTAATTGATCATGAACCTGTTGAAATGCGTCAATTTGGAGTTTCCATTAATCATGGTCTAGATAGACAAACTGAATATATAGCACCTGGTGAAATCACTCCTATTCCTTTGCAATTAGTTCATAGGGGTGATTCAACTAAGTCTATGTTAGTCGAACTCGAAGTAATGACTAATTTGGGTAGTTCTTGGTTGGTAGAGTTTGATTCAGACTCTAGTCTATATTCATTAGATGCCGGAGGGGATATACTAAATCCAATCTTAACCTTACAAGCTCCTGATGATCTGACTGGTACCCCAAGTAGTATTGACATTAGAGCAGTCGCAGAGGCCGAGGTAGAAGGTGTCCAAACAGTAGTTCACCAAGAAACTTTTAACATTATTTTAGAAAAAATAGGTGTTTTCCAACCCCCTGCTGTCTCTGTTTGGGATGAAGAACATGGTCTTCCAATTGCCAACTCTACTAGGCCAGATAGTGTTGACTACACAATACCAAGGTATGTAGAGTATGGGGAATTTACGCCCTTTTTACTTGAAATTTTTAATACTGGTTTTGATGCCGATGAATTCCGAATAGATGTTCTAAAACGTTCTAAATCAATCATTCAAGTCTATGATAACAATACAGGAGAAAGAATTCTCGAAGACGTAGGTGATGGTACATTCCATTCTTCTTATTTGGAACGTCATGATACGCAAGTATTGTTACTTAATATCAAGCCATCTAATGATCGTGCTGATGATGATTTAGGATTAATTGAAATTGAAGTAACTAGTTCCGGAAATTCATCTCTAAGGAGTACTGTATTGTTCACTATACAGAGAACCTTTGGAATAAGGGCTGAAGTTACTTATGATTGCGACGGTTCTCCTCTTGGGCAGATAGAAGTATCTCAATGCTCCCCTGGTGACGATAATGCAGTTGTTGATTTACGTGCTAGAATAATTAGTAGTGCTAATTCAGGTGATACGGCGCTTTGGTGGCGAATTCAAAACCCTGCTACTTTAGAAGAAAATCTCGATATTGATTCTAGATATGGGCAGTGGCAGTTTAGAATCGAAGATGGTAATCAAGAAGCTGTCCCTCGTGTTTCATTAAGTCCTGGGGGATTCGTTGAAGTCGACGTAACTGTGACACTGACAACTCAGGTCGTGCAAGGTAATCATACTATTTACCTTAGGATAATAGAGGATACAGAGGATTCCGAACCACGATATTTTGATTTACCTATGACATTTGAAATTGGTCCTGATTCCCCTAATTTAGAGATTGTTCAGGTTACTGCAGATAGAAAACTACTCCCTGGCGAGGATTATTCTATCCAAATGAAAGTACAAAACGATGGGAATACTGAAATGACAATTCTTCTTGATGCTGAAGTTGATGAACCCGGTTGGGAAGTTTCTATTGAGGGCCCTTCAGGCTCAACTTTCATTCAATTAGCCGCATTTGAAGAAGTGAGTTTCAATCTGAAAGTAACAGTCCCTTCTGATGCGAATAATGGTGATAAAGTTCCTGTTTTAGTTACTGCAATGCCTCTTGCTTATGTTATCGACGGAACTTTAGATACAAGCCAGAGTTGGGGTGATGAATATACTGCTAAGCAGACAGTCCAAATGACAGTAGATTTAGGTAATGTGGTAGACATAATTGTCAATGAACTGAGTCATCCAAGGCCGCTAACTTTGATCATGCTACTCGTGGGCGTTTTGTTGATCATTGCTGGAATTCAGAGCAACATGAATCGCCGTAGATGGGCGAGTCACATGGCATTAATTGATTCTATGAATAAGGATGAATCTGATGACGAAGATGACGACATGGGGTCAATTTCTGAACCTGTAGAGGCGGTTGAAGAGTCCTATGATTCTGATCGTTATGATGACGACGATATCGAACTAGTCTGAATTTTCTATTTTAGTCGTCCGAACTACGCTCCATTCTTCTTAAGACCCCCATTAAACGCCACAGGTATTGGAGAGGAGTAGTTTGCGGGTTGTATCTGTTAATTTTACTGATAGAATATTACTCCGCAAACGTCGCTCAGCGATTTTATTCACTTCAATTATGCTACTGGCTTCTTATTCTGCTATTGAGTTTGGGAGCTGGGAAGCCCTTGCTACTAGTGATGACGATGGAGACGGATTGACATACGGTCTAGAATTCATAATCAATACACAACCACAGGATTGGGATAGTGACAACGACGGCCTCCCTGATGGGTGGGAATGGCAATATGGATTAGATCCGTTATCTCCTTCTGGAATTAATGGATCAGTAGGTGACCCTGATTCTGATGCTTATACTAATCTAAATGAGTACTTGTATGGTATGCCAACAGGTTGGGATGATTTATCCACTGCAAATGTTTTGGATAATGGTGTTTGGTGGAATGGCACTGTGCCTGTTAGGAATTGGGATGAAGAAAGCGCTATGCAATTTTCACAGGGCACAGGTTCAGATGGTGCTGATGAAGATCCAGTAGGAAATATTTGTTTCAATACTTTCGACGATGATAAAGATGGCTTAGTGGATAACTTCGACCCCGATGGTGATGGAGATGCAGACTGTTCAAGTGATGATGATGACGGTGATGGCCAAATAGACGAAGATCCAGATGGTTGGGATACAGATGGTGACGGTATGCCTGATGGTTGGGAAGTCGCAAATGGTTTAGATCCAACTTCTGCTTCAAATTTAGATGGAACTTATGGTGACCCAGATGGAGATGGATTAATCAATTTATATGAATATGTTAATCCTACTTGGGGTACAAGAAATGGTTCGACAACTCCTCCGACTCAATATTTCCGCCCTGGTCCAGAAAACATGACTGCTACAGAATCTCCCTGTAATCCCGTTCTAGGATTGGGTCCTGGAGGTTGTGCGATATTCACTGCCGAAGTCGACTCAATAACCCAAACGGATCCTCAGAATAACGATACTGATGGCGATGGGCTGAATGACTCTTACGAAGCATTAATTTTGCTAACGGATCCAACTGCTATCGATACAGATGGAGATGGCGTTAATGATGGTGTTGAAGTAAATGGGGCATATGGTGATCCTGCACAGGCTTCTGATCCAAGGAATAACAATACTGATGGCGATCAGTTTGATGATGGTGAAGAGGATATTAATGGCAATGGCATTGTTGATGCTAACGAAACAGATCCAACCCGTGTTGAAGATCAAGGTGACTTTGATGGCGATGGTATTGATAATTGGGAGGAAAATTTGACTTGTACCAAATGGGATGTTGCTGATACTGACGGAGGTGGAGTTAATGATGGCGATGAATCTGCTATAGGTCATCAAACAGACCCATGCGTCAGTGAAATAATCATAGTTAAATCAGTAGTTAATTGGAACCCTGCTTCATCAACCATTCAATTAAATTCTTCATTGGATCTTGATTTATCTCCCTCGGATTGGAGAGAAGAATTATCTCCAAATGCTGGACTTAAGCCGATGGCATACTTTGAGTTGAGTAATGGAAGCACAGTAGGTTTCCGTTACTCATCAGTAAATCTCGATACCTTAACTGACGTAGATGTGCCAATGCCTGCAACAACCGTTGCAATTTTATTTTCAAATAACTCCTGGTGCTGGGACACCTCCGTACCTCTCAGCGAACCACACTGTGATGATGATTTCCTTGATTCAGATGGTGATGGCTTGGCTGACTGGGAAGAAATTCTAGCTACGTGGGGTTATGCTACTGATCCAAGCCTGTTTGATACTGATGGCGATGGAGTAGATGATCTAACAGAAATATTCAATGAGACCGACCCTACTAATCCTTGCAGCAATCTCCTAGATACCGACGAAGATGGTTTGAACAATTATTTCGAGAATTCTACTGGTTGTGATTTAATCTTTGGTTTTGGAGGAAATGGGACTACTGATACTTACTTCACTCTATGGGATGATGCAGATACCGATGATGGTGGTGTAACTGATGGTCAAGAGTATCTCGATGGAACAAACCCTCAGAATAATTCTGCGGATGATCTCAATCC
>DADI01000069.1:10125-10493 GCA_002494975.1 Euryarchaeota archaeon UBA556
GCTACTAATAGTACTAGCGTAGACCTAGGTTTGCTTAGATACTGGAGATGGCACACATACGACACATATACTGGTATTTCTTTCGGTGTAAATACAAGTCTTGTAGGTTATAGACCAGTGGGAGATAGCAATGAAAATGGATTTACCCAAGGCGTTTCTCATATTTCTTTTTGGAATGACTCTGAACTTGATGACTGGGTCATAGAATATATGGGTAGTGGAATACAGCCAGGTGATGAATTAATTGTACCCTACAATACAGTCAATTGGACTTCTTGGAGTGACTTCAGTGCTGGATTAAATTTTTCCAATTATACTAGAGATGTATTAGTAGATCAAGCAACAGTAGATTCTGTATTCATTAGTTC
>DADI01000069.1:10685-10950 GCA_002494975.1 Euryarchaeota archaeon UBA556
GTGATCTTACTTATGTCATCTTGAACAATACTAATGAAGGTAGTTGTGATCAATTCGCAACAGTTTTTGCAGTTATGCTTCGGCATGCTGGTTTCGCATCTAGAAAAGTCACTGGATTCTCAGGTGGCGAATGGAATGGTAAATCATACGAGGTTTACGGAAGTGATTTTACTACTTGGGTAGAAGTACAAATGCAAACCAATCAGAATCAGGGTAATGTTACGTTAGGTTGGGTTCCATTTGAAGCGTGCCCACCACAAGCACT